>JAGQPR010000005.1 GCA_020426625.1 Planctomycetales bacterium
CTTGGGTTGGCCGACTTGCTGCGAATGCGCAGCGTTTACGGTGACCAGAAGCACTACGACTTTATTCCGGCCAAAGCCGAGAGCGTGATTCACGTTTTCCTGCCAGGCGGAATGGCGCATCAAGAATCCTGGGACCCCAAACCCTATAGTCCGCTGGAATACCGCGGAGAGATGGGGACGATCAAAACCAACACCGGTGAAGTCGTTAGTGAAACTTTGCCTAAATTAGCGCAGTGCGCTGACAAATTTACGATCATTCGATCGATGACCCACGGTGAGGCAGCTCACGAGCGCGGCACTCACAACATGTTTACCGGATACAAGCCAAGCCCTGCCTTGGTGTTCCCCAGCTTTGGTAGCGTGATTAGTCACGAATACGGGCCGCGCAACAATTTGCCGCCGTACATTTGCATCCCCAATCGTCCCAACGAGTACGCTTCCAGCGGTTATCTGAGCAGCTCGTATGGCCCATTCAGCCTAGGTTCAGATCCAGCCAACAACGGTTTCCGCGTGCAGGATTTGAATTTGGCCAACGGTGTCGATGGTGATAGATTCGCGCGTCGGCGTGAGGCGCTAAATACCGTCAATCAATATTTTGCAACTCGACATAATGCGGATGCTGTCACGGCGATGGACAGTTTCTATGAGCGAGCTTACAGCTTGATCAGCTCGGACAAAGCCCGCGAGGCGTTTGATATCGAGAAAGAGGATGCGGCCATCCGCGATCGCTACGGACGCAATCAAGCTGGTCAGCGTTTGCTGTTGGCCAGGCGTTTGGTCGAGGCGGGAGCGAGGTTTGTCACCTTGACCTACGGTGGTTGGGACATGCATCGCGACATCACCAACAACTTTCGCAATCAAATGCCAGCGCTCGATCAGGGCCTGAGCGAACTGCTGACAGACTTGGATTCGCGCGGCTTGTTGGACACGACTTTGGTCATGGTCTCCAGCGAATTTGGACGTACACCCAAGATCAATTCAGACGCGGGTCGCGACCACTGGCCCAAGGTATTCAGTGTCATGTTGGCTGGCGGTGGCGTGAAGCGCGGGGCTGTGTACGGTGCCTCGGACTCGATCGCTGCCGAACCGGACTTGGACGCCGTTTCGCCTGAGAATCTGGCAACGACTCTCTACCATTTGTTGGGTATCGTGGCCGACAAGGAGTTGATGGCGCCGGGCGATCGTCCGATCGAGATCGTCAACGGTGGCAAGGTGCTCAAGGAATTGCTGGCCTAACCAAGATCTGCTCACTGAGACTACGCGTTTGCTGAAGATATCGCGAGTTTCTTCCAAATTTCTGTTCAGACGCGGTGCGGTGTTATCGCGTCTCAGAACAACCACATTCGCTCACTCAATCGTTCACTGGCCAATACAATTCATCAGGAATTCTTGCCGTGAGATCTTGGATACTCGCCACTGTTGCCGCAATAGTCGCTGCCATGGCATCGTCGACCTACGCCGACCTGCCGACCATCACTCAACTGGATCCACCTGGATTTCAGCGAGGTACCGAATGTTTGCTGGTCATTTCGGGCGCGCGATTGGATGACACGACGCAACTGCTGTTCTACGATCCCGGCGTGGAAGTCATCGAGTTGAAGGCGGAAAGCGGGAGCAAAGTCGTTGCAAGACTAAGGATTGCTGCGGACAACCTGCCGGGATTGCACGCCATGCGGTTGGCTACTGCAACTGGTGTTAGCAACTTGCGATATTTTGGTGTCAGTCCCTTACCTGAGGCGACGGAGGTTGAGCCGAATAGCGATTTTGCGACGCCTCAGCCAATCGACTTGAATACGACGATTAACGGCGTGATCAAAACCGAGGACGTCGATTACTATCAAGTAGAATTGGCCAAGGGCCAGAAGGTCAATATTGAAGTCGAAGGGCTGCGATTGGGAACTGAGTTCTTTGATCCGTTCGTGGCAATCTTGGATCTCCAGCGTTTTGAATTGGCTCGGAGCGACGATGCGCCCTTGGTACAGCAAGACTGCGTGTGTTCGTTTATTGCTCCTGAGGCTGGCAAGTACATTGTCGAAGTGCGCGAAAGCAGTTTCGGCGGAAACGATCGATGCCAATACCGTATGCATATCGGCGACTTTCCCCGCCCCCTTTCGATTACGCCATCCGGGGGCAGACCCGGTGAGAAAATCGCTGCGACCATCGTTGATGCTTCTGGCGAACGCTGGCAGGAAACGATTCAGCTGCCTGACCAAGCTGGCGATTTTCCGTTCGTCGCCACTCGCGATGGCAAGTCAGCCCCATCGCCCAATTTGCTGCGGGTGGTCGACTTGCCCAACATCATAGAAAGCGAGCCCGATTCCGATCATGCAGCACTGGTGGCTGTCGATTGCCCCGTCGCGTTCAACGGTGTCTTGCAATCGCCCGGAGACGTCGATTGGTTCAAGATAAAGGCCAAGAAAGACCAGCAACTTGAATTGGAGGTCTTTGCTCGGAGAGTTTTGCGGTCCCCGGTAGATAGTTGGCTGGAGATCCACAAAGTCGGCGGAGGACGCTTGGCTACCAACGACGATGCTGGCAGCCCCGATAGCTTGCAAGCGTTCAAGGTTCCCGAAGACGGCGAATACTTGGTGGCGGTGCGCGACCAATTGAACGAAGGCAGTCCGAACCACGCTTACCGCATTGAAATCAGGTCGCCGGAACCATCACTGCGGTTAACAATCGATGAATTGCAACGCTATGTTTCTCAGACCGTCGAAGTGCCGCGTGGCGGTCAAATGGCCGTGCTGTTACGCGCAGCGCGGAAGAATTTTTCGGGTGACTTGATTCTGAGGATGGAAGATCCATTGCCCGGCATCGAATTGACAACTCCTTCAGTTCCTGCAAACGCATCCTACATACCTATGATGATCAAAGCCGCTGCCGACGCACCGATTGGTGCGCAGCTAGCGACTTTGATTGCCGAAACGCCACCAGGCGGCGCGGGCGTCGCTGGCAAACTTGATCAACGAACGATGCTCGTGCGTGGCCAAAACAATCGCGATATGTGGGGGCATGATGCTCAGCGGCTGACGCTGGCAGTCACCAAGGAATTGCCTTTTTCCATCGAAGTCGTTCAACCTCAGGTACCTCTAGTGAGAGATGGTACCGCCGAGTTTATAGTCAAGGCCCATCGCCATGAGGGCTACAACGAGCGCATCTATCTTCGATCTCTCGTGAATCCTGGCGGGGTCTCGGTCAGCGGTTCCATTCGCATCGAACCGGATCAAACAGAAGCCCGCATCCCTGTAACGGCGAATTCCAAAGCTGCGATTGGTAGCTTTCCAATTACCGTGTTGGCAAGGGCAAAATCAATGAACGCCAACGTTTGGGTTGCATCGGAGTTTGTAACACAGGATGTGGCAGATTCTTTCTTCGACTTCAAATTTGGCAAGACGGTAGCGGAGTTGGGCGGATCTGGCGTGATCGCTGTCGGACTGGAGGTCAAAGCTCCACCAGAAGGCGATGTCCAGTTCGAACTGGTCGGCTTGCCTGCAGGAGTGACGTGCGAACACCCGACGGTGAAGTGGACGCCTGAGTTGCAGCAGCTTTCCTATCCGATTGCTATCGCCGCCGACGCACGTGCGGGACTGTTCAAAACGATCTATATCAAGGCTTCCATTACGCGCCCCGGCGGCGTCATTATGCAGAACGCAGGCCAAGGACAATTGCAATTGTCACCGCCGATGGCCAACTCCGTTGCAGCCGCTCCAGCAGCTTCTGCACCTGCCACTGCCACGGAGAAGCCGCTCAGCCGACTTGAGCAATTGCGACAAGCTAAGCTGCTGCTCCAGGAAAGTCAGCCGTGATGGGCTAGAGGCCAGGAGACGCATTTGGCCAGTGTGTTTGTGACGTCTCCGGATCAAGTCATAGACGCGAGACAGACAAGGCCGACTTAAAGAAACGTTCTAAGCGGTTCGCAGGAAAGATAGTTTTCAACCAAAACAAGTTATTGGATCGGTTCATGCACTACAAACGGCGTTGGACTTTGGCACTCGCAATTTGCGTGGTTGCCTTGAATTCAGTGTTGGGCGTTGCCGCCGAGAATGTCAGTCGGCTCCCCGAGACTGCCGATTCTTCTGCGGATTGGGTATCCCTACAACTATATCCACCCATCGTTGAGTTGTCGGGCAAAGCCGACTTTCAGAATATCATCGCAGTGGCCACGCGTCGGGACGGAATCAGTGAAGACGTCACCGATCAAGTTACTTGGAATGTCCAGGACGCCGGTTTGATTACTCTGGATCAGTTTCGCGCAAAGCCCCAAGCCGACGGCAACACTTGCATTGTCGCGTCTTGGGGCGACATGTCGGCAAGTTGCGACGTAACAGTGAAGAACGCGGGCGAGTTGAAACCTGTCAGTTTCCACTTGGATGTTATGCCAGTTTTGACGCGAGCGGGTTGCAATACAGGTTCCTGTCATGGTGCAGCCAGTGGCAAAGATGGCTTTCGCTTGTCATTGTTCGGATTCGATCCGGTAGGTGATTACGAACGTATCACTCGCGAAATTGGCATTCGAAGAATTAATCTGGCGATTCCCGATCAAAGCTTGATCTACTTGAAGTCCATCGGAGGCGTACCGCATTCCGGTGGAAAACGGATCGAACCCGATAGTGTTTACGCTGCCACGCTCCTGAATTGGCTTGAATCGGAGGCAAAGTTGGATGCGACGACCCCTCCAACTTGCACGCATGTCCAGCTGTTTCCGCCGCAGGCTGTGTTGGAAGGCGAAGGAGCGACCCAGCGATTGGTGGCAGTGGCTAGTTTCAGTGATGGTACAACGCGTGACGTTACTCATCTGGCTGCGTTTACGACGAACAACGAACGCTCGGCAGCTGTAAACGATCAAGGTATCGTAACGGCGGGAGTGCGTGGTGAAGCGTTTGTCATGGCCAGGTTCGATACCCACACCGTGGGTACTCAAGTCCTAACATTGCCCCAGGCGTTGCAATACGCGGCTCCCGAAATCCAGGGCAACTACATCGATCAACTGGTGCTTGAAAAATTAAACAAACTGAGAATCCTGCCGAGTGAAAAATGCACCGACGAAGAGTTTCTCAGACGTGTGACGATAGACATTGTCGGTTTGCTGCCCACCGAGGACGAGTATCGAGAATTCACAAGTGACCAAGAGCCCAATAAGCGCTCCCGCTGGATCGACCGTTTGCTCAAACGCAAGGAATTCAGCGAAATCTGGGCCATGAAGTGGGCGCAGTTGTTGCTCGTCAAGAGTAACAATCAAGTCAGCTACAAAGCAGCATTTCAGTACTCCAGTTGGCTGACCAACCAACTGGCTGCCGACAGTCCGATTGACCAGATTGTTCGGGAGTTGATCACGGCCAGCGGCGGCGTTTTTGAGAAGCCAGCAACCAACTTTTACCAGGTCGAGCGCGATACGCTCAAGACAGCCGAAAATGTCGCTCAGGTCTTCATGGGAATTCGTACGCAGTGTGCGCAATGCCATAATCATCCGTTCGACCGCTGGACGATGGACGACTATTACGGCTTTGCATCTTTCTTTTCTCAGATCGGACGCAAAACCGGCGAGGACTATCGAGAAATCATCATCTACAACCGTGGGGGCGGTGAGGTAAACCATCCGGTGACCAAGAAGCCGGTTCCTGCGACTTTTCTGGGTGGTGGTCGTCCGGATACTCGGGGCAAGGATCGCCGACAAGTCCTGGCCGAGTGGCTGACTAGTTCCGAGAATCCGTTTTTTGCAACCAGTATCTCCAATCGGGTGTGGTCGCATTTTATGGGTGCCGGGATTGTTGAGCCCGTCGATGACATTCGCGTTAGCAATCCGGCCAGCAATCCAGCCTTGTTCGACATGCTCGGTCAGAAATTGACCGACTACAACTTCGACCTGAAACAGCTGGTACGCGACATTTGCAATTCCGACGCGTATCAGCGCAGTACCCAGACGAACGAATCCAACCAACTGGACACTCGCAACTACTCGCACGCTCTTGTGCGACGTATTCCCGCAGAGATGCTGTTGGATTGCATCTCACAGGCGACTGACACGCGTGATAAGTTCCGCGGTTTGCCAGACGGAGCGCGGGCAGTTCAAATTGCCGATGGCGCTACGAGCAACTACTTCCTGACGACTTTCGGCAGGTCTGCCAGAACAACCGTTTGCGACTGTGAGGCCAGCACCGATCCGTCGTTGTCACAGGCTTTGCATCTGATCAATGGCAGTTCCACGCAGGGCAAAATCACGCAAGGAAAGCTGATCAATCATTGGCTTGAACAATCGCTCAGCAATCAGGAAATCATCGAACGACTGTACATTCGTAGTCTTTCACGACGGCCAACTGAGGCTGAAGAACATTCGTTGACGAAGATGATCGCCGATGCAGGCAATCCGCAGATCGCCTTGGAAGATGCCTTCTGGGCGTTGCTGAATAGTCGAGAATTTATGTTTAACCACTAGTGGATTGATTGATGAAGAAGCTGTTTACGCTCCTGTTCCTCAGCCCCTTGGCAGCCATCAGCAACGCTGCCGAGACGGGTGATACCAAGATGATCAATTTTGAGGATCATATCAAGCCGATACTGCGAGAACATTGCACGTCCTGTCACAGTGAAAGCGACAAGGAAAGTGATCTAGCCTTGGATTCGTATGGAGCGACACTGGCTGGCGGTTCTAGTGGTGAAGTTGTCGTGGAGGGCAATAGCTCTTCCTCGCGGTTATTTGCATTGGTCAGTCACGCTGAACGTCCGTTCATGCCGCCGGATCAAGATGCGATTCCCAAGGAGCAGATTTCCCTGCTGAAGACTTGGATTGAACAGGGCATGCCTGAGAATTCTGGCAGCAAGATCAAGCGGTCCAACGCGATAGCAAACGCGATGCTCGGTACCGTATCGCAGGGCAAACCAGACGGTCCGCCGCCCATGCCAGAACATCTGCTAAGCCAACCGGTTCGCGAGACCGCGCGTAGTGCCGCCATTGCGGCAATGGCTGCCAGCCCTTGGGCACCATTGATAGCCGTTGGCGGGCAAGAACAGGTCGTTTTGTACCACGCCGAGAATGGTGAATTACTTGGCGTCATTCCCTTCCCCGAAGGTGAACCTCACGCATTGACATTCACGCGAGATGGACAACAACTGCTGATTGCTGGCGGTAGGCATAGCCAGAGCGGATGTGCGGTTCTGGTGGATATCAAGACCGGTGTCCGGATCACCAAGGTTGGTGACGAATTGGATATCGTGCTTGCCGCCGATATCTCGCCTGATAAGTCGCGAATTGCTCTGGCTGGACCACAGCGCATCATTCGCATCTATGATTCGGTCAGTGGTGAATTGCTACTAAGTCTGAAGAAGCACACCGACTGGATTTTTGCTGTGCGTTACAGTCCCGACGGTGTCTTGCTCGCTTCGGGAGATCGCAGCAATGGACTGGTGGTTTGGGAGGCCGATACAGGGCTGATTTACTGCGATCTGGCCGGGCACAAAGGAGAGGTGCGTAGCGTGGACTTTCGAGCCGATTCAAACGTTTTGGCCAGCGGAAGCCTCGATGGCACCATTAAACTGTGGGACATGATCGAAAGCAAAGAGATCAAATCTTGGGCTGCACATTCCGGCGGGGTTACTGCTGTTTCCTTCGCGCATGACGGGATCCTTGGCTCAGCTGGCCGCGATGCCATCGTCAAACTTTGGAATGGTAACGGTGAAATTCAAAAAGAGTTTAAGGGGCTGACGGAGGCGGCGCTGGAGATCGCACTGACCGGCGACGCACAACACCTGGCTGGCGGGGATTGGCATGGAAAGATTCAATTGTGGCATACGGCCGATCCAGAAAAGGCACGGTTGATCGCTGCCAATCCACCTTCGCTAGCTCACCGTATTGCCCGCAGCGAGCTTGAATTGCAAACGCTGCTACAACAGTTGACGTCTGCCAATCAAGCCGCTGAAATGGCCAGTGGTAAAGCCGCACAATCGCTTGAAAGTTTGACGAAGTTCGAACAATCGGTTTCAACGACCGAATCGGACTTAGCCACGGCCACTGCCACCGAAACGGAGTTGTCAAACCAGATTCTGCAACAGGTGTCAGAAATTCAACGGTTGGAAGAATTGCTGGTTGCGGCCCGGGCGAAATATCAAGATTTGCAGACTGCTCACGCTGAATCACAGATGTCAAAAACTAATCTGCAGAATCAGCTCGCGCAATTGCAGTCGACTCTCAAGCAACAGCAGCTGGACCATCAAAGTCTTCTTCAGTCGGCTAAAGAAACGGCGGATCGAGCGGCATTGGCAAAAGAAGAATTTGCAGAAGTTGAAACTGCGCTCATCAAGCTGCGACAAGAGCAAGCGGAGTTGGATCAACGACTGGCTCAGGTCCAATCCGATGCGGAATTGGCTGCAGCTAAAGTCGAAGCTTTGCGTAATTCGCTGGCTACCGTTTCCGACCAAGAACAGAAACAATCTTCTGAGCAAGTCGTCTTGCAAGAGCGTCTGGCCAGCTTGCAAGTGCAACTGGCTGCCTTACAAAATGAAGTCAGGGCGGTCGCGGAAGCTCAAGCGGTCAACAGTCAGGCTCGGGCAGAACAACAGAAAGCCAAAGCCGCTCTCGCAGAACAGGTGACTGCAGCAGAGCAGGCTGCTTTCGAGGCAGCCGAATTGCTGGAACTCTATCGCCAGTCCTACCAGAATCCAGAATAGGCAACTTTTCTCTTCCCTGGGCCCAGTCTCACTGGGCCGTCTAAGATATCTTGGTTGCTGATGGAACGTTCACAAATTGAAATGGAAAACATGGCAAACCAATACGATCGCTCACAGTTGATCCAGTTGATCAAATCCCATGCCCTGCAGTTTGGCAATTTTACATTGGCGAGCGGCAAGCAGGCCAGCTTCTACCTCGACTGCCGCAAGCTGACCTTGCATCCACTGGGTGCCAACCAAGTGGGCGCTGGAATGCTAGCACTGCTGGATGGCAGCATGCCCAATGCGATCGGCGGTATGGCCATCGGAGCTGATCCTATCACGGCCGCCACCATCACGTTAGCTGGTCAGCGAGGTCTCGACTTGTTGGGATTTATCGTCCGCAAGGAAGCCAAACAGCATGGTGCTGGTCGACAAGTGGAGGGGCCTATTCAGTCTGGGATGTCTGCTGTTGTTGTCGAAGATGTAGTGACAAGCGGAGGTAGTGCTCTTAAAGCTGTTGACGCCGCCAGACAATTTGGCCTACAAATTGACAGGATCTTGGCAATCGTCGACAGACTGGAAGGTGGTCGCGAAGCCATTGAGGCGGCAGGGCTTCAGTTGGATACTCTAGTTACGGTATCTGACTTAGGCATTTAGTGGTTTGTCGTCTGAGTGTCCCACTCAGGTAGCGAGAATAATGGATTATGGAAACCTCGCTTCATCGGCAGCTGAAAGTCTTGTATGCAGCCAACGAGGCGCAAGTCGAAGTTTGCCTGGATGGCTTTCGCATTGACGCCATCGCCCAGTGCGGCGAATTGATCGAAATACAACACGCGTCATTGGGGGCACTGAGAGACAAGACGTTGAAGTTGTTGTCTCAATCCAAACATTCGTTGCGTATCGTCAAGCCAATCATTCAGCGCAAACGTGTAATAACACTGACCGAACGTGGTGGGCAGATCAAGCGCAGCCGCATGAGTCCCAAACGCGGCGAGTGGCTCGACATTTTCTTGGATCTAGTCCACTTTACTTCTGTGTTTCCGCGCAAACGATTGACACTGGAAGTCGTGATGATCGAAGCGGAAGAGTCGCGAGTGGACCGTGTCCGTGCATCGCGGCGCGGCAAAAAGTATTTTCCAGTCGACCAGCATCTGGTTGCCGTCGGCCAGTCCATCGTGCTACGCACCAAACGCGATCTACTGGACCAGCTTCCGATGCATGCCCTGCCCAGCATTTTTGGTACGGCAGAACTAGCTGCAGCCATGCAGCGTCCCAAGTGGTTTGCTCAAAAGGTCGCCTATTGTTTGCGAGAGATTGGGGCAGTCAAATTGGCTGGCAAACGCGGCAACAATTTACTCTATCAAACTCTTCCTGCCAGGCATGCTCGACTCAAGAAGCCAACCGCAGCCTGATCTCCTGACGATAGTTGATGTTGATGCAGTGGACTAACACTGCAGAATCCATACGGTAATAACGCCCATCTCGGTAGCAGTCGTCGATGAGCGATTCTAGCTGCAGCACGACGTGACGCTCGCCCCGTCTTAAAGGAATGCCCACTGCATTTTGCACAAAAGCAGTTCCTTTGGAAAATCGAAGGCCAAGTTGTTTTGATTGCCATGTCGCAATTCTTTGCCCAGCACAGAATGAGTCTTGCGCATTATTGCCCGTTTGACCAGAGCAACACAAATGGACGCGACCTGCATCACACTGGAAACGGCTACTCGGAAGGTGCATTTCTTGCTAGCCGAAATCCAAGATTGCGATATCTGCTGTTCGGCAGCGCGTTGCCACGACAATCGGAAAATGGGTCCCCTGTATAGGTGCTGATTCCGCCGCCCCGATAGGCCCTTCCGGCGGGACCTGGCTGCCAGGCACGTGGGTCTATCTGAGCTTCCGATCCAAATTCCAGAAACCAATCATCGCTCCATTCCCAAACGTTTCCATGCACGTCGAATAACCCCCATGGATTTGGTAGCAAGCTGCCGCAGGCTGCTGACGCGATTCGCAGGTTGTTAGACCATGCACCGTAATACTCCAAGTAATGTCGGTCGGAACCAAACGAATAGGTAGTAACGGTGCCAGCTCGCGCAGCGTATTCAAATTCAGCTTCCGTCGGCAAACGGTAGCCGTTCGCACTAAGATCTCGCCGCCAGTCGGGTAACACAAGCTCGCTACCATCTCGGTCCAAAGTAATCGTGCCGCTGAGAGAGTAACATGGCTGAAGCCCGTGGATCGTACTAAGTACGTTGCAAAAAATCACAGCTTCGTACCAATTCAGATTTTGGGCCGGATGTTCATCGCTGGGGCTTATCACTGAGTCGAATTCCCAATCATCGACTTGCATCTGTATAGCATTGGCGGCCTCACAAGCTTGTTGGTATTCCGGTGTATCCAATAGCGACCGATAGAAATCGACACTGACCTCGCGATCGGCCATTAAGTAAGCGTATGTAATCTCGACCTGGTGTGCCGTTCGGCCACTGTATTGGCCTGCTGGATCGGAGCTGCCCATCTGAAATGTACCGGGTCGGATGTACACCATTTCAAAGGGAAGTTCAAGATTGTTGCTCGATAATCGCGGGGGGTGCCACGCATGCTTCCTGGAGATCCAGTTAGCGGCAGACTTCATGCCGGACGAAGCAAGTGAATCCAATTGAATCTGTTCGACAGTCCTACGTAAGACTGCCAATTCTTCGACACCGAATGCGTTGTGATCCATGAGCCCCAAACCGAGCACGACTGCCATTGCCAAGTCCGGCTTTTCACGCTCGCGGGCAAACTTCAAGAGTTTTGTGGCCCCAGCGTTCCACATGGGTAGAAAGTGGATGAATTGTGTCCGCAAATCAGCTTGACTGGGCAGGGTCAATTCTGTGGCTAGCTCACTCGATCCCAACGCCATCTGCAAGATGGCCAACCGAATTTTTTCCCTAGAATCAAGTTCTTTTTGGTACGAACCTCCGATCAAGCTGCTGGATCGAGCGGGTTGGGATTGCAAGGCAAACACCAGCGCAGCGCAATCGGCTGGCGAAGTCGCGACGTCCCTAAGGCTTCCCAAAATGTGGCCATGGAAATCCTCTCCGAGTGATGCTAACGCACAGGCGAAATTCAGTTTTTGTTGCGAGTCATCGGCCGCTTCCCATAGTTTGCGCAGGCTTTGCGACGGACTATCGACAGCCGTAATGAAGCTTTCTGTTAAGCCCGGCAATAGCTCCAGCTTGGCCAAGCCCAACTGTTGCCCAAGAGCCAACTCGATAGCGCGCTGCTTGGTTTCAATTTCCTGGTTGCGCGCCCAAAGCATTGACGAATAGACGGTCGCCCCCAAGGCCAAAGTCGTCAGCAAAGCGAGGGCGAACAAAGCCGTCAGCGCTGTGAGACGATTTCGATTGCACCAGCGGTAGGCATGCTGCCAAGTCGAGATGGGACGAGCCCGAGTTGGTTTTCCGTCCAAATACCGTCTCAGGTCGTCGGCCAACTCCGCTGCGGATTGATAGCGTGAGTCCGGATCAGTCGCTGTAGCTTTCAGGCAAATGCTTTCCAAATCGCGCTCGATTCGATCGTCCAAGGCTCGTGGCCGGGTTAGATCTACGCTCTTTTGCTGAATAAGCATGTGGATAGCGCCGCGGAAAGGCGTTTCGCCGACCAGCATTTCGTACAGAGTCAATCCCAGCGCGTACACATCGGAAACTGGTAACACAGGCGGATTGGGCACGAATAGCTCGGGTGCCATATACGCGGGCGTACCCTGCAACGTTTTCATGCCGACAGATTCATGAGCGGATTGCTTCTTGAGAGCCAACCCAAAATCGGCGATCTTGGCACGCCATTGGCCAGTACCATCTTCGTTATTGGTAAGCAGAATATTGCCGGGCTTGATGTCTCGATGGACGATTCCAGCTGCATGCGATTGTTTTATTGCGAGAGCAATTTGCCAGGCCAATTCAGCGGCTTGACTTTGAGGCAAGGCGCCTGCGCCTCGCAGCAAGTCAGCCAAAGATGGTCCTGCCACATATTCCATCACCAAGTATTCGTACTGACTCGCTCTTCCCATGTCATAGAGACGCACGAAGAAATCGCTCTGCAGTCCCGCTAGGATTCGGGATTCTGCTAAGGCTTGTTTCATATCCGAAGAGTTATGGTTGTGCAGCAGCTTAACGGCAACATCGCGTTCCAGAGTACAGTCCCAGGCACGCACTACAATTCCGCTACTGCCCTCTCCGACGATTTCGCGAAACTGATAGTTGCCCGGGATTGAATCGATCAGCGCTTGCAGCTCAGGGTCTGTAAATCTCTTTTTACGCGAATCCTCCGAAGCGTTTCGGTGTGTGTTGCCGCTGCCCGGTGATTTGGAAGTGCTGCCGATCGCGTTTTCGCCAGATGTCGGTTCGACTACAGGAGCCTCCAATTCTGACTGCGAAAGAATCTCAAACGCTTCGGCTACAACTGATTGAATACCGGATTGCGAATCACTCAGCAGCTCCGAGTCACCATCTAGACTCTCAAGCAGCGAAGCAATCTCAGCTTTCAATTCAGCATCGTCCCCCGCCCGCTGCTCTAGAAACCCGATTCGCTCGTCTGGCGCTAACGCAATGACTTCGTGAAAGAGTTCTTCTATTTGTCGCCAACGTGCTTGACTCATAGCTGTGATTTAGCCTTCGATTGAATCGCGATTTTGCCGCTGGCGAATCAAAATCTTGTCAAATGATTAGGCGAAACGTAGCGGTCTGGGGGGTCAGCAGTTTCTGATAAATTCCAAGTTTTTCGACACTTCTCGACGAACAACAGTACTGATCGGAGTTTCAACCCTCCGCGCGCCTCTGCCTGCGAACTAAAGTGCACTTTTTCGCGGGAGGGTCGCTAGGTGAGTAATGCGAACCTAGCGGGGAGGGCCGACGAGTTTCCCCTCCCAGGAAAGCTCGCATTACTCGCTTTCCGACCCTCCCGCGAATTGACGGCGTTTACTAAGGAAAATCTATCGCGCGGGAGGGTGAATACGAAAATTCAGTACCGGCGATCGGCGAGAAGTGTCGGTTTTTAGGACAATTTTCGACGAACACCACCGCTGGGTAAACATAATAACCCTCCCTCCGCAAACTGCATTGCTTTCATGCAACTTGCGGAGGGGAGGTGCTGGAGCCCCAGCGACGGGGAGGGCAATCCACCCCTTGCCCGCTTCGTGTGACCGCTCGCGATTCTGCCAAAGCCAAAAAGATAATCAGTCTTGGTGGCGATCGGTAAAAGGTGTCGGCAAGTTGGCAATGGGCTATCGGAAGAACCATTATCGACGTAGTTCACGCAAGAGCCAGGCACGGGCCAGGGTCCAGTCGCGTTTTACGGTAGATAGCGAAATCTCTAGCAATCGAGCTGTCGCGTCATTATCTTGGCCGCCAAAGAACTTCAGTTCAACGATGTCCGCTTTGCGTTCATCAATTTCTCTCAGCTTGGTTAAGGCTTCGTCGAGTGCCAAAAGATCGATGCAATCGGGATCAAGTGTGACCAATGCCACGTTTCCGACAGGCAAGCGAGCTCCCGCCTGAGAAATATCTCTCTTCTGAGATTTTTGGGCACGTGCATAGTCGATCAATATCCGCCTAACAACCCCTACTGCTGCGCGCAAGACGTGGTCCTGGCTCTGCCATTCCATCAGTCTAATTTCAGCCAGTCTCAGGTAGGCTTCATGCACCAATTCGGTGGTTTGGTAGCTATGCCCTGGATGCTCGCGTTTAAGCGCGCGGGAGGCGATGGATCGCAGATCCTGATAGACCTGTGGCAGAATTTCATCGAGCGTCACTCGTGACGAGGAGCTTGTCCTAGACATGAAAATCACAGTTGCAAAACACGGTTGCCAGTAACCAAACTCTTACAACCCGCCCGGACAGTATCGTGCTTGTGTAATGGGCATCCCTGCCAGCATCAACGCCCGCCGCAAACCATATGAGTTCTCAATATTCACTTTTTCTCGAAAGTATCCTGGACCCCGCGTTGAGAGAGTTACGCCTAATTATTCTAACTGATACCGCGCTTTCAGCCAGCTTTTTTACTTTCAGGTGCTGTTTAAAATGCGATCTTGGCACAAATCTCATGAAAAACGTTTCCGGAACCGTGTTGCGCAACTGGAGCGCCTGGAAGTTCGTCGCTTGCTGGCCAGGGAAGTCGCCGGGGCATTCACTACCGACGACGTATGGTCAGGCACCATACGAGTTACGAACGATGTTACTTTCAATCCCGGGGCTAAGCTAACGATCCAGCCCGGAACAGTGGTCAAGTTCGACCAAGGAAAAATGCTGGATGTTCGCGGTGTGTTAGACGCGATTGGTTTGGCGAGCCAGCCGATCATCTTCACAAGTAGCCAGGACGATTCTGTCGGCGAAGATTTGACCGTCGGTGCGGGCCTTCCCGAAGCAGGTAGTTGGGAGGCGCTCTATCTCAATTTGGGAGACGCTGGTGTCCACTTAAGTCACGCGGAAGTGCGATATGCTGGGCGAACCAATGGCCCCACCTCGGGCAGCTTTGTTGCAGCCATCGGACTGGCCAAGGGCTCTACGCTGTTGGACGATGTCTTGATCGAACATGTAGCTTCAACTGGGGTCGACATTTCGGGTAGCAATCCACGATTGGATTCTGTGGCTGTGCGAAACGCTGGCGGTGTGGCCTTTCACCAGTCGTTGCTGGCAGAACCCACGTACACCGGTCTATCGGCCAACGATACGACTGGAAACCGAGTCCAGGTGGATGGTGGCGTTTTGACCGCCAGTCGAACTTGGGACTTTGGCGGCTTGCCAGCCCATTTGGGAACTGACCTGACGATCAACTCCACAACCGAGGCAACAACGACGCTCACGATCTTGGCTGGCAATGTGATCAAAATTCCCGTGGGAAGCTACATCCTGAGTTCGAGTGGTTCCTTAGCAGTTCTCGGGACGGCCGCGGAGCCGGTGATTCTCACTTCCGTGCTGGATGATTCCGCAGGGGGAGATTCCAATAATGACGAAGCAAATACGACCGCCTATGCTGGAGCTTGGGAATCTCTCTACCTGCGCGGTCCAAGTAATGTGCTCGAGCACACGGAAGTTCGCTTTTCGGGCGACACCGATGGCAACGGTACCGGCGGTGGACAAACTCCTTCGATAGAGATCAATCATGCTGGCCTGGAGCCTGAAGTACAAACACGATTGAGCAACGTGCGTATCCGATCTGGATATAGCAACGCGTTGAACGTTCTTTCCGGTACGCCCACATTGCAGAATATTCACGCCCAAGACAATTTGGGAGTGGCCTATTACTTTGAGCTAGATACTGCACCTGCAGTGAATGGGTTGACAGCTGGCGGCAACAGGGGAGACGCGATATTCGTTCAAGGTGGAGTCTTGACCTCCGATCGGCTTTGGGATTACGGGACGTTGCCTATTGTATTGACAGCCAACCTAACCATCGGCAACACGCAATCGCCATTGACTACGCTTACGATCATGCCTGGTACAGTCGTAAAGCTCAGTGCTGCCGATTACCTGCAGGCCAACACGGGTACACTCAAAGCGATTGGAACTGCAGCCCAACCAATTATCTTCACCTCGATTCGCGATGATTCTGTTGGAGGTGACTCAAATAGCGATGGTGCGGCTACAGCACCGTTTCCCGGAGCCTGGGAATCTATCTATTTGGATGGGCCAGGCAATGTTCTGGAAAACGTGGAAGTGCGCTTTGCAGGCGATACCGATGGCAATGGAACGGGCGGAGGGCAAACTCCCTCAATTCGAATTGATCATGCAGGTACTGACGCCGAGGTGCAGTCAAGACTGAGCACGGTGCGCATCAAGTCCGGCTACAGCAATGCGATCAACGTAGTGTCCGGAACTCCGACGCTGGAAAACATTCATGCGCAAGACAATCTGGGCGTGCCTTATTATTTCGAACTAGACACTGCACCAGTGGTGAGTGATTTGACTGCCAGTGGAAACCTTGGCGATGCAATTTTTGTCCAGGGTGGGTCTTTGACGACCGACCGAACTTGGGATTACGGCACACTGCCCATCAGCCTGACCGGCAGCTTGACGATCAACAATTCTCAGACGGCGACTACGACACTTACCATCATGCCCGGCACGATCGTCAAAGTGCCAAAAGCCGACTACATCTACGCCAATACGGGTACTCTCAAAGCCCTAGGAACCGCAGCCCGGCCCATTCTCATTACTTCTACGTTCGATGATTCAGTTGGCGGCGATACCAATGCAGACGGGGCCCTTACAGCACCCTATCACGGAGCTTGGGAATCGATCTACTTGTATGGACCAGGAAATGTTCTGGAGAATGTCGAGGTCCGCTATGCGGGTGATACCGACGGCAACGGCACCGGAGGTGGGCAAACGCCTTCCATCGAAATTAACCATGCCGGTACAGCGACAGAGATGCAAGCAAGGCTTACCAACGTGCGCATCAAGTCCGGGTATAGTAATGCGATCAACGTTTTGTCGGGCACTCCAACGTTGGAAAACCTCCACGCTCAAGACCACCTGGGTGTAGCCTACTATTTTGAACTGGATACTGCACCTGTGGTCAGCGGACTGACCGCTTCCGGCAATAATGGCGACGCGATTTTCGTGCAGGGCGGAACCCTAGCTGCTGACCGAACTTGGAACTACGGTTCATTGCCCATTAGTTTGACCGGTTCGCTGACGATCAATAATTCTCAAACGGCAACTACAACACTGACCATCGCGCCGGGTACCATCGTGAAAGTCCCGGCAGCCGATTATGTCTACGCGAATACAGGCACACTCAAAGCGTTGGGGACTGTCGAGCAACCCATCGTATTTACCTCTGTTCTTGATGATTCGGTGGGCGGAGACACCAATGCTGATGGCTCTGAAACCGCGCCTTTCCCAGGAGCTTGGGAAAGCGTTTACCTATACGGACCGAGCAACGTCTTGCAAAACGTGGAAATCCGTTTTGCTGGTGACACCGATGGCAATGGCACCGGCGGCGGACGTACACCCTCAATAGAGATCAACCACGGCGGCACAGATGCTGAAGTACAATCGCAATTGATGAACGTGGTCATCAAGTCCGGTTACAGCAATGCGATCGACGTTCTGTCAGGTACTCCGACATTGGAAAACATCCACGCCCAAGACAACCTGGGTGTAGCCTACTATTTTGCACTAAACACTGCACCTGGGGTTAGCGGACTGACGGCTTCCGGGAATAATGGCGATGCGATTTTCGTGCAGGGTGGAACCCTGACTACTGACCGAACTTGGAACTACGGATCGTTGCCAATCAGTCTGACCGGTTCTCTTGCGATCAACAATTCACAAACGGCAACTACAACACTGACCATCGCGCCGGGTACCATCGTGAAAGTCCCGGCGGCCGATTACATACAAGCGAATACAGGAATACTCAAAGCGTTGGGGACTGTCGAGCAACCCATCGTATTTACGTCCGTACGAGATGATTCGGTGGGTGGAGATACCAACGCCGACGGACCGCTGACTGCTCCCTTTGCTGGGGCGTGGGAATCCGTTTACCTGAACAGTGCCGGAAATATCCTGGAAAACACGGAAATTCGTTACGCCGGGGATATTGATGGTAACGGCACCGGTGGAGGCCAGGTTTACGCCATTGAAGTCCGAGGGGATGCCTCTTTTACGAACGTTAACGTTCAATCGGTTTACAGCGGCGGAGTGCGAATCACCAATGGAGCTGCGCTGAACTACAACCAAGGCCGAATCGAAAATACATCTACTACACCATCGCGGGACGACGCAGCAATTTGGGTCGACGCGGGATCGTTGATTGCCTCGGAATTAGACATCTTGGGAGGTGACTATGGCATTTACTTGGATTCTGGTGAGCATGCGTCGGTTGCCAATACCAGCTTCGCTGGACTGCGACTGACAGCGGCACACAACTTGGGGAATAACGCGACTCTGGCGAATTTTCGCGGCAATTGGTGGGGCGACGCCGGGGGCCCCAACGATCCATCCTCCGCAGATGGAATTAGCAATGACAACCCCAATGGACAATCGGTCAGTGACTACGTCGACTACGGGGATTGGTTAACTGCTGCCCCTAGCCGAGCGATTGGGCCGCGTGTAGATCGCATTTACCGTGTCACAGATCTGCCAGCGGCAGGCACGCACCATCGCTATGAGGCGGATGGCAACGCGGCCGATCAAACCGGTGGTCGCCCTGGTATTTTCATGGGTGACGTGAACTATGTTGCCGGTCGAAACACAGGTCAAGCGTTCGATCTGGATGGTGACGGAGATTACATCGAACTCGGAACTTGGGCACCGCCACAGGACTGGACGGTTTCAGCTTGGGTTCGACCAGCTGCGGTGCCTGCGACTGGACGCATCAACATCGCTGGCGCAGATCACAGTGGCCGGGATTGGTCCATTGCAATTTCTGACGGTGAATATGGCGCGTTCTATACCACCGGCCAGTTCGCTGGGTCCGGCGTCATGGCTCAAGTGGGCGTTTGGGCTCACGTCGCCGCCACAGTGAATGAAGGTATCCTGCGAGTATTCGTCGATGGCATACAGACGGCGGAGACCAATGTCGGGATCTATGTTCCATCGACTGCGGGTACGCGCATCGGAAGCAGCGTTTACAACGGCCAAAATTTCTTTCAAGGAGCGATCGACGAGGTTTCCATCATTGAGCGCGGACTCGAACCCGCTGAAATCACACAGTTGATAAATACTGGTGTGGTGAGTCCGCCACCTCCTTCGCCAAGTCGACTGCAAGTGGATTTTGACCGTCCGATTGATGCAAGTTCGTTTTCGCCCAGCGATGTCACGCTTGTAGGACCCATTGCGATAAGTGTGGCCCAAGTCGAAGCGCTCAGCGATCGAAGCTTTGTATTGACACTAACGGGACCGCTCTCAGCGGCAGGTAGTTACTCGCTTACGCTTGGCCCAAATGTGCTTAGTAGTGCCTCGGTTCCCATGGATCAGAATGGCGACGGCCTCACCGCCCAGGTGCCCCAGGATCAGTACTCGACCACCATCGACGTTGATTTTTCCGGCCCCAAAGTCTTGACACATGCACCCAGTGGTACGGTGACTTCGGTGCTAAATTCCGTCATCGTTACCTTTGACGAGCCCATTGATCCTCATAGCTTTGGTCCGCGCGATGTGCGGGTGTGGACGCCTGAGGAGATTCCTGTTCGCAATAGTTTCGACCCCAACACGCCGGTCAACGGTTTTCACGTTCGGGCCGCTGCATCGACGTTCGCTTTCGCGGATATCGATCGAGCGGTGCAGATCATCGATGCGCCCAACTTTCAATCTCGGTTTGTTGAGCAGGTAGTCGAGGTCGTCAATTACGGTCCGATTGGTGGGGATTTTCCGAACGACATTCCGAACCCACTTGATCGTCCCAACATCAATGACAATTACCTAGTATTGGAAGCGACTGCCTCGATCGAAATTCCCAGCAGTGGCAAGTACACATTTTCCGTTGGTAGCGATGACGGCTTCCGTTTGGAGATCGGGGACCAAAGTTTCGAATTCGCGACTGGACGCAATTTTGCCAAAACGCTCGGCGTGCTCGAATTTGCTACGGCCGGAGTTTATCCACTCAAGCTAGTCATGTTCGAGGGTACTGGCTCTGCTGGATTTGAACTATCAGCTGCCCCTGGGGAAAAAACCCAATTCGACAGCGACTTTGTTTTGGTGGGCGATGAAGCCAACGGCGGCCTGTCGGTCAAGACGTTACCATTTGAACCGCAGCCCACTTTGCAAGTATTGAGCGTCGATCCTGTCCCGGGCAACAACAGCAGTTTCCGCATCACTTTCCCGGCGCAACCATACAACGGTCTCTACGAGATCGAGATACTACCGACGCTCTCAGATACCGCCGGTAATTTGATGAATCAAGATGGTGATTCCATAAACGGCGAAGGCAGACAAGACCGTTACGTGGCGGCGATCACCGTAGCGCGCGAGCCACTGCGGGTAGTTTCTCAGACGCCAGTCGGTTCGGTAACACAAGCTATTGAAGCGATTGAAGTTACGTTCAGCGTTCCCATTGACCCGGCCAGTTTTTCAACTGCGGATGCACGCCTATTTGGACCCGCCGGCGAAGTTGATGTGACCAGTATCGAACGACTCAGCGATACGCGATTTCGAATTCATACGCAACGAGCCACTGCGGATGGAGACTACCAGCTGTTTGTGGGGCCGGACATAACCGATCCGGCTGGCATCGCCATGGACACCGATGGTGATGCGCTCGCTGGTGAGTTGGAAGATCGATATGTGGGAGCCCTGCGTCTTGACGGTGTCGGACCACAACTACAATTCATGTCGCCCAGCGCCGAAGTACGTGCACCGGTGGATCATGTCGACTTGACTTTCAGTGAAGCACTGAATCTGGGAACTCTAACGCAAGTCGATGTGCAAATCGTAGGCCCTAGCGGTAGCTTGGCTGTCAATGGTATCCAGGATATCGGTAACAACGTTTATCGGCTGAACTTCGACGCGTTGGTTACACCGGGCTTATACACAGTGACTGTGGGTCCCTTCATTGAAGACCTAGGTGGCACGCTGATGGACCAAGACCAAGATGGTGTGCCGGGCGAAGTTGTTGACGATATTTTCACCGGAACATTCTCCATCGATGCGGGAGGTCCGCGCGTTGTGAGTGTCGCGCCGACAGGCGCGATAGACCAGCCCTTTGAATTCGTCGACGTGACCTTCAGCGAAGCGATTGCACCTAGTTCTGTGACTACTTCCGATGCGAGCTTGGTAGGACCCAACGGCAATATCGCTATCACGCAAGTCATCGTCATGGATACGAATGTCGTGCGAATTCGCTTCGCGCGACAATCCCAACCAGGCAACTACGTGCTTTCGCTTGGACCGGATGTGTTCGACTTGGTTGGCAATGCCATGGATAACGATGGCGATGGAATAGCCGGTGAGCCAGAAGACAAGTTTGTCACCACAATTTCGATTCAATTGGCTGATCTTGCCATCAAGAACATCTCGGCGCCAGCCACGGCAATCAACGGACAACAGATATCGGTCAGTTGGACCGTTGCCAATGAGAACGTGAAAACGGCGGTGGCGCCGTGGACTGATCGAGTTGTGTTTTCCAGTGATCAATTCTATGGAAACAGTGACGACGTCCTACTGGGAACATTTTCGGTAACCAGCGATCTGCAACAGGGGGCTACCTACACGGGCACGGTCACAGGCAAACTGCCGTTTGGAGTCACCGGCGAGCATCGGATTTTCGTGGTCACCGACGTCAATAACAGCGTCCGCGAAAGCGACGACGCAAACAACCGCAGCCTGCAATTGATTACCGTGGAATTTGCGCGACCGCCGGCTGATTTGATTGTCGACGCGGTAAGTGTTCCAACATCGCTAGGCGTTGGAGCGGCCGCGAATATTAGCTGGCGCGTGCGGAACGACGGCACAGCGACTACCGATCAAGCCACTTGGCTGGATCGCATTTATCTGAGTACAAACACAACGCTAGGCGGCGACATTTTACTCGGTGAATACACTCATCAAGGTACACTAGCACCCGACGCTTCGTATACGCGAAACGCGTCGGTGGTCATTCCCTCGACCGTCACTCCAGGAAACTATTACGTACTTGTACAAACAGATGCACTAAATACGCTCGAGGAACCCGGGGCCGAAGGAAACAATATCACCGCTTCGCAGCGAGTAGGTGTTACGCCTCAGCCACTGGCGGATTTAGTGGTCAATTCCGTTTCGCTGGCCGCAGGACAATCACCGGTGTCTGGCGAATCGGTAACTGTCAATTGGACAGGTGCCAACCTCGGCACGGCTGATATTACCCAGAAATGGACCGACCGGCTCTATCTCAGTTCCGACAATGTCTGGTCGAGCAACGACGTGGTGTTGGGTAGCTTGGAGCAAGTCACAGCTCTTGCTGCTAACGCATCGTATCAAGCCCAGCTGGTTGCCAAGCTGCCCGACGGTATTGCAGGCCCGTACTTTTTGATCGTCGTACCCGATGCATTGCAAAACATTCAAGAAGGTGCTGGCGAGTCAACGGGTATCAAAGCTAGCGATGCAGTGACAGTGACTAGCTTCCCTTATGCCGACCTGAAAGTTGGCGAAGTGACTGCTCCTGAGTTGCTGATCGGCGACCCTGTTGACTTAACCGTTAGCTGGACAGTGGAAAATGTAGGTGCCGGGGCTGGTAGGGAAGATCATTGGTTCGATCGAATCGTCCTCTCTCGCGATGCCGTTTTTGGAAACGGCGATGATCAAATGCTAGGAAGCTTTGAACACTTTGGCGCAATGCCCAGTGGAACTAGTTACCAACGCAGCGAAATCATACCGTTGCCAGCGAGAACCTCTGGAAGATTCACGCTCTTCGCATACACCGACGCAACCGATCTGGTGTATGAACTGACCGGCGATCAGCCGAATGTTACTGCCGCTGCGCATCCGGTTGACATCACTCCCACTCCCTATGCGGACTTGGTCGTCTCAGATGTCTCTACCACGGGCACACCATTAAGTGGACAGGTCATCGATGCTCATTGGACGGTTAGCAACCAAGGTATCGCCACTACCAACACGTCAACCTGGACGGACTATATCTATATTTCCAAGGATCCCAGCGGAGCAACCGGCCTGCGATTGATTGGCAGCAGCGTGCATGGAGGCGCACTTGGCGTCAATCAGTCGTATCAAAGAACTGCACCAGTTACCATTCCTCGAGACGCGGATGGTGAACACTATATTTTCGTGAAAACTAGCGGGCCTTACGAGTTCATCTTCAACACAGCGGGCAACACTGGGCGATCCGATGCGATCGACGTGATCTACGTACCACCACCGCCGGTGGATCTGCAAGTTACAGACGTGTCGCTGGGCGGACTTACAACTGCCCTGGACGGCTCGCAAGTGGAATTGACTTGGACGGTCCGCAATCACGGCCCACAGAATACCGAAGCAGGGTGGTCCGACCGACTCTACTTGCAATCGGTGGACAATCCGAGTGAACGCTATGAGTTTGGTCGCTTTAGCTTGGCCAATCCGTTAGAAGCAGGCAAGACGATTACTCGTACTGAGCTGGTTACGCTTCCTAGAACTACTGGCGTGTTTCGCTTTATCGTACAGACGGACTCATTGGGGCAGATCGTCGAGACCGACGAAACAAACAATGAAACGTTTTCAGATAACCTCCTGATCAATTTGCGTCCGCGACCGGACTTGCGCGTTGTCAACTTGGTTTCGCCAACTGCCGTGACGGCTGGCACGATTATTGACGTCAAGTTTACGGTGGCGAATGTCGGCTCTGCGGATACACCCTCCGGCGGCAGCCGCTGGCATGATCGGGTTTGGCTAAGCAGCAGCGCTGGCAGCCTGACTGGGGCCATATTGTTGGGCGAGCTGCAAAATCAAGCTGCGCTCGGTTATCCGGGGACAGAAACGGGCCAGCCAAACGAATATCAAAGCGAAGCTTCTTTCTTGATTCCGCGGGCGCTGGCTGGCAATTGGTTTGTAGTCGTTGACACGGATGCGCGCGGTGTGGTGGATGAGTATCCGTCGGAGGGTAACAACCGCGCTGCGGCGGCTTTGGCGATCGATGCCAACCCTGTACCTCCGCCGGATCTAGTAGTTCAACAAGTTGCCGGTCCAGGCGACGTGTTTGACGATTCAACCGTTACAGTACGCTATCGAGTCGCCAACTTGGGAGCTGGTGAGACGGATCCGGGTTCTTGGAGCGACCAGATCTGGCTGACATTGGGCAAGGATGGACCCAAACCTATCCGTGGCGATCGATACTTAGGTGCTTTTAGCCATTCCGGAGTGCTGCAAGTTGGGGATTCGTACGAAGTCGAAACGACTGTGCGTATTCCCAAAGGGCTAACCGGACAATATTTCTTGACGGTATACGCCGACGGATCAAACCGGGTCTATGAAGCTGCCTTTGAAAGCAATCTCAATCCCGATGCTCCCAACGACATGGAAGGTAGCAACTACGGCAGTACTCCACTCAATGTTCTCCTTACGCCACCAGCCGATTTGCAAGTCACCAAAGTACTAGCAGATGCAGCTGGAGTGGGTGACCAGCAGTTTACGGTATCTTGGGAAGTCACGAACAATGGTGCGGGCCAAACAGACCGTGATGTTTGGGCAGATGCCGTTTATCTTTCGTCGGACGAAGTTCTGGACGGCAGCGACCAGCTGATTTTCGCCATTCCCCAGCCCGGCCCTTTGGCACCTGGCGAATCCTATGAACACTCGGCCACCTTTACCTTACCCCCTTCTGCTTCAGGTAGCCACATACTGGTTCGCACCAATGTCGATCCGCGTATCGCCCTGACAGAGGAAGACAAATTCCTGTCCGAAGTGCGAGCAGTATTGCAGCGCATCGAAGCTGCCACAGGCAAGTCGATCGGTGACGTCAAGGTCAGCGATCTGAAGAAGTTTGGCTTCTCTGAATTGCGGGATATCCTGGCTGGTCCCACCAACACCTTGCAGACCGTTTATGAAGGACCCTACACCGACAATAATGTTGGCCGCGCCTCGACTCAAGTCATTTCTGCTGACGCTGACCTCCGCATCAACAGTGTCACCGCCTCACCGAATAGCTTTTCAGGTGAGCTGCTCACAGTAAATTGGGAAATCGAGAACGTTGGGCAGTTCGCCACGTCCAATGAAACCAAGAGTGTTGATCAGTTCGTTTTCTTGTCTCGCGATAGTGTTTTCGATTTTTCGCGAGCGATATTGGCCGCTCGCATTCCTCACGTGTTCGATACACCTCTAGCTCCAGGTCAAAAATACACTCAGTCCACTCAAGTGGCCACGCCTCCAGGCAGCAGCGGTCGGTGGTTTGCGCATGTATTTACTAACGTTGCCGTGAATCGCCACGGTATTAGTTTTAGTGCTTGGGGAAAATCTGCTTTTCCAAGCTGGGTGGATGCGTTTTCAACTGTCGTCTGGGAGAACGGAGCCAAGCAGAATAATCAAGGTACGTCGAACGAAATCAATGTCACCTACGCAGAGGCCGACTTGGAGATCAGCGGCTTGCAGGTGATTCCGGCAACGCCAAGCAGCGGCGGGCTCTCCGAGGTGCAATTCACTGTAACCAATGCCGGGAATCGCACGACGCGTGTGAGTAGTTGGAGTGATTCGATTTACTTGTCCACCGATCAAGCGCTCGATTCCTACGACATTTACTTAGGCAAAGTCGATCGACGCGAATCATTGGCACCAGGTGCTTCGTATTCTGTCACTACACAAGTCCGCATGCCAGATAATATTGGTGGCAAATACTACCTAACCGTTGCTACCGATGCGGTGTTGGGCCCCTGGATACCAGGCTGGAATCCTCGGCCATTGCCCTATCCCACCGCCGAAGGCCCAGCGCGCCTGTATGGTAGTGGCTCTGGCAAGGTCTTGGAGTTTGCTGACGAAGACGACAACTTGGCTACGCAAGAACTGAATATTCAGTTTGTGCCAACGCCCGATTTGGTCGTCGACAATGTGATTGCTCCCACACGACTGGAAGTCGGGCAACGATTCACCGTTTCGTATACAGTGAGCAATGACGGAGGTGCAGTACCGACAAGCCAAACTCCCTACTTTGATCGCATCTACTTGTCACGCGATACGACTTTGGACGTAGCCAGCGATCACTTTGTAGGTCAAATCAAGCGTACCAAGGCTTTGTCGTCTGGCGAATCAGAAACAGTAGTGAACGAATTTTGGCTACCCCGTGGCTTGGTCGGCGATTATTACGTTTTCGTCCAGTTGGATGTTCCCTCAGCCGCGCGACCGCGCGGTGAGATCTTTGAAACCGACGACGACAACAATTCGGGGCGTACCTTGACGCCGATGTTGATCGAAGTCCCACCGCCCAGCGATGTGCAAGTAACGAGCGTGAATGCGCCCGCATCGGCGGCCGTCGGAGAGATCGTCGCCGTCAACTGGACTGTCCAGAATCGCGGTGACGTGGCTATCCGCGGAAGGTTAGCGGATGCAGTCTATCTGTCCACAGATGGAGTTTGGGATATTGGCGACCGCTTCGTGGGCAGGATCGATCCACCGCAGGGGCGGACGCTCCAGCCAGGCGACAGCTACACAGCTTCGCTCGATTTCGAGATGCCAATCACGTTGCCAGGTGAGTATCGGGTATTGGTGCGCACGGACATTTTCGATGATGTCTATGAAGGCGAAAACAATCGAAACAATACCGGCTTCTCGACCGGTACGATCAGCGTGTCTGTCCCATTATTGAGGCTGGACATTCCGCTGGACGACCAGATCGCTGCTGGTTCAGCCAGACTATACCAGCTGGATACGGATCCCGGGCAGACGGTCCGCATCGACCTGAATAGCCTCAATGATACTGGTTCTCATGAACTTTTTGTCCGCTTTGAAGATCTGCCTAGCCCCTATGAGTTTGACGCCAAGTACGAGGGTTACCTGCGACCGGACCAATCGCTGGTGATCCCCGAAACCCTCGGCGGTCGCTATTTCATTCTGGCCAGAGCTGGCATCCGCGAGGATCAAAATGAAGATGGTACCTTGCCAGCCCGCGCGGCCTATCCGATTCAGGTGAATGCCACCCGTATTCCTTTCGGTATTACGGGTGTAACACCTGATTCTGGCGGCGACGACCGGTACGTGACGATGCGAGTCTTCGGCGCAGAATTTCCGGAACAGGCTACCGTTCGACTGGTACGCCCACAATTTGCTGAACTTGCACCAGTCAGCTTGCAGCGGGTCGATGCCACGCAAATCGTCGCCGTATTTGATCTGCGCGATGCTCCACATGGACTCTACGATGTCCAAGTCTTGCATCCCGACGGGCGAGTAGCGACTGATCCATACCGTTTCCAGGTAGAAGCAGCGGACCCACTGGAATCCAATGTCGGTATCGGTGGCCCCAGCCTCATCGGCTTGGGGGAAACGGGATTCTACGGAATTCCGGTACAAAGTCTGAGCAATATCGATACACCTTATACGGTGATTGAATATGCGGTACCCAACGTCAAAAACGACTCGGGCATCGTTCCAGGACCCGCGATTACCATGCAAACGGGCATCCGTGGTGACGCTGGCACCGTCGCACCGCTGTTTGATCCGATCACTACATTCGATTTCTCTAGCGTGGCCGCCGAGTTGAATCTGCAGGGCGTATTGACGGGTCGGGCTGTCGCCATGGATCTGCCTGCGCTCAGTACGACCCAGCTGAGCATGGCAGTGACCATCTATCCCGAATTGCGCGAGCTCTTGCAACAGAATCCAGACTTTCTCAGCACTTTGCGACCCGATGAACTGGATCAATTGTCCTTTGACTTCTATGTCGTGGCGTCCGCTACGCCGATGACGACAGAGCAGTACATTCAATATCAAACGGCCGAAGCGGAAAAACTGCGTAGTGCTATCCTGTCTGATAGCAGCGCGCCTGCTGGATTGACTGGGATCGCGGGCGATGCTGCTACCTTCACCGAACTCTATCTGCAAGCACTGACTGACCGAGGGTTATTGCGCCCCGAAGATGTGGCACCTTTCGCAGATGATCACGCCGACAACGTCAATGCCTTCTTCGTCGCCGTGGGTGGCTTGTTGGGAGGCCAGGCGGGGCAAGGCATCCTCGACGCAGCAGCCCAAGATTTCGCTAACGCCGAAAAGGATCTGGGTGACTTAATTGAACAGTTGCGAGGTTACTACGGACACACCCCGGATGCAAACAGTGGTGGAGCCGTAGCCAACTATGCGGACTACGATTTGGAGCTTGCCAATCGAACGTCATTTGTGACGTTCACGATTCGCGCTGGTGAACCAAATCTCTTCGACGGTGGCCAAGTTGCGCAGACCGTGGTCTTCAACACGACGGGCCTGGGGGACAGCGTCGATTTGGGTGTTATGGTCGATGGGCCCGATGGTGTCGGTGATTTCAACATGGTGCCCAGGGCAACTCCCCTGCCATATTCAGTTTCCGTGACGCATGAATCGGACGCCAATCTGCCCGCCCGCGAGATACGGATCATTGTGCCCATGGATGATACGCTGGATGAACGCTCATTCCAATTGAGTGACATCGACTTGGGTGGACTGATTATTCCAATCCCGCCCGGTCGACCATCGTTTTTCGGTGAATTCGATCTGTTTGAATCGCACGGCTACGTACTGCAAGTGACCGCCGGAGTGGATGCAGTAACGCGCAACGCAACGTGGTTGCTCCGCGCAGTGGATCCGCGGGATGGCCTGCCACCACGCGATCCGACCGTTGGTTTGCTACAACCTGGGCAAAATGTCGAAGTTGGCTTTTGGGTCGAAGCTGAGACGGTGGCCGCTGCGGGAACTGGCGGTGATGTGCAGACAGGGGATGTCATCGAACTGGTGGCGCGAACGATTATCGACGAGGGCACGCCGCGCGATTCAGAAATTAGTAGCGCAGTACTAGATGCACTGGCCCCGACCAGTAGTTGGACAGTTATACCGTTGGGTTCCGATCGCTACCAGATTAGCTGGACGGCCGAGGATGACGCGGGGGGCTCAGGTGTAAATTACTATTCGTTGTTGGTCAGCGACGACGGCGGAAATCGCTTCCGTACAGTGCTTTATCAAACTCAAGATACAAGCTACATCTATCGCAGCACCTCAGGCGCTGCTCCTGTATTTCTCGTACGAGCGATCGACGCGGCTGGCAATATCGAACCAAGTCCCGCTGGCGTTCGCGTTCCCAGGTTGACAGCCCCCATCAACTTAGGTGCTCCGCCTCAGGCGCCAACTTTTACAGCGGTCGAACTACCTATTGCTGCAACAGCACCGTCGCAAATCCCCGATCGGTTATTTACCGAAGCCGCGCTGGGAGTCCCCTCCAAAACTAGCGTTTCGCAGCCCAGCAAATTCACTCGTGTCATCCGGCCGCTTGCCGCAGAACGCCTGGCCACGATACCTGGTCTCAGCGGGGCTGGGATTGGGACTTTGGCGATGGCAGTCTCAGCCGATGGACGCTGGGTGTATGTCTCCGGCGGCGACGGACGGAACGTACTTGCTAGGATTGATCTGCGAAATCCATCCAATGCGCCACAGATACTCAGCCGGTTGGACGTGCCCATTTACGAATTGGCATTCGACGAGGCGAACCAACTGTGGGCCTCGACTGGCGGTGAAGGGTTGGTACAGATTGACGGCGCGACCGGCCAAATATTGGATTCATTTGGAGCGGGGATAGCGTTGGGGATAGCCTCCATACCTGGCGAAAACGCTCTGTACGTTGCTACTGCTGGCGGAGTGCTGAAGTTTGATACCGCGCTGCGCTCATTTCAATCGTTTAGCGAAGTGCGCGTTGATTCCTTGGCCGTCGCAGAGGATGGAACGCTGTACGGCACCCAGTGGCCCAGCGGTGGCAGCATTCTCAAGTTTGATTTTCGCGGTCGCGCGTCATTAGTTTCCGATATTCGCGATGCAGAATCGATTGCGTTTGGTGCCCAGAGCTCCTTGCTCGAAGGCGTGTTGATTGTTGGCCATCAAAATTCCGGCCAAGTTTCGCTGTTGGACCCGAACACATTTGAGAAGACCATCATTGCTGCGGGTGGCCTGATGCGCGTTGAGGGCCTGGAAGTTCTGCCCGACGGACGTGTCCTGGTAACTCAAGGTGAACAAGTCGATGTCTTGTTTACCGTGGCAGCGCCTCGTGTGATCCAGACGCAGATTCTCGATGGCAATAACCGGGCTACCATTGCCTTCGACACAGCCTTGCTGTCGGGCAACTCGAGCGATCCTGCCAGTGCTAACAATCTTCAAAACTACCAGTTAGTGAACTTGGACACCGGCGAGCAGATAGCTGTTGGTGGCGTGCGCTACGATGCGCAGACGCGTACGGCCAACCTGTTGTTTGAAACGCTCGCACCAGCGCCCTATCGTCTAACGATTTCTCCCACTGTGCAGAGTGAACAAGGCATTGAACTAGGAGGCGAAGGCGAATCAATCGATTTCCGTGTGTTTGAAAACGTCACGGCTGTAATGCCTGTTCTGTTCAAGAACACGCGCATCAATCGCCAGGATGGAACGGTACTGGTAGACGTTCAGGTGATCAATCAAGGTGGCTTTGATGTGGCTGGCCCCGTCCAGATCGTATTCAGTCAACTCAATGGCAGCAATGTGGCTGTACAAATGAATGGCGAAGCGCTCGCCGTCCCCCTGATTGAAGTCTTGTCCAATGGTGTGCCGCTTCCCGTAGGAGCCACCACCACTTTTACTTCCGTGGTCGTTGCCAACCCGGCTTTGCTGGACTTGGATTTCACACCAACGGTACGGGCCGCGCTGCCGCCCAATCAGTTGCCCTTATTTCTTTCGAGCCCGGCGCTGAGTGCCGCCGAAGGGGAAACTTACGCCTATTCAGCGGAAGCAGACGATCCCGACGGTAGTTCCATTACCTATGTGCTTAGCAAGGCGCCGGAAGGGGCTACGATCAATCCGTTGACTGGTCAACTGGATTGGACTCCAGGGAAGTGGACCGCCCCTAAGGTCGATTTCGAACTGCGAGCGTACGACGCGCGTGGTGCCTACAAGCGGCAGAGTTGGACTGTTGATGTGAGCGGTGCCAATCATGCGCCAATCATTTCCCCGATCGCTGACCAATTGCTGACCGAAGGTGATCTGCTGCAAGTTTCTGTTAGTGCCTTCGATGCAGATGGCGACGCCTTGTTCTACTTTGCCGACAATTTGCCTCCCGGCGCGGTCTTTGATCCCTACTCGCAAGCTTTACGCTGGCGGCCGCGCGGTAACGCAGCTGGTGTCTATGAAAACGTCACTCTGATAGCCAGCGATGGCTACACGGAAACGCAGGCTGTTTTTCAAATCGTCGTTACCAATAACAATACTCCACCTACGCTGTCACCGGTGAATAACCTGCAGCTGAGTGAAGGGGATGACGTATCCTTTCGGTTGGTAGCCAGCGATGCCGACGGGGATCCGTTGACCTTTCTTTCACCCAACTTGCCGCCGGGAGCTTTCCTAGATCCGAACACCGGAATTTTTGAATGGAGTATCGGTTTTGACCAACACGGGGACTACCCAATCGACTTTATTGTCGACGATGGTTCCGTCAAAATTCACCAGACTGCAACCCTGTCGGTAGCAAACCTGAATGGCCAAGTTGCATTTGCGAATCTGACTCCATTTGAGATTTTCGAAGGGCAAACTTTGACTTTGCGAATTGCCGCCTTGGATCCAGAGCATCCCGGTGCAACGAATGACCCAAGCAACGTCTTGGAAGATTTCTTTGCGGAGCAGGGTTTTCTTCCCCCAGCCAATTTGGTTTATAGCTTCGCTGAGTTGCCCGCCGGCGCCAGCTACGATATTGAAACACAGCTTTTTACCTGGACACCCAACTTCGACCAGGCCGGTGCGTACGAGCTAGTATTCGATGTTACCGATGATGGAGACAACACTGGTGCTACCACAACCGACAGTGTCACACTGAACCTGAGTGTGCTGGATGCAAACGGTCGACCGCAAATCACCGCTTTGGAAAATCAGACGGTTGCCGTGGGCTCCACGCTGGACATTCCGGTAGTGGCCACCGATCCTGACGGAACACCGATCGCGATTGCAGTTCAGATAGGTCAATCAACCGAGCTACCTAGTTGGGCGACGTTTACCGACAACGGAGATGGAACAGGATTGCTTCATTTGGCACCATTGCCAGGACATCGCGACGATTACCTGGTTACGGTTGTTGCTCACGAGACTACAGGCGCTCAGCCTTTAAGTTCCACATCACAGTTCATCTTACAGGTAACCAGTGAAAACGAACCGCCGACATTCCAACCTCTGTTTAATCGCGTTGTTCTGGCGGATCAGCCGGTTAGCTTTCCGATTCGAGTGACCGACCTGGACCAGGATGCATTGTCGATTATTGCATCTGGTTTGCCGACGGGTGCGGCGGTAACCATGTCCGGAATTTACGGCGAGGCGACCTTTACCTGGAGCCCCACGGCTGCAGACATTGGTGAGCATACGGTGACATTCACCGTGACAGATTCAGGTAACGGAGACGCAAATCGAAAACTGTCGGACAGTCGTACCATCACGCTCAATGTACGGGCAAGCAACATCCGTCCAGCCTTGGATCCCATTGGGGAGCAGTCTATTGCCGAAGGCGATACACTGACCCTTCAGATGCAAGCGAATGATCCAGACGGAGACCAGCTTTTTTACACTGCATTTCTGGTAAACGGTACGTCTCTGGCCAACCTGCCTCGCGGAGCTAAATTTGATTCTGCGACGGGCCAGTTGACTTGGACGCCCGACTTTACTCAAGCTGGTGCGTATCGGCTAAGGCTGACCACTAGCGATGGCGTTGGAAGCCGCAGCGAAGATGTGTTGGTGAATGTTTTCCAGACCAATCAAAGTCCGGTTTTTAGTGCGCTGCCAAGGTTTTTTGGACGCGAAGGCGACGTACTGGCCCTGGCGGTGGATGCCTCCGACGCCGATGGGCAACCGTTGGTCTACAGTCTGGAGAGTGTGACAGGCGATTGGAATTCCCCGCAATTACCACCGGGCCTCAGATTCGACCCCACCGAGCGTGCGCTGCAATGGCAGGCCGACTACGATTCGGCTGGCAACTATGTGTTAAATTTTACTGCCACCGACCCAGATGGTGCTGTTGATCGCTTGGCGGTCGACGTGCAAATCCTGCCGACCAACCGTGCTCCGCAATTGCAGCTTCCCAGCTTTCGAAATGCAGAGATTGGCCAGGAGTTGGCGATCGCGATCATCGCCACCGATCCTGACGGAGACGCTGTGTCTCTGACCGCTCGCGATCTACCGGCGGGAGCTACGCTTGGTAGCGACGGAATCCTGCGTTGGACACCCCAGGGCTTTCAAGCCGGACAGCATATCGTGCGGTTCGTTGCCAATGATGGCGACATGGAGGTGCAGCGCAACCTCACCTTGTTGGCAAGTTTTGACCCCGCCGCACCGAATCTACGATTAGTGGTTACTCCCAGTTTCCCTGCTGTTCCCGGCCAGAAAATCATCATTGAACCGATTGCCGATAGTGATGTATCCGTTGCAAGGGGAACGGTGTCCGTCGATGGACATGAGTTGCTAGTAGACGAGCTAGGACAAGCCGTCTTTGTCGCGAGTGCGCCTGGGAAATATGCAGTTGTGGCGTCGGTTGTGGACATCGAAGGTCGTCAAACAACGATCACTCAAGACATTTTTGTCCGAGATCCAGCAGATCGGCTGGCACCTCTCGTCACCATTGAAGAAATCTCGCCGGCGGTGATTAGTGAACCGCGACTACTGACGGTAGATATCGGAGACGATACACTCGCGGAGTACGTGATCGAGTTACTACCCAGAGGCAACGGCCAAGCCGTGGAAATTGCCCGTGGTACGGACAATGTTTGCCAGCAGACCACGCTCGATCCCGGGCGATTTGTCAATGGCTTCTATACGCTACGTGTTACCGCCAGAGATCTTGGTGGCCTGGAGACCATTGCAACCGCCGAGATTGAAATCAACTCGTCAGCTAAAGTGGGTTCCTATGAGCGGCTTGTTACCGATCTTTCGACAACTCTGGCTGGCATTCCAGTCGAATTCACTCGCTACTACAGCTCGTTGAATGCTGGCGCACTTGCGTCTTCAGCGAACAATGCGGTCGACCTGCAGGGCGTGTCGCTAGGTTCAGCCTGGAACCTGCCGATGGTGAATCCTCAGGTTGCGATTTCATCGCGCGCGGGCGAAGGCAATTTTGGAGTCGAACCACTACGCAGGGGAGATCGACTATACATGTCGTTGCCCACTGGGGAGATCGTAGCATTCAGCTTTGAGCCTCGGATGGAACAGCAGGACGGTATCGTTATTTACCATCCTCAATGGGTGGCGGACGATGGAGTCGAGTGGCAGCTATTCAGTTTCGAGAAACAGCTTCAACAAACGGGTGTAGAACAAGCTTTCTACATGATTGGCGGAGGGCTACCCTACAATCTGACTTTAGACGCAGGTAGCGCGATGCCAGTTTCTACGCTTATGCTTCGCTCGCCAACCGGTGTTACCTACGGTTATCGCGTGTCGGGGGAGACCGAGCTGGGACCGCGGTTTGTTCTAGAACGCATTGTTGCATCTGACGGGCAGGCGTCCCTGCGTTGGACCGATAGTGGTCTGGTTGCCCCTGATGGCAGCCGCATAACAGTAGTGCGCGATGCTGATGGTAGAATAGCAGAACTGGTGGGTCCTGCTGGTGAACAGATGGTCTATCGCTACGATGCCGATGGGCACCTAGCGATTGTTGTTGATGCTACGGCAGACTCACGTGAGTTCTATGCTTACGACGCTTCTGGCAGATTGGTGGTCAATTCGACGAACCAGTCGAGTACTGAAGTGTTCGAATATGACAGCACGACTGGCGATTTCGTGCGCACACTCACCGGTCAAGCCCATTTGGGCGGCTCCCGCCAGTATCTCAATGGTTCAATCCAGGGTGAGCTGTCGACATCTGGCTCACAGTGGTACGCGCTGACGATCACTGAGGGAGAATTGCGAAGCAGTTCGACAGGATCGGTAACCATTGGATTTGATACAACAAGTACAGATTTCCATCCCGCAGCCATCGCAGTCCTGGGATTGCAGCCAGGTTACGAATTCACCGCTGCAGGGCGAAGTACTACTCTGTACACGTTTGACAAACCAGGCACTTATGCCTTTACAATCGCTAGTGCCGATGGGCAGGCCACGTCGGGCCAGTTTACATCACAAGTATTCTTGGCAGGTGATGTCAATCAAGACTTTACCATCAACGCTGTGGATCAACAGCTACTGGAGAGTGCACTAGGTAGCGCTGCCAATGAGCCAGGTTACGTACTGCAAGCCGATAGCAACCGCGATGGCTTGGTGGATTTGCAAGATCGCGATGCCCTTTTGGCTGCGTTTGGCTTTACTGCAAATCGACCGCCGGAAACTCAAACTGGAAATGATCTGGAAGCGATTGCTGGCGAGACGATCCTCCTGGATAGTGACAATTGGTTCTCGTCACCCGAAGCCGATGTATTGTTCACGCGGATCGCAAATTCAGCAACAAACAATGTGTCCTATGTTGGTGACGGCCTGTATCTGATTCGCTCGAGCAATCCTACTGGCTCGATGGGAATGGCGCAATTCGTTGCTGACGATGGCTTGCTCTCAAGTGCGTCCGCCAGCGTCAATTACACGTTCTTAACGCCCGCGTTTTTTGGACTGGACGTCATCAATGATGACCCCCGCCTGGATTTGAACCAAGCGCTCACCCTGGAGATAGCGGGCCTGACCGCTGATGCAGACTGGCATACTCTCCGTCCGGAAGCGATCGAGTTTGTCAGCCACAATCCGAGTGTGGCCATAGTAACCGATGCCGGGCAGGTGATCGGCGTCGGGCAAGGATTTGCCGTGGTCGAGATCCGCGCATTTGGTCTGACCATTGCAACTTCCGTGACCGTCGGCGTGGACATCAACCCCAAGGTAGATTTCTTCCCGTTGGCGTATACGGTCGACGTTGGCGGTGACGCCCGCCAGTTGATTGTCAGAGAGCAAGTTGGCGATGAAGTTCTCGATCGCACCCAGCAAGGCATGTTCTTCGTGGAAGATGCGTCGATAGGCACCATTGATTCCCAGGGTCGTTTTCACGGACAGAACGTCGGTTCCACGCGCGTTACTTTTGTTTATAACGGGCACAGCCAAGTCGTGACTTTCGACGTGGTTGAACCGCAAGTCGGCGACACTTTACTGGCTAACGGAACTGGTCAAGTACTAGAAAGTCTCTCGGGCATTCAGATCGCCATACCGGCGGAGAGTTTGCCACAGGGAACCAGCGTGAGCGTTCATGGAATGGAGTTCAACGAGCTGCCTTTTGAAATACCATCTGGATTCGAACCCCTCATGGCGTTTGATTTGGATTTGAGTGGCGAGACTGCCACCAACGGATTGGCGCTTTCGGTACCAACACCTGCGGGGCTGAACGAAGGAGAAGAAGCTTGGCTATTTACGGCGTCGACGATTCTCGACGCCGATGGAAATCCGCAAGAAGCTTGGCTGTTGACCGATCGTATGGTGGCTGGTGCAGACGGGCGGACACGAACAACTAGCCCGCCTCATCCAACTATTCTGTTTGGTGGACCGCAGATTATTCTTGGAGCGGCCTTTGCGCCGGGCGTGCTGTTTGGATTCTCTCGAGCTCTACAGGGCGCACAAATCATCGTGGAATCCCCATTTGCTGGCGGAGTTTCAAAGCCCTACTACACCATTGTGGGTTTCGACCTGCAAAACATCTACGCATTCTTTATGCCGGTCCCCAGCGGCCAACTGCTGAGTATCAGCTATCGCTCCAACAATAGCGCCGGTGACTTCAACGAGGAGACCAGTCTGCTCGAGTTTACTCCGGGTGAGCGCAGACAGTCGGTGCTGGATGTAGCCGCCCCCCCGGAACGCCGACCTTTCGAACGCTTGAGCGTCACAGGCTTAGCCGTGCTTCCCGGCCAAACTCCGTCGTTGCAGGTCAACTACTCATCCCTTGACGAGAGTGACCCGATTCGTGCCCGTTACCGAGTTGGTGATAAATCGTATGAAGGAAATATTCAACGCGTTGACGAAAACGGCAAGTATATTCTTTTTGACATACCTCCTGCAGTCATTCTGGCGTCTGCCGAAATCACTTTTGTCTATCGCATTAATGACCCTCAACAAGAGCCGATCGATCGCCTGGCTAGTCGAGAGACCTTTCACGTAGAACCTGATCCCAGGTTTGTGTTCTCCGCAGTGGCCAATCCACCCGCTATTTCGATCATCGATACTCGCGAGACGATTACTTTTGGGGACGCATCAATCCCTAATCCACTTCAAGATACGATCGTTGCGCAGATCCAGATACAGGGTGGTTCCGAGGATGCCAGGGCCATCGATACAGCCACCACGCTGGACAACGGACGTGTATACGTGTTGATGACAGACGGAGTGGCGGTATTCGATACGGTTTCTCTGCAGCAAATCGATGTTCGAGACGGGTTGTTTATTGACCGCATTCCTTTGATATCAGGAGCCAACCCATTTCGCATAGAAATCTTCGAGTCAACTCCGGGTAAGGGTTATGCCTACATTACAGATCGATTCCGCGAAACAATCTACATCATTGACCTCGATCCGGAATCACCTTCGTTCCATACTCAAATTGGAACTTTGTCTGTACCTGGCGCCATCCATGGCTTGCGGGGCTTGGCCATTGATCGGCATACCCAGAGCATGTTTGTGGCGATTCCCGGCCGGACATTGATCGATGATCATCTGCCACGAGTCGAATCGGCGATTGCTGTCTTCTCTCTTGCCGAACCAACGTTGCCTCGCCTGGTCACTCTAGTCAACGACGTAGGGCAGTCGGCCTATGATATCCAGACGACGACTACTCCCAATACGATCCTTGTGACTGATCAAGTCAATGACGGGACGGGTTTGATCGTGGTAAAGTTGTCCGACACCTACGCCGTGCTGGACATCAAAGAGGTTTCCCTGCGATCGATCGGACTGGATCCAGGCAAAATTGGGCGCCAGATTTTTGGAGTCGCAAACGCTACGGGTGTAGCATTCATTCCGGAGAATGCCTACGAAAAGGAAATCGGTCCGCATCCTTCATATGCACTGATTACCGCGTTCAATCGCTATATCCCCGAGTTCCCTCAGCACGACCACAACGGCGACATCCTGTTCATTCGCAATTCGCTGGGCAACGTGCTCGTTGAGCCATCTTTCTTGAATCGAGAGCTGCCGTCGCGCAGCCCTGGTTTTGCCATCAATGCCGGTAGCAATATCGGCATTATTCGGGATCCACTCGGCCAATACGGCGAACCACAGATCGTAGCCGCCACGCGTACGACACCAAGCGCCTTTCCGGATAACTTGGTCGTGGCCGGTCTGAATGTTTACGCTGCATACCGCAGCAATCGGGCGGTATTCGTCATGGATGCCTCACAGATGATCCGGACAGTCGAACGAGGTTCGATCACGCAGGGAACTGCTACCAACGTTCCAGTAACTGAGGACCTGTTGACCCGCGTGCCGATTGATGATTTGAACCGAGCTGTCGATGTGCGGACCACTCAGTTTGTTCAATTCGTAATTCAAAATGGACAAGCGGTTGGCATCGTCAATCCTTATGACCCGACCACAACTCTTTCGATCGCCGATGGTTCGCTTAGTCAACTGTCGGCAGTCCTGAAGGCAAATGCTGGTTTGGCTCTATCGTTCGGTCCCTACCCAGTATTCACCAACCCTGCAGTCTCGCTGCCATTACCTCCACTCGGCACAGGCGGCTTACCGTTTGGCGTGAGCGCTCAAGTAGGCATCGGTGGCAAGGCCATCGACCCGCGAGACAATCCCTACAATTTGAAGAATGCTCGCTGCGATTGCACGAACTGGACTGAGCTCTATGAAGTCGAGTCCAATGTCGACGCACACTCCGGTGCACTTACCGAGTCGTTCTCGCTAACTTCATACAGTGTCGCAGGCATCTCCATATCACCAACTTTTGTGTACGATTCTGAGCGAGCCGTTCCTAATCCAATCGTTCATTTGGGGCTGGAAGATATTGAAGCCTCGAGCCAACAGAGAATTATGTCCGGGCGATTGGAAGCCCAACGCGATGATGTGCGCATCGTTAGCACCGGCTTTGATCCGGAAGAGCAGGGCAGAATCAACCCATTCCAAGGTGGTGAAAACTTCTTCCGCGTGCCCGCTGGCGGAGGGAAATTGGAAGCCGCAGCTCGCTTGGACATGTCAGAAGCACCGACGGGCGTTTACTCGGTCGAGATTGAACAGGGAATCTACTCCAATTCCGGACTTGGATTCGTCGGTGAGAGCTTCATTACGCGCGACACCGTCATCGTCGTCAATTCCATCGAAAGTCCCTTTGGTCGAGGTTGGGGCCTACAGGGCTGGAAGATGATTGTGGAAGAACCGACGGGTGATCTGCTGCTCGTCGATGGCGATGGAACTGAATCACTGTTTACTCAAGTAAGCGAATTCACTTGGGAGGGTCCTCCCGCAGATGATTCGCAGATCCTGAAGAACGGAATTGCTTTCGTGCGGACCCTCAAGGATGGAACTCAGCAGTTCTTTGATAACGAGAATCGTCTCTCCCAAATTAAATTCATCGACGGTACGGGCATCAACTACTCATACGACGCGGCGGGAAGACTGGCGACGATGATCGATCCCACCGGCGGCATGTTCAGCTTCACTTATGCCGGAGGACGCATAGCCAGTGTGCGTGATCCCGTCGGCCGCACCACTAGTTTCCAGGTTTCAGCCTCGGGAGACCTAACCAAGGTAACCAGGCCGGGCGGGGCAGAAATTAGCTACTCTTACCGCGACGGCTTGCTATTGGACTATGTCGATGAGAATGGCAATGTAGCCAGCCACGACTACGACTTTGCGGGGCGGCTCGAAAGTGTTACTCGACCAGACGGTACTGTGTCGCACTATACACCTGCACAAGTTGCTGGCCTGTTTCCGGTTGAGGATACGAACAATCCACTTGCCAACGACCTGCCTTCCGCTCAAGAACTGGATCCGCCCACGTTCAAAGCTATTGATCACCGGGGCTTCTCTCACGAGAGTATCTTGGATGGTTCGGGACGTGCGATGCAAACCAAAGATTCAGTCGGAGTGGTCAATGCATCAGAATTCGATGATGAGGGCAGGGCTCAGGAGATCCAATCAACCGCGAATAAACTATCCATCGGCTACGACGGCAGCAAGAATGCCAATAGCTACGTCGACTCAATAGGGATTGTGTCGAACAAACAATTCAGCAACGGGCGAGTCATTTCAAGCACCGATGGCGCTGGTGTGACGACGACCACTTCCCGTAACTCGCTCGGACAAACAGTGAGTGTGGTGATAGCAGGAGTCCCGCAAGCCTCTTACCAGTACAACACGCTGGGCTTGGTTTCGCAGATGACTAACGGACTAGGCCATGTAGCTTCCTACCGGTATGACGCTCAAGGTCGTGTTACTTCTGAAACTCGCCCCGATGGAGTTGTGTTGAGCTTCACTTACGACCAGTACGGAAATACCGCGACGCGGACTGATGGCAACGGAAACATGTATTCCATGGTCTATGACGTGCGCGGCCGCATGCTCTCAGAGACGGACCCTCTGGGCAACACCACTTCGTGGACCTACGACGGTGTGGGCAACGTCACCAGTACGACGGACCCGCGTGGCTTTACAACAACTTTCGCTTATGACCGTCTCAACCGTTTGATCAGCGAGACAAGTCCGATTGGTGGTGTGATGACTTATACGTATGACACCAACGGAAATATGACTTCGAAACAAGATGCCAATGGGAATCGCACAACGTATACGTACGACTCTCGCGACCGCATGACGAGCATGACCAACGCGGCCGGAAATCGTTGGCAGTACACGTACGATGCCGATGACAATCTAATCTTGGAGATCGATCCGCTCGGTGGCAAATCTCGTTTCTCCTACGATGCGCGTGGCCGCATCAGTTCCGAAACGTCTCCACTTGGTGAGACCTATCGCTATACCTACGATGCTGCGGATCGAAAAATTACCGAGACAGATCCGCGTGGCGCCGTCACTAGATTTGGATACGATTCCTTAGGGCGAGTCAACCGAATTACCGACGCGCTCGGCAATATAACACTGATGGAATACGATGCCATCGGCAATCTGATTTCGCAAACTGACGGTCTGGGACGCCAGGTCCGCATGACTTACGACGCGATGAATCGCCAGATCGCTAAGATTGATGCTGCCGGTAATGAATTCCGATTTGAATACGATGGTGAATCGAGGCTGGTCAAGACGATCGATCCCTTGGGAAGAGAACTGGTCACTCAGCGCGACGCTATCGGCAGGCCGCTGTCGAAGTTCGATGAATTGGGCAACGAGACTCGCTATACATATGATGCGAACAGCAACCTTCTTTCCGTAATCGATCCAGTCGGTAACCAAAGCGTATACGAATACGACAAAGTAAATCGAAAGGTTGTCGCCACAGACGCCTTGGGGCAGGTAGCCAGTTTCCAATACGATCTGGTTGGAAATCTACTGGTACAAACCGATCGCCGAGGCAACACCACGACCTTCTCGTATGACTCTAGGAATAATCCAATTACCTTCGTCAATGCCGAAGGCAATCAATGGACATATCAATATGATGCACTATCCAATCTGACCAGTTCGACGGCTCCCAACGGAGGTGTTACCACCTCGGTCTATGATGCAGATTCTCGGCTTATTCGCAAGATCGAAGCAGACGGTGCCGTTTGGGTCAACGTCTATGATGCTGCTGGCAACGTCATTCAATCCATCGATCCCTTGAGTAGAACGACCAACAACCAATACGATTTGCTCGGACGCCTGACGTCCATGCAATTCGCGGACAGCAGCCGCGAGCAATTCAAGTACGATGCCGTCGACAATCTGATCCAAAAGACCGATCGTAGCGGCTTCGTATGGTCCTACAGTTACGATGCATTGAATCGCCTGGTGACTGCTACCGACCCCGTCAGCCAGGTTACAACCACGGAATTCGATGCGGTAGGCAATCGAATCTCTGAAACGGATGCAAACGGCAATACACGCACTTACACCTACGATGCAGCCAATAGACTAATCACTGTCACCGACGCTCTAGGTCGCGTCATGACGCAAACGTATGATGCCAAGGGGCGACTAGTTACTGAAACGGATGTTGGCGGCGGCGTGACAGCGCGCGCTTACGATCAGCTCGATCGACTGGTTCGGCACACCGACGCCAGTGGGCGAATTACTAGTTTTACTTACGATGCCGAGGGAAACATGGTTTCCCAAACGGATGGATCAGGAAACACACGTCGTTACGTCTACGACAAATTGAATCGCGAAATTCAGTATGTCGATGCGCTGGGTAACGCTTCGACTACCGTCTACGACGCAACGGGTTTTGTGACACAGACCAGCGATCGAGAAGGCCGAACTACGCGGTACGTCAACGATATCGTCGGTCGCTCGACGGAGATTACAGATCCCGCGGGAAATACGTCCACATTTGTATTTGACAAAGCTAGCCAGTTGCTTTCATCAACGGATCCGTTGGGTGTGGTCCACGAGTACGAATACGATGTTATGGGCCGCCAGGTAACGGAGAAGCAAGCTGGAGAAGTCCTAGAAACTCGAGCTTATGACCTCGGCGGACGCATGACGCAGTTCACCGACGCTGCGGGCAATGTGACCCACTTGGTGTACGACAGTCTGAATCGCCTTGTTCGTCAAACGGATGCTTCCGGGGATTCAACTTCCTGGAGCTTCGATTCCATGGGCAACTTGATTGAATCTACCGACCCGCGCGGAATTTCGCACAAGATCGAACTGGACGATGTCTATCGCAAGATTTCGGAAAGCTGGGAACAGAATGGAAATGTGGTGGATACCCAGTTGTACACTTACGATACGTTTGATCGTGTAAGCACAATCGATGGCAGTGAGGTCGATTTGAGCTATAGCTATGACACCTCCGGTCGGATGCTCTCGGAAGCCGCACAAGTCGGAAGTTTTCAATGGGAAGTTGCGCATACCTATGACGCGGCGGGTAGGGCTGTGACCTCTAGTTTCTCCGAGGGTGGCAGCAATTTTGCGTCTACTGCAGTAACTTTGGATGCCCTCTACCGACCTTCGTCCACCAGCTTTACCAGCCAGGTGTTCCCCGACCATGTCATCGACGTTAGCTTCGACAAGACCGATCGCATTGTGCAAATGTCACGCTCCGGTGATGCAGCGCGACAACCTGTCGTTACCAATCGAACCTACGACGCAGTTGGCCGCCTCTCACGGATCCAACACACCTACGATGGACAATCGTTGGCGAACTTCCGTTATACCTATGACGCCAACAGCAGGATTAGCCAAGCGACTGAGGGCAGCCGTACTTTCACCTATAGCTACGATGCATTCGATCAATTGCAATCGGAAACACGCGATGGCCAGCTCACAACATTTTTCTTTGATGTCACGGGCAATCCACAAGTCAGCGAGACCGTCGTTGCCGAAGAGAATCAACTGACGGAAACCGCCGAATATGAGATGGTGTACGATGCGGTCGGAAATTTGACCTCGCGAACTCGTAAATCGGACGGAGAACGCGATGAATTGGTGTGGGATCATCGCAACCGCTTGACGTCAATTTCTACCTACGACGCCAGCGGCGACATGTTTTTTCGCGTCGAATATGGCTACGACCCGCTCGGCCGGCGGCTGATAGAAAGTACGGATAGTGACGGTGATGGACCGGAAGCAGCTTCTCGAGAGTTTGTAGTTTTCGACGGTCAGAAGGCCGCAGCGAAATTCGAGTTGAACGGCAGCGAATACCAGCTTACGCAATGGCGTTCGAGCTTGTCGGGAAGCGAGATCGTCTTGGCCACGGCGACAACAGATTCGTTGCAATGGTTGTTGGGGGATGTTCGTGGCTCAACGCGTCAGGTCATCGATGACTTGTCTGGTCTGGTATCATCTGCGGAATTCGACGCCTTTGGTCGTCTGATAGATTCGCAGGGTACATTGCCTGAAATTTTGTATGCCAATCAAGACTTTGATGTCGAGACGGGACTCTACTTGATGCGGTCCCGCTACTATGACCCTGCTTTGACTCGCTTCATTTCTCGCGATCCATCAGGCCTGGCTTCCGGCGACGGCAATCTGTACCGCTACACTGGTAACGACCCCGTCAACAACTTTGATCCGAGCGGCTTGGTTTCGCGGGGCCTGACGACTCAATCGTTCGCGCGGGCCGCCGAAAACTCAGCGGCTTCGGTTTTCTTAAACGATAGTAACGCAGCCAATATACGCCGAAACTTTGACGATCGCAGAGAGCGCCTGCTCTATGCAGAATTCGCCGAGCAACGCGCCATCGCCAAACAAACTCATCCTGCTGATATGGCGTCGCTCTTTCTAGAAGAATCTCGCCGTACACTCCGCAACAACTACTTGCGCAATCGGCCAGAACACGACAATTCGACGTGGTTGGGGTGGGCTGGTAACCAGTTCAACAATCTGGTCGATACAGCCACCCTGTCAGTCAATGACTTGGTGCTAGGCAAGATTGCGGCCACCGGCTCAGTTGGTGCTCCTAGTTTGGTTCTACACAGTGGCGAGATCGCCACGCTAATGCCAGTCTGGGAATGGCTGGGTGACCTTGGGAATCCCGAGAAGATGGAAGGAGGACTTGGTTTATTAGGCACAGTGATGCTGGGTGGAGCGTACATCAAGAATCCAGCCACGTTCCGCTCCACCATGGGGGCGATTCATACGATCGTCACCGATCCAATCAACTGCATTAAGACCATCAAGCTCAAATTACCTGGCTCTAGTCGCGCGACCGTTCCCAAAATGCGTTATCGAAGCGGAACATCGGCGCCAAAGCGGTTGCCAGCTGCTGCAGAATTGCCGCATTCCAAACCGTATGAACCTCCGATCTCAATGATCAATCAAGAGGAAACTGGCAAAGGAAACGGGTTTATTTCCAAGCAGTACTCTACTCCCTATATGGATGACGCCAAGTATCCGTTAGTCAACCAGAACGACTTGGGCATCAAGAATCCAGACGGCTCACCCTTCAAAGGAGGAGAAGCCTGCCACCCGTCGTCTTGCACTATGTGGTTGAAAACGCATGGAGTCGATGCCGATGTATCTGAGATGATTAAGATCATGGATACTAAGGATAAAGGTGGCTACGACCGTTTGGGAATGAAGATCAAGGGCGGTACTTCGGACGAAAATAAACTCAAGATCCTGGACGTTGCCCGTGAGAATAATCTGGACGTTGAACTTCAGAATTTCATGCAAGAGATTGCCAACGATGGGTACGATGGTCAAGCCAGATTGCAGGCCTACGAGGCTCTCAAGAAATCGGTTGTAGGCGAGAACGGCGAGCAGCGATCGGCCCTTGTTCGCCAAGGCACCTTAGGAAGACACGCTGGAGAGTTCCAGCACACGGTCGTCGTAGACGGCATCCATACCGAACTCAACCCGCTCACCGGTCAGATGGAGGACCGAGTTTACTACCGCGATCCGCAAGGTGGCTACGTACGCAAGCAGGAACAACGCCTGGCCGTTTGGGCCAATGATTGGTTAAATCCGCAAAACACCGAAGGCTACATCGGTTGGGCAGTCGTTATTAAACCTCCGCAATTGCGGATTGGGACACCAGGCACGTCATTTTCCATAGTGGGCGATTCCTTGCAGAGCGTCGATTGGCAGTCGCTGGCTCAGTCGGCTCAGCAGCAGTGGAGCAGCGCGCTAGGCAAAGAAGTCGACCTGAGCCTTGGCTTCCAGATCAGAGATCTACCTGCTGGCGAATTGGCACATGTCGAAGTTCTCGGCACCTCAGCCAGTTCTCATTTTGTAATTACTGTCGACGATGATGCCAATGGATATGGGTGGTTTGTGGATTCCACCCCCAATGATGCCGTAGAATTTTACGGCAACTCGTCGGCAGCCATGCACTATGATCTGCTGACGGTTCTGACTCACGAAATAGGTCACGCTCTAGGATTCTCGCTTGCCAATGCTCAATTCCGCAGTAGGGTGCGCGCCACCGAGTCCGGCAAACTTTACTACATGTCCGACGACAGAAAAGTGATTTGGTTGGATCCGTCGGGTAACGAATTGGCGAGCACCCTGTACGCCGATCAGGTAATGTCGGCTACGCTCGAACTCGGGCAGCGGCGCACACCGGGACAACTAGACACTGCCATTCTGTCGTCCGTTTTGGCCGAAGACGACGTTAAGTTTGATACCCGCGTGTCAGCGGTCTTGGGCGAGCTAGGTTCCTCCATGGGAATCCAGCTGAGCGGTTTCACTGCGTTTGCCAGCGCGGTACAAAATGTGCTGAATTCGGCGGCTGGATTGGGAATACGCAATTCAGACTTCAGTGTCACCGACAAGAGCTCTCGCAATTTCCATTGGTATACTCTCGGTGAATCGACCATTATCAACAACGGTGCAACTTTGTTGGAAGGTGCTGGATTGCTGTCTGATATATCGCAGACGTTTACCATGCCCACCAGTACAAATCGCTTGACTTTCTCTCTCACCAACCTTCAGCTGGGCATTGCTTCCACTGAGTTACCAGGAGACGCATTTGAAGTTGCCTTGTTGGACGCAAGTCGCACAACCAAGTTGCTGTCGGACATTCCTGGACTCGAAAGTAGCGATGCGCTAATCAGCATTCAGGCTGACGGTCGTGTGATGTTTGCACCCGAGGTCACAATCGCTGGAGTCACCAGCGGCGATACGATTGATTTGAGCAAAACTTTTGATGTCACCATCGATCTAAAAAATGTAACTCCTGGAACAATTACAAGCCTGTATTTTGACTTGGTTGGATTCGGAGAACAGCAAAGCCAGGCGGCCATCGGCAGCATCAGCTTGGATTCGGCCCTCAGTTGGCACAACCAACTATTGCCACGCGACACCACGGGTGATGGATTTGTAGTCCCGCAAGATGTGCTGGTCATTATCAATGAACTCAACAACCCCATCATTGCTCCCGATGGCGTACTACCTTTGATCACTGATTCCGTTGGCCCTCCGCCTTACTTTGACGTCAACGATGATGGCTACGTGGCTCCCAATGACGTGTTGATGATTGTCAACTACCTGAATTCGCTGCCCGAGGGCGAAGGTGAATTCATGTATACAAGCGAATTGACGGGCCGAACCCCGGATGGATTGAGTGTAATGGCAAGCAGCGTCGACGTCCTAACTGCAGACTATGAAACTCTTGCCGTCTCGGTGGCCGCCGCGGCCATCGAAGAGGCCGAGTTGGCATTACTCGCATTCCAGACGGACGAAACTGATGAGTTCCTATGGGATACGTTCGCGCCTGCCATCGAAGAAGAGCACGAATCCAATACGGACGCCGTGATGGAACTGGTCGACAATCTCCTGGAGGGCAACCCACTGTGACAATGCATTCCCGGCACGGCATGCGGCTTGCTAGGCATTGCTAACTGAAGCCAACAGGCACGCATCAACGCGATACTAGCTTTCACGAACGGGCACGCGCAGTCCGTCCGCCCAAGTGGTGCTCGACCATCGCTAAGCGCCGATGTACCAACACCAAGCAGCATCAAGCTTTCTGGTGACCCGACCGAAGGCCGAAACTTGTCCTGAACGACCATTGAGAGTTATGGTAGAAAAGGGCAAAGGAATCAGAATTCTCCGGCTTCTTACCGAGCTCATGCACGCTTTATGACCACCAAAGAAAAAGCAATCACGCTTATTCAGTCTCTCGACGACAACGTATCAATGGACGATTTGATCGACCGACTGTACCTCGCCTCGCTCGCTTCAAACAACTTTGATTCGGGCTTGAGCGCGATCGAAAACTGCCGAGCCCCGCTTGGTGGCACGTCAACGACGGCTCCCCAAGTTGAGACACGGCGAGGCCTCCTGATGCCTAGTACCAGCCTTGGCTGAGGGGCTTTACGACCAGTTCAGGGATATGGACAGCGGTCGGCAAAGCAATCAAGGAAACCACCAGTTCAGCCACGTGTTCTGGCTGAAGGATCCGCTGTTTGTGCTCTTCGCTGACTGGTGCAGGCCGCTGCTCGAGCAGTGGAGTATTGACTTCTCCAGGGTAGACGTTGGTGACGCGCACTCCATCTGCCGCAACCTCGTTGGCTACGCACGTGCTCAGCGCAGTCATCGCAAACTTGCTAGCCGAATAAGCAATGCCACCTAAGGCGATGGCTCGCTTGCCAGCAATCGACGAGACGTTGATGATCAGCCCTTCGCGCCGCGCACGCATCGCTGGCAATACAGCGTGCAGGCAGTTGTATGCCCCGGTGGCGTTGATGGCTAAGACTTGATCCCACTGTTCGGGATCCATCTCAGCCATACTCCGGTTCTTGATATTCACACCGGCCGCATTGATCATGACATCGATTCGTCCTAGCTGATCGGTAGCCCACTGGAAAAAGGCGTTGGTGTCCTCGCGGGAAGCAACGTCAATCGTCTTGGTCGCGATAGACGTACCTTCAGCCGTTTCATCCAAGGGCTGTTGGCGTCTTCCTCCAATGGCAACTCGCGCGCCAGCGTGAGCAAGGGCCCGTGCGATGGCTCGCCCCATCCCGGTTCCACCACCCACAATCACCACGTTGAATTTACTGAGATCTTGCATGATATTTCCTGAAAAAGGCCCCGGGGTAGCATTCCCCGAACGATGGCAAGCGAATACTGAGCAGTGTCATTTTGACGCAACAATATAAGGGCAACCTGCGAAATCCGACACCGGCGTTGCGGCAAATTTGGAATGAGCGGCTGAATCGTATTTTCCGGGTTGACGAACCGCGGCCCACACCTATACTCTATCATCCGGATGAACGGATATAGGTCCAAGCTCGCGAAGAATCAACAGCTCCCGATTGAAGCTGGTCGAGGTTATTGCGAGTTGGCGATAGCGGCGCGGGTCATCCCAATGTAGGTTCGGGGAGAGCGGAGTTAGGTGCTAAAGAGTTCTACGCTTGACTGGTTGCAGACGTTGGCAGATGGCACTCGTGTTCGTCTGCTGCGGTTGCTGGAGCAAGACGAGTTGACTGTTTCCGAGGCCTGCGCTGTCGTTCAAATGCCGCAGAGCACGGTTAGCCGTCATTTGAGAGTTTTGGCGGCAGACGGCTGGTTGACGATTCGTCGCGATAAGAATCATCACTACTATCGCGCTGATAGGCAAGACTGGGAAGATTCTCAAGTCGATCTGTGGCTGTGGGTTCAGAAGCAAGTAGATACACCGACAACGCTGCTGGATGACCAGCGTTTGCAGCAGGTTGTTGCCAACCGGTCTCAGGGCGAAGCCTTTTTTCATTCGGCTGCCGAACAATGGGACAGCCTCAGAACGGATTTATTTGGCAAGCAGTTGGATGCTTTTGTACTGGCTGCTTCATTGCCTGACAATGCCGTGGTGGCAGAGCTCGGCTGTGGATCGGCGGCGATCACACAAATGGTAGCGCCTCATGTAAAAAAGGTGTACGCCATCGACAGTTCAGCTGCCATGCTCAAGGCAGCTCGCAAGCGACTCAAGGGCTTGCAGCACGTCAGCATCTGCAATGATCCTTTGGAGTCTTTGTCATTGTCTTCATCCAGCCTGGATTTGGCTTGGTTGGTGGCTGTACTGCCTTATCTGAACGAGCCCTGGATGGTCTTTAAGGAAGTGGCTCGCGTGCTCAAGCCACTTGCTAGTTTGGTGATCGTCGACCTTGTCCCTCACGATCGATCGCACTATGAACACGAGATGGGACACCTTCGCCTGGGCACGTCTCGGCGAGAGTTGACGAACTGGTTGGACCGTGCCGGATTGGCAATCCGAGTTTATCGCCAGTTGCCACCAGATCCGGTCGCCAAGGGACCGGGATTGTTCGCCGCAACCGTGCGGGCCAAGGAAACTACGTAAATAACTACCCTATCTTTATTTGAATTGGAGAATACACATGAGTACTGCTACCAGCGCTGCCCCAAAGGCGATCGCCACCGATCGTCTACCGTTTAAGGTTCGGGCTTACGATTTGTATGCAGCTGGGAAAGTTGAGGAAGCACAAGCGCTACTCGACTTGGGACGAAAGGAGATCAGCCTGGCGGAAGAGGAAATGCCCGGTTTGATGGCCTTGCGAGCTCGCTATGGCGACAAGCAACCTTTGGCTGGTGTGCGGATTATGGGATCGTTGCATATGACGGTCCAGACCGCAGTCTTGATCGAAACGCTGACGGCGCTCGGTGCCGACGTGCGTTGGGTCAGTTGCAACATTTTCTCAACCCAAGATAGCGCTGCAGCAGCGGTAGTTGCTGGCCCCAACGGAACGCTTGATGATCCGCAAGGAACACCTGTATTCGCCTGGAAGGGCGAGACATTGACCGAATATTGGTGGTGTACTGGGGAAGCGCTTGTGTGGCCGGACGGCAGCGGACCGGAGCAAATTGTCGACGACGGTGGTGATGCGACTCTGCTAATCCACAAGGGAGTAGAATACGAAGCGATCGGTGCTGTTCCAGACTTTGACGAAGACAATGAGCCCGAGGAGTGGGGAGTGATTCTCGAGCTGCTCCGCCAAGAATTCGCACTCAATCCGCACAAGTGGACGGAGATGGCCAAGAGTCTGCGCGGTGTCAGCGAAGAAACCACAACCGGCGTAGCTCGCTTGTACGAAATGGAAAAGGCTGGCAAGTTGCTCTTTCCGGCGATCAACGTCAACGACTCGGTCACCAAGGCCAAGTTCGACAACGTCTATGGTTGCCGCCATTCGCTGATCGATGGATTGAACCGCGCCTCGGACGTGATGATGGGTGGCAAGGTGGCCGTCGTGTGCGGTTTCGGCGACGTTGGCAAGGGCTGTTGCCAGTCACTGCGTGGTCAAGGTTGCCGCGTCATTGTCAATGAAATCGACCCCATCTGTGCCTTGCAAGCAGCGATGGAGGGATATGAAGTCAAGCCATTGGAGGACGTGGTCGAGACAGCGGATATCTTCGTAACAACCACTGGCAACAAGGACATCATCAGCGCCGAGCAAATGAAGCGGATGAAAACCGGTGCCATCGTCGGCAACATCGGCCACTTCGACAATGAAATCGACATGGCCGGCTTGCACAAGCTCGTGAAAGCAGGCAAGGTTGAACGGACCAACATCAAGCCTCAATACGATCAGTTCAAATTCACCGACACAGGACGAAGCATTCTGATCCTGGCCGAGGGACGTTTGCTAAACCTGGGATGTGCTACTGGCCACCCAAGCTTTGTGATGAGTGCCAGTTTTACCAACCAGACGTTGGCTCAATTGGAATTGCACGAGAAGCGAGACACCGGCGAGTACGATAACAAGGTGTACGTGCTGCCGAAGCGCTTGGACGAAGAGGTGGCTCGACTGCACTTGGACAAATTGGGAGTCAAGCTGACGGTGCTGACGAAAGAACAGGCCGACTATATTGGCGTACCTGTCGAGGGTCCCTACAAGTCGAATCACTATCGCTACTAGGGCATTGCTAACTGAAGTCAACAGGCACGCATCAGCGCGATGCTAGCTTTCACGAACGGGCAGCGGATTCTCTCCGGTGCTCGTTTTTGTTTCACATGCCAGCTCCACTGAGGGCCCAACGCGGTGGAGTGAACCTTGCGTTTCCAGGTGCATCTTCAAGGCCTCGAATGAAACTGGGCAAATTTTCGATCCCGCCTCGCCGCTCATGATCTCCAAGACTTGGTCGAGCGGGAGGTGATTCTTGCGGTAGGGTCGCTTGGCCGAAAGTGCATCAAAGATATCTGCGACGCACAAGGCTTTGGATTCCAGTGAAAGCTGGTGTTCCGTCAAGCCAAGGCTGTATCCGCTGCCATCCAGTTTCTCGTGATGGGCGGCCGCATCCGCCGCAAAACCACGAAAGCAGGGGACCAATTCCAGTATCTGGCGCGTGTAGTCGACGTGACGCTTCATCTGTTGGAACTCGTCATGCGTCAAACGATCTGGCTTGTCCAGAATCAGATTCGACACCCCCAGCTTGCCGATGTCGTGCAACAAAGCGGCTCGCCGCCAATATCGTCGTTGTTCGTCGCTGTATCCCAATTGGCCAAGTATCGCGACCAGTCCATCGGCCACGCCGAACGAATGTTTGCAAGTCCAAGGACTCTTGGCGTCAATAACGTCCGCAAATCCTTCCGAAATGGCGTCCAATCGATCGTCATCGACGGACATACGTTTTTCGGCAGGTTCGTACTCGGATAGTGCGGCTCGCGCATCGGGTTGATCGACCGTTTGCCAGAAGGTGGTGTCATTGCGGAACGATTGCAATGCCGCGACCAGGTCCGGGTCAAACCAGGTCTTCGAGCGAGCTTGAGCGACGTCCAACGCAGCGATCAATCCATAGGTGGAAAAGTAGACTTCGACGGTTTGCGCTAGGCAGGCGATTCTACCCAGCAAAGGAATCTGCTCGCCAGCCAGGCCGTCTGGTTCGCCGTGGCCATTCCAATGTTCGTCCAGTGTTCGCACCGCTGCAGCTGCATCGCGACTGAAGCCCAATTTGCGAGCTATGTCAGCACCACGCGAGCAGCGCGTCTGAATCAACTGTTTACCAGCTGATGGCTGAGCTACTAAGGAGATCAGTTTTGCAGCTCGGGCGCGGAGTGATTTGCCGGGGGCAACGTTGCGCACCATGTAGCTCAACGCTCGTCCGGGGTGCGTCAAGTCGTGAATTTTGAACGACTGCTTAATCTCTCGATCGTCGGCGCCGAACAATGAGCAGACCTTGGCGGCATTGCTGCTGCAACCCGCATCCTTCAGCAATGTTCCGTAGAACAAGGCTGATTGTGCAGACGTCGGCAAACCAATCTCCCTCGCAATCCGCATCGAGATCAAGCAACTCTTCGTCGAGTGTCCGGCAGGTTGTCCTTCGGTTATGTCGAGCGCATAGGAAAGCGCCGTGACCACATCAGCCAGGGCCACCGAGCTAATCTCGAATTCGTCTGCGGGCAGTGGCTGGTGGTTGGCAATCGTCCGAGTTGACATGGCAGCAACACCTAGCGACGTTTGGGCCTACTTGGGATAGAAGCGTTGCATGAGTCTGAGCAACGAGCTCGCCGGTATCCAGCGTCTGGAAAAGCCTAGGTCACTGGGAATCCAAGTCAAACAATAAAGCTGGTTTAGCGGGAATCCAGCAACACCACAGTCCGCTAGCTAAGCATCCACGCAGGAATTTTCCGGCACCCCTCGCTGGCCGCTGCGTTGGTCCCTCAATACAACAGATTGCCGCGGGGCGAATTAGCTACGGAGTAGCGGCAGATTTTAGCCCGGGGTGAGTGATGCGAGCTGCCAGCGAGCGGAACGTAACCCCGGGTATAAGG
>JAGQPR010000600.1 GCA_020426625.1 Planctomycetales bacterium
CGCGCTAGCGTGCGGTTCCGTCAAAAACCGCGTGCTAGCGCACAGCGGCTAATTTTGCGGAAGGATTATGTGGAACTAGGACCAAGAGGAGGCACTAGTCTCTCTAGAACGACCCCTGCCTGGACGTGTGGCTCCGACCACTACTGAAGAAGGCAGGAAGACTACCGCAGCGAGAGATCTGGACTGACCAACAGGGCTTGCCGCATAACTTGAGCAACCCGTTCATCTGATTCGCTCGGCAGCAACCCGCGCAGACGCCGCTGGATTTCAGGCGTTACCATCGAGTTTAGCCAGGAAGCGGCCAACAAACGCACTTCCGGTTCGCCATCCTCGGCCATCCAAATCAACCAAGGCGCAGGCTCCAAATCGGACTGGACGAGTTGATTGAGCAAATGAACACGGCGACTTGTCGAACAAGTCGCCAGCTCTGAGGCTAGCTCCAAACGCCGATCGTCAAACCCTTGAGTTCGCAATGACAATGCGGCTCGCTGCGCAACGCCAGGTTGCGAGCTTGCAAGCAAACGCACTAGTTGTTCGATTCCCATGTCAGGTATCTGCTGCAAATCCACCGTTTGCACTCGCTGGCTAATGCGTTGCATCGGAATTTCCTGCGACTGGGCTGTGCTCGGGGAAATCGCTGGCGAGACAGCCAACCCTTGGGAGTGGTTGGATACAATGCTTGTCTTCGGATCATCGCCGATGGAAAAGGTCGCGGCAGTCTCCGCGACGCCCCCTACACTGCCGATGGTCAGCCGCTCAGTCCGGCGTGGCTGGCTGGCAGATGCCACCAACTGGATACTGGCAACCGGGGAGGCAGAAGAACTATGGATACGATCGCCGATTCGCAGTGCGGGCGCGCCGCTGGCAGATGTCTGAGAGCCAGCGCTCAGTGTATGGCCGCTTAGTCTGTTGTCGCCGAATCTGTTGTCATTTGGGGCGTCATCGCTTAGCGAGCTGCGGGCTGGATCTGAGGCCGTGAATTGCTCGGTGGGTGCTGGGGAGGAACTGACTGGCAATAGTGGCGGTGGCACTCGCGACAGTGAGATCCTCTCTTGTATGTGCTGTAGCTTGGCAGTTCTGTTTTCGAACTCGGTACTGGACTGTTCCAATTCAGCGGTTGCTTGCCGCAACTGAAACTCGCCCGTCCGCTGTAAGATGGCTTCACAGAGCGGCAGAATCTCGGCGAAGCGTTCGCCGTCAGCTGCCGAACACAGAGCGTGAATTCGTATCGCCAGGCCGCTTACCAAGCCAGCGGTTTCCGAGCTAGTCTGCAATTGGATCTTGTTCAACGCCTGGCAAAGCTCCGCCAGCCGGGCATCCCATTCCGTGGACTCGCCCACGTGCCAAGCAGTGATCTGAGCATCCAACGCGCGGTATGCCGCACGAGCGACCTGCAAGTCCACATGCTCCAACCCTTGGACAATCTTCAAGCCAGCATCGTCATCCAGCTGCATTAATCCCTGAATGGCCAAAATGGCCTCTTCAGCGGATTCCGCATGAGTTAGCTGAGCGCTGAGTTGGCTGGACAAGTATGCGCGTCCTGCCAACCAACCACCCACTCCAACACCTACCCCAATCAAGCACCAAACCAGCCAGCTGCCAGGGCGTCCACGAATCGAACGCTGAGCGGGCTCAGTTCGAAAGGTGAGTTGCAGGTGATCGAGCTTGGATATATCTGACGCCATCAGCCAACCAAAAGTGATGCCAGTGTCAAAGGTTGAGAATATCGACGGGATTTCTGACAGAAGTCGCTTTTCTCAGATTTGCCTATGCACCTCAATACCATTAATGGCCAATGCTAGCATCACTCCTCAAGGCTGCTTCGGATTCCATGCTTGCAGAGAGTTTTCTCCACGCTCGTTAAACTAAAGTGTCTATGGTTCACTACGTGGCAGGTTGCTTAGGGGCCGTCGCGAAACGAACCGAGCTGGCCGCAAGCAGGAACATTAATCCTAGCAGCAAAACGCCGACCGCTGCTGACCGCCAGTATTGGATGCGCGACTTTAGGCCAAAGCTCAGATCCAGCTCCAGCGGTTCGTTTTCGGCAACTTGTACGCTTCGACTAAATGTATACACCGTTCCCTCTTCTGGGAGACTGATGAGGATTGCCTGAGGAGCTGGCTGTGTCGCCCGCTGATGTTGCACGAGTCGCGCTGCAATTCGTTGCAAGACAGCATTATCCTCTGAGGTGTTGCCGCCCAATAGTTGGCTCAGCTGCTGAGGACGGAAGTTCAGTTCATCGGCTTGTAAAATGGGATTGTCGGCGGCGGCTTGCAGCAATTGCTGATTGTCGATCGCTGTCCCATCGCTGTTGTTATCCAGGAACAGACGTTGCCGACGGGTGTTCAATCCTACAATCGCTTGTTGTGTTTGTAGGTTTTCCAATTGGACTCGCGCGTCCTCGTTGGATGCTGCGTCCAAAGCATACTGGTTGGCCACATTGTTCAGCGCCCAACGAGCTTTGGTTTGTTCGCCAGCTTGGAGCAATTGGTTGGCTTGTTCGAGCAATTGTTCGGCTTGCTGCGCCTGTATCTCGCGCTTTCCGCTCACCTTTGACAAATAGGAATCTAGATCATAACTCGTCTGATTGCTTTGCTGCACCAGTTCTAGATTCCCGTCGTCGTCAGTCAATTCGTAGCCAATTGGAGCAACAACATTCCAAAGGATATTTTCTAGCGGTACATTCAGTTGAGGGCTTGCCAGCTTGAGTTGCTCTAGCTGGTCTCCAGGCACCGAATACGCGAAACGAACCTTGGCGGTGCGATCATCGATTCCTGGTAATATCGTGAACTGCCAAGCGTTCGCATTGCCGCCCAGACGAATCGAATTGACGCTTTCGTCATTGACGAATACGCTAAGCAATTGCCCGCCCGCTGGCAGCCCCACGCTCAGGTTGCTGCGTTGGATCACTTCGATCGTGGCTTCGACCGCAGTCAGTTGATCGCCGTTGGGAGATAGGACCGTGGTGAGAAGTGCCTCCGCAACTCGCAACTTCAATGCGTCTGCCAAGGAATGTCGTTTGACGCGTATGCCGAGAGAAGTACTGGGTGTCGCGGCTCGAAACGTGAATACAGGTGTATTCCCATGTTCGGCATGCCGGATCGCAGTCGGAACCGTACTCCAATCTGCCGGTTGCCATCCGTCCGCTAAGATGTCATGCTGCAATTCCAGACGCCCGCCTGCCCGCACGGCGACATAGTACGCTAGTTGTCGGGCTTGTGGGAAGCTGGCGGCGTTGATTTGTTCCGTTTCGTTTTGACGCTCACCCCGACGTTCGTATTCAATGCGAAACTGGATGTCGCCCAGCACGCGGCGTTTGAATTGAACCTCCCAGATGTTGGAATCGGGCGAAGTCCTTACAAAATCGCTTACCGTCTCGCCGCTGGCGCGAACTGTCTTGATTTCATCTTCATCGGAGATCGGCAAAGCAATTTGGAGCGTTCGAATCGATGCATTCTGAATTTGAAAACCTGCCATCAACGTCGAGCGAGTTTGACCTTCACGCAAGGTGACATCATGTAGTACTTGTCCGGTGATCCAGGGGTCGAGTTGTTCGATTCCCAGCACCAAATTCCAGTCGCGTTGGAGCAGACGAAATGCCAATGCTCCTTGGACTTGTCCGCCCATTGTCCGCGGGTCGCTTTCCGACACGTTTTGACGTGAGACCGTCCTCAAGCGAATTCCAGTGGCGGGATGCACGACCAATTCGCCGGATTGGCGATCTGCTTCGCGAATTTCAAAACGCGGGATTTGCCAATCCCCTACCGCAGCATTGGACGGACCACTCAAAGCTAGAGAGAATGACTGCGTACCGATTGTCTTGCCATTCAGATGTAGCACAATAATCCGCGCGTCGGCCTCGCTCAGCTCGGCCCAGTGATGCAGAGCCGGCCCACTGAGCGACTCTACCTCCAAACCAGCTGGCAATTCAAAACTCAACTGGAACAGT
>JAGQPR010000601.1 GCA_020426625.1 Planctomycetales bacterium
GCCAAAGCATCAAAGCTGGACGCGACCTGTATATTCTTTGCTCGGTAAAGAATGAGGCTTACGTGATCATGCCAGCTTTGCCAAAGCATCCAAGCTGGACGCGACCTGTATAACAACTAATTGAAATGGTAAGGCAAACGCAATGGCATCCTTTGGAGATCGGTTGGCGGCAGCCGTTGAGAGCAAAGACTCCGTCGTATGCGTGGGATTGGACCCTCGCTGGCAAAGCCTACCCAAACGCATCATCGGCAATGTGGATTCTGCGGACTTGCCGGCCGTTGCTGCTGCCACTGAACTCTACTGCCGCGAGATTATTGATTCCGTCGCATCTTTAGCACCTGTTGTCAAACCCCAAGCAGCTTTTTTCGAGTTACTCGGACCGTGGGGAATGCAAGCTTTGTACTCCGTGATCCAACATGCCAGGCACGCCGGAATGCTGGTACTGCTGGATGCAAAGCGAGGCGATATAGGTTCGACTGCCGAAGGCTACGCAGACGCCTACCTTGGGAAAGAAAGCCCTTGGCAGTGCGACGCGCTTACGGTCAATCCGTACTTGGGTGATGATTCAGTTCAACCCTTTATCGACGTCGCCAATGACGTCGGTGCTGGCGTCATTGTCTTAGTCAAGACATCCAATCCGGGCAGTGGTTTTCTGCAGGACCAGCAAGTAGGGTCAGTTAAAGTTTACGAGAAGATGGCCGACATGGTCCAAGCGCAGGCACTCGCATCTTGCGGTGCAAGCGGATATGGAAATATTGGAGCAGTCGTAGGTGCCACGTATCCGCATGAGTTGTCGGGCTTGCGGAATCGTATGCCCAATGCTTGGTTGTTAGTTCCCGGTTTTGGAGCTCAAGGCGGACAAGCTGAGGACGTCGCCGGTGGTTTCGATCGTCGCGGCGGAGGTGCAATCGTCAATAGCTCTCGCGGGATTATCTTCGCTTATCAAAAGCCGGAATATTCGCAATCCGATTGGCAGGACGCCGTTTTCCAGGCTGCGGCAGACATGAGAGAACAACTGAATCAAACGCGGCGTTCCGCTGGCACCAAGAAGATTTAGTGAGCTACGACGACTTCCGTGTCTTTTCCTTGACAAACTGAATTAGCAGAGGGTGAGCTGGGTCAGCCATCTGACCATGGTTGTAACCATCCAATTCGTACAAGGTTGCGTCGGGGTGTCCGACCACTTTTAGCATTCGCCAGAAATAAGCATTCTCTTCATAGCGTCCAAGCATCTCTAGCTCGCGGTCTCCGGTGATCAATAACACAGGAGGTGCATTGTTGCGGACGTGATACAGCGGCGCCAGTTCATCGACGATTGGCTGATTTCCGTCAATTCCTCGTTCGGCTCGTACGGTGAAATGCGTGATCGTGTGTCCACTGAAAGGAATCAATCCAGCAAGCTGATCTGCGTCGATACCGTGTGCTGCCAGCCATCTCTTGTCAAAGCCAATCATGCTAGTCAGATAACCGCCCGCCGAGTGACCACTAACAAAGACCTGCTGCGGATCGCCGCCATATTTCTCGATATTCTTGAATACCCAGGCGACGGCGGCTGCCGCGTCTTCAATATAAGCAGGGGCACGCACGTTTGGATGCAGTCGATAGTTCACCGGAACCACGGCTATCTCTTGTTGCTGCAGTTGTTTGGGTACCGAGCGGTTGCCAGACTTCAAACCACCGCCATGAAACCAAACCACCGTCGGAAATCCCTTCGCCGCCGCTGGATAGTAGACGTCCAATTTGCAACGCTCGCGCATGTAGTCGGACAACTCTTCGCCCGTGCGGTAAGAGATATCTGAGTCCAACTTGTAATCCACGTTTGCATGCTGCGCACTAACGCTAATCGACAGCACTAAAGTCACACTTAGTGCAAGCAAGGCTCGCATGGCTGTATTCATCGAATGTAAGCTCCCGAAGTAAATTGCTGGAAGTGGATATTGTTGCATTAGATGGGCAGTTATTGTTGGATCCGACATTGTCCAGAAGCCTTAAGCATCCACTCGTAGTTTTCCGCATAATTAGCCGCTTTGGCGTTTGCTACCGTTGTTCAGTATCAGAAAGCCTATGCTTTGGTGCTTTTTCAACGTTCAAGTCGCAATAGGCAGCCTATTGCTAGTTTTTGCGGGAGACTACGGTTGGTGAATGCCAAGAGCGTCGCGCAGTACAGGTGCAAATGCTTGTGCTTGTCGCATGAAGCCAAGGTCGCTGGCGTGAGAAGCGTCGGTAGCCCCTTCGCTGTCGTCGCCGTACAAGGTGTCGCCTGGAATATAGGACAAGCCACGAACTCCCTCAGCAAGCAATTGCTCGTAAGCCGCTCGCAACGCAGCGTGGTTCTCGGTATGAAACTGATGCTTGGCTGGCAGGATCCAGTCGTTTGAAAACCGACGATCTTCAACCAGGATGATAGGCGTATCTGGTCTTTGTTCACGGAGCTGGCGAACAAGCGGGACGCACTTTTCACTCACATTTTGAGGCCCCATGTTGGGCAGGCAATCGATTACGTAGGCCGCGGCATCTAGTTGAATCAAGTAATCGCCAACCTCTTTGTCCATGCGCCCATTGCCAGAGAAGCCAAGGTTAACTACTGGCATATCCAACCAGCGCCCTAAGATAGCCGTATGGACCATCCCGGGTCTGCTGGCACAAGCGCCGTGGGTAATGCTGGTGCCATAGAACACGATAGGTTTGGACCGAGGTGCCAGCCCTTCGAACTGAGACGTCGCCTTGACGCCAATTCGCAGGAACTCCACGCCATTGTATAAGGGCAGGTAAGCTGCGTATTCCCGCAGGCCAGCCGCCAAGCCACGCACGATTTCGACTTTGACTTCTTGGTCGGTCGGCTTGGCAACTTGTACCCATCGCCATTCTCCACTATCGTTGCGAGCGTACAGGTCAATTCCGCTGACGCCGGTTGCGGGCATGTGTGGCATAGCCAAACTCTTATCCATCAATCCATAGTGCACATGAATTGAGTCCGAATCTGTCTTGAATCGCACCATCATGCCAGCACTATCGCGGCTCAGGTTCCAGACATTCGCCGTAACATGGCCTTTCGCCTAACCCGGCAGACGATCGTACCATCGCAATCGTTCTTGATCTGGGAGAATGCGTCCCTCTACGCCCCAATCGGAAGCGTCATACCAACGCAGCCCGTCATCCGCAGCAGCTTGATTGGCTGCCATCGCCGGATCCAATTGCGCGACAGTTGGCTGTTCTTGTGCTGAAACGGGGGCGTTCAACAGGAAAAGCAGCATGACGCCAGTCGGTAAATGTTTTGCGCAATTAGAAAACATGAGCTAGTCCAATTTAATGTATTTTGGCTTGAAGGAATAATAGTTCGCAGACGGGGCCGCCACGTCGCAGTTATTTCCCATTGTCCGAGCACTGGCGGGAGATTACGGCGCTTAGCCAGAACTAGCAACGCTAACATGAACCTTGAGCTGCTCGTTACTGCTTCGTCAGTGTCCAGCATAACGCACTATCACAACCGGTTGAACACAGGCATCGGGCGACCAATCCTACTTACTCTCCTTCGGACCCTCGGGAGAGTCGCGAGCGGGAAACGCGAAGCGGGTCGGCGAGCGGAGAGGGGATTCTCCCTCCCCCGTCACTGGGGCTCTGACCCTGCCTTCCGAAAGTGACGTCGAAACCGATGTAAACCTTCGGTGGGAGGGTGAGTTGCCATGAAAAACAAGGTGACGATTAACGAGAAGTTTCCGGTAATTTGGGAATTCGAGCAGTAGCGATGCTGCAGACAAAGTTGGCGTGTGACAATAACCCGTCGTTTGATCCAAAAACCTGTAGACCACCTCCGACATAATCGCGCCAGGCCCTTCGATCGACAGGAATGGTCATACATCCTAACGACATGTGACTTCGAAAGGTGGCTAGCCTCGATTTCCAACGCACACTTGCATAACTTTAATCTATTTTGCTCCAGCGGTGA
>JAGQPR010000602.1 GCA_020426625.1 Planctomycetales bacterium
TTGAAATCCAAAGCTCCGACAAGTCGGAGCACTCCATAAGATGACTTTTGGAGTGCGGTGACTTGTCACCGCTTTGGATTAAGGAGGTTGTCAGCTTATCGACGATGACGGACGATTCAGGTTAAGGAAGCCTAGGCGAGACCTGGGGCAAAGGCGAGCTGTCTTGAGTGGCCGCAGCCTGGGCTCGTTTGGCTTGTTTGGTAGTCGTGCGGGGCTTGCGACCTCTGGGCTTGGACTTGGTCTTGGGGATCATCTGCGGATCAAGCAGCTGGAGCATGCGACTGATGCACAGGCGGTTCACGCTAATCTTTAAGCGCAGAGCTTCCTCGCAAATCGACTCGTGCAGGCTTTTGGGCAAACGGACAGTAATCATGCGCTGCGGGTCATTGGGATCATTTTCCGGTTGGTCGCGGCTGCGCAGTGCAGTCAGCATCAGTTGGATTTGATGGTATTGTTCCGACCTCAGGAATTGACCAAAGTCTTCATCGGTCTCAAAGAGAATATGGATCATGCCTCGACCGCCCATCAGCTCGCGGTAGAAACAAACCCACGTCGGCGCGTTGCCGAAGAGATCGTTGGCTACCTCAAACGCCTGACGGCATCGAGCTTCGAACTCATACGCTGGCACCAGGCGTTCCCGCAGGTTCGTTGCCAGCTTGTTAAACTGATTCAGTTCATTTGCTAGCTTTGAGTTCACTTGCGTCGATTGTATTTCATGACCTTGCTGCACACTCGAGTCGGCACTGGGTTGAGGTAGGGTTGAAATCGGCTGCGCATCCTCGGCACCTCGGATGCTGGCAGTTGGTGGATTGACAGCATTAGAATAACTGGGTCGGTCCAGATTATTTGGTGTTCTGAATGGCGTTGGGTTCATTTCGTCCTCACGACTGGTTTGCGAGTTTCATCCTAGATCGCTCGAATCATCCGTAGTCCGAGCCTCGCCACCATCTTCTAACGCAAGCAAATCCCTCTTCGTAAGTCCTTAAATTGCTAGCTGTTCGACATCGTCGGGCACTGGGTGCCCAAGTGGTGGTCACGTACGCCTAAATTCCAGGCAGTCCGGCGGGTGCCTAATCGTTAGGCAGTGCTATTTCCGTCGGTTTACTAAGTGTCCATTGGGGGCTGGTCTGTATTTATCGGCGGTTTTTTGGTTTTGATAGCATTCGGTGTGGCGGATTCTGCTCCCGGTGGTCGAGGAAAGGCCACCGTGCATTCACTGTGGAAATGCTAGCTTTCGAGGGCGGTGAGGGGTGCGGCAGATGAAAACCCATTCCCACCGCTCGTAGTCGCTCGCCCCACCCAAAATTTCCCGCGAGACTCAAGAAGGAAGGGTGAGTCCTTAATGCCGATCGCTTGAGCCCGACGGCGTCGCGTGGGTACGACGTGATCGAAGGCGGGAGAATCGCGGCCGGGTCCATTGCTAGCTAAGCGTCAGCGGGTTGCGCCGGAAGCGGTGCGGATGTGCGAGGAAGCGGATGAATCGGGGGCTGTGGCCAGTCGTTGTCGGTCTGACGAATCCACTTCAGGCTGACGATAAGCGCGCTCCTGCTCATAGAGCTTAAGTCGCTGAAGCAGCTCTGCACGATCTTCCTGGCTGCTAGCTAACTCCAGCGCCTGCCGTTGCAGTGAAGCAGCATCTTGGTACCTTCCTCTTGCGGCGTTGGCAGCCGCAAGAGTCTCCAGGGTTTGAAATGAACGGGCTACCTCTAATTCCATCGCCCGCTTCGCAGCAGAAACTGCCAGCTCAGGATTTCGGAATTGGCTGTCCGGACACGTCGACATCAGCCAAGAGGCGTTTCGATAGGCTCGTTCGTAGCCACTATTGATAGCAATAGCCGCCTGGTAGGCATTGGCCGCCAGCTCCCACTGGCCGAGGTATTGATAGGCATCAGCCAAATCAGTTTGGTAAGTAGCGCTGTCGGCGCCCATTTCTGCGGCGATTCGATAGTCCTGAAGCGCTGTTTCGTGATTTTGAAGAATGAATTGGCAATGACCGCGGCTGTTGAAATACTGCGGGTCGCCACTGTTCAAGCGAATCGCTTCGTCATACCCCTGGATTGCCTGCCGATACTGCTCTTGTTCAAATAGCAACTCAGCTCGATTGAAGTGCGCGTTGGCATAGTCGGGTTTCAGTTCAATCGCTTCATCAAATTGTGCGATGGCACCATCGTAGTCCCCGTTCATTGCTAGCGAGATCGCATAATTGTGGTGGATACGCCAGCTAGGCTTGCCGTATTTTACTGCCGTCGCGAAGTCTTCAACCGCTTTTTGATCCAAGGCCTTAGCTTGTGACACCTGCCCGGCCTCAACCAATTCAGCGGCTCTCTCGCCGCGTAGTTCCCCTCGACGATTGAGCGCCCAAGCGAACAGGCTGGACGCGTACTCGCGATCGGTTGCCGAACGACTTCGGTCCTGGATTACATTGGCGCAGTTCCGCGCGATCGCCGTCATGTCGCTTTCATCGTCTGCCGTTTTGGTTTTCTCATAGATTGCTAGCAAATCCTTGGAAACGCTCGATTGGGCAGAAAGCCCTGCCGCCTGACCAGAAGGTACGGACTGGGCCGAAGCTGGCAACCATGCAGGCAGGCAGACAATAGGCAGCAACAGTATCGTGTACAATGGATGGCGCATGAGGGCGAGAGCCTTTATCTTCCAAGTATCTGAGAATCCAGGAGTCCGCGGAGCCGCTCGATTATTTCAACACGAGCATCTGCTTTTTAGCTGGCAATCGCAATTCAGACGCAAGCGTTGCTTGAAAACGGTCCGACAGTTTCCTATAGCGATTTTCCAGCGACCAAGGAAACCCCGAATCAAAAAGATTCGAATTCGCAACTCTTGCAATCAACCAGACTTTGAGACATCGCGATGCGGCACCCCGTTGAAATGTCACTGATCGGTCAATGGCCAGTCGACATCTGGGGCAACACACGCGTATTGGTGGCGGTAAGCGGCGGGGCAGACAGTGTAGCCCTCCTGCGTGGAATGTTGCGGCTCACACCAAACCCCAAGCTGATTGAGGTGGCACATTTCGATCACTGTTGGCGGGCAGAAGAAAGCGATGGAGACGCCCAGTTCGTTGCCGAGCTCTGCGCGACCCTCGACGTTCGCTTCACCTTGGAGCGTGCCGATGCATGCAGTCCGGCTTCCTCGGTGAAGAGGAGCGAACAAGCCGCTCGGCAGCTGCGATACGATTTCTTAATAAAAGCTGCGTATCGGGCAGGTGCGAGATACGTAGTTTGTGGACACACAGCCTCGGATCGGGCAGAAACGCTGCTCCACAATTTGTTTCGCGGAACTGGACTGAGAGGCGCAGCGGGGCCAGCGAAAAATCGGAATTTGGACGAGGAACTGGTGCTCGTGCGGCCGCTGTTGGCTTGTACACGGCCAATGATCGAAGACTACCTCCGGCAATTGGAGCAGCCCTACAGAACAGATTCGAGCAATGCCGACGCTAGCTACCGACGCAACTACTTGCGGAATGTCCTGCTACCAGCTGTGCGCGAGGCATACGGCGAACACGTTGAATCGCGGTTAATATCCTTCAGTGAGCTTGCCGCCGAAGCAAACGCGGTTCTAAAACACTACGCCCAACAGTATTGGTGTCAAGTTGAATCTCAACTCAAGCCTAATCACGCTAATGTGATCGATCGAAATTCTGCCATCACCTTTCCACATTTTGACTTACTACCCACGCCCTGGCCAGTTGTACACCAAGCGATCCAGTCAGCGTGGCAGGAACGTCGTTGGGCGTTAGGTGATATGACGCTTGGCCACTGGAATCAAATTCGTCAGGTTTACGAATCGCAGCCGAGTGAAATCGCCAGCCCAGCGATCACGCTGCCAGGTCAACTGAGATTAGACTCGGTGGCTGGCTGGGTGCAGATCACCAGCTAGAGCATTCGGCGTGCGGTGCCTC
>JAGQPR010000603.1 GCA_020426625.1 Planctomycetales bacterium
CCCAAGTCTTAACCTTGACAGACCACTAGACTCACGACGCGGAGCGTCGAGCCACATTGAACTTTGACAGACCACTAGACTCACGACGCGGAGCGTCGAGCCACATTGGATCAACGCGCGGGAAGTGCGGCAATGCGAATGTTTTTGAACTCAGCCCACATCGGCTTGCCGGCGTGCAGTTGCAGTCCAAGTACACCGGACGACAGTGCCAAGTCTTCGGCGTCGGTGAAATCCAAGATCAGTCGACCATTCATGTAGTGACGCAGGTGGCGACCTTCGGCGATGATAACGACATCGTTCCAGTCGTCGAGTCGAAATAGCTCGCGGAACGCGTCTTGGTTGATCAAGCTGGCCGTGACTACTTTTTTCCCATCTACCATGTGAGCCTTTTCACCCACCAAACAAATACGTCCTCGGCCACTTAAGCCTTCGCCATAGATGAATCCCGACACGTTAGGAAAATCGACCTCATTGCGCAATTCGTGCTGGTAGCCTCGCAATACCCAAGCGTTGGGGGCGTCTTTGTCGGTTATGTGTTGCGATCGATACTGAATGGCCGAGTTGTTGGTCGCATTGCAGCGGAAGGAAAGTCGCAATTCAAAATCCTCGGTGGACCCGCCACGCCAAATCAGAAAGGTATTGCGATTGGCCGCTTCGGTGGCAGTGGTTTCGCCGTGGATCACACCATCGCGCACACTCCACAGTCGCGGATCGCCATCCCAGCCCTCTAAGCTCTTTCCGTCGAAGAGCGATTTCAGATCGGACGATTCGGGCGGGGCAGCTTGTGCAGCGGCCACCGTAGGCTTCGCGCTTCCTTCTTGAGCTCGGACGAATGAGTTGCCGACTAGGCCCACAGCGGGCAGAGTGAGCCAAACCAGTAGCAGTGCATGTGGTAATGGCGGCGGCGTTAGTTTGAATTTTGACATTCTATATCTTTCTGTGTTTAGAGTCGTCAAGCAGAAGCTACATTCTAACTTAGGATGGGAACGTAGTACAATTGTCCCACTGGTTTGGGATTTTGACGTGGTAAGCATTCCGAAGTGGTGAACCATTGGGACAATGGTTCTACGTTGATTAGATTATTTTTGTGTAGAGTTTACTCCAGCAGATCATCGCCGGGAGCAACCGCTTTGCCCTTGCGATAGTACTTGGTGATATCCAAGCTGCCGCGCTGCTCTTCTTCCATTAATTTGATGCGCAATTCGAGTCGTTCGATTCGGCGTTGCAACTGTGGCACCAGTGAAGGCAGCGGGTCGATGGCTTCGAGCTTGGGGACGGCGGGAAATCCCAAGTGTCGTTGCATGGCAGAAAACAGGAAAAGCGGATCTTTGCGGCGGTTCGAGTTGGCAATTTTACCTTCGGGCAATCCGAACAGTATCGGTGCTTCGGGCGGCTCGTCGCCAAAACGCTGGCGACGATCGAAGTAGAGTTGGCTTCGAACGAAGATCATATCGGCCAAATCGACCAACCCCAACTGCCGTCGCAGGATCAATAACCACTCTTGCCACGCGGGTGGGTAAGCGGGGTCCTCGCTCATGGCCGTTAGTCCACGATCGTAATTGAGGCGATTGCGGCAAATGGCTTCGAACTGGAAGAAGAACAAGCCTGCCGAAGTGAATTGCTCCGCGGTGCGGTAGTTTGATTCGGCGGCCAGGATTTGCAGGGCGGTTCGATAGTCGAAACGTCCTCGATCCGCTTCGGCTTCGGCGATCAAGAACGTCTGAAACGGCACGAAGTAATGCTTGAGCATCGCCATCCCGCCGTTCATTTTCCCCGAGTGCTTGAGTTCGCCGAGCAAATGATCGATGGCCAGCGGCAGTTTGGTCGACGCGAGCAGTTCGAATTTGGCTTGCGCCATCAGCTCTTGCAAGGGAACGTTTTGACCGATGCGTTCGAGCAAGATACGAAAGAAATAGGCTTGTTCAACATATTCTTCGCGTTGAAGCATCAGTTTGCATCGGTAAGTGTTGCGTGAAAAAACTCGATCACTCGTTTGCGTGAGTCGGAGTCCAAGAAAGTCATTAGATGGCCCTTGCCTTGAACGGAAGTGTGCTGGCTACGTACGTTGAGACTCAGCAGTTTCTCGTGCAGAGCAAGGCTACTAGACGGAGGGACCAGTAAATCTGCCGAGCCATGATAGAGGAAAAAAGGGCAAAGTTGACCTTCAGCGAACTCGACCGGCGATGCTCGTCGATAGGCCTCTGGCTGTTTGGCGGGCGTACCGCCCATCACATGGCTGAGCGCGATGGAATCCGATGGCAACCAGGAGAATTCACAGGGGGCGCCGCCCGCCGCACAGGCACGCAATCGGGAATCTTTAGCGCTGCGCATACAAGCGATCATAGCCGCCAGCTGTCCACCTGCGGAATATCCCCATAGTCCAACGTGTTGTGAATCCGCAAGCCACTGATCTGCGTTCTGCAATGCCCAGTCGTAGGCCTGTTGACAGTCCTCCAATTGAGCCGGGTACGGATACTTTGGTGCCAAGCGGTAATTGACGGCGACCACCACGAACCCTGCAGCGGAGATCTCTTTTGCATGCATCTGCAGATTCCACTTGTCACCGGTAGTCCAGGCGCCACCGTGAATCATGATCACCAAGGGATATTTCCGGTCATTGTCAGGTCGATACAAATCCGCGAGAATTTTGAAGTCGGTCGACTCACGAATCAGTAGATCTTTGGTGACTTTAATTGTCTGCTCGGATTCCTGATTGCTTTGAGCAGGAATATCGGCTGGTTCCTGAGCCAAGAGAGAGATCCGCAGCACAGAGACCAGTAACAGGAGCGAGATGCTCCAGGGGCGAGGACCTTTTAGTATCCCCAAACCACTCAGCCAAGTAGTCCTTAGCGACAAGTTGCTAGAGTCCGACGGGGCGCGTTGGTTCATTGTTGGGACCTGGTTTATTAGCTGGAACTTTTAGTATGACGAAGCAGTTTAGTACTGTGCAAGCGGCGGTAGACGCAATTCGATCGGGCAAAGTGGTTATTGTGCTCGACGCGGAAGATCGGGAGAACGAAGGTGATTTTATTTGTGCTGCCGAGTTGGCCACAGCGGAAACTGTCAATTTCATGCTGAGCGGGCGCGGTCAATTATGCTGCCCTATCCTGCCGAGCACTTGTGAGCGACTTGAATTGCGGCCAATTGTGGACAACAACAACGCTCCGCTGCGAACGGCATTTTTGACGCCGGTCGATTACAACGGATCAAAGACAGGCATCACGGCGGGAGAAAGAGCGGAAACCATACGTAGGCTGGCCAGCGAGCAATCGACGCCAGCGGATTTTGTGCGCCCCGGGCATGTGCATCCACTGTTGGCCATGGAAGGTGGTGTGTTGCGGCGCGCTGGTCATACGGAAGCCGCTGTCGATCTTCCACGTATGGCTGGCTTGCTGCCTGCCGGGGTCCTGACGGAGATTTTGGACGAATCCGGTGATCGAGCCACACGTGACGACCTGCTCCGATTGGCTGAACGGCACGATCTGGAGATCATCACGATTGAACAGTTGATCGCTCATCGTCGCGTCAACGAGAAATTGGTGACACGCGCTGCTGTGGCCACGATTCCGACTCACTATGGCCAATTTCAAGTGGCTGTTTATAACGTTAAGTATGAAGCGCAAGAGCCAATCGCGATTTTCATGGGTGATCTGACCGAAAATCAAGCTCAGCCGCCATTGGTTCGCATGCACAGCAGCTGTTTCACTGGCGACCTGCTAACGTCTCTGCGCTGCGATTGTGGCGACCAGCTGAAAATGGCCATGAAGATGATCGCCGCCGAGGGCCGCGGTGCCTTGGTGTATCTGCCCCAGGAAGGGCGCGGAATCGGACTGGCACAAAAGATCCAGGCCTATGCACTGCAAGAACAGGGAATGGACACGGTCGAAGCCAACCACGCTTTGGGTTTCA
>JAGQPR010000604.1 GCA_020426625.1 Planctomycetales bacterium
CCCCTGGCCGAAGACTTCTTCATGCCATCGGCCTTGCCTGTGGTCATGACGTTTGGCTAGGCTTCCGCATCAGCGACAGGTGAGCTGGGCGCTGCCTCCGCATCGCCCTCAGTCCACAAACCGAGCTCCTTGTAACAGCGAATTGCTCCTGGGTGATACTCCGTTCCAGTACGCCGCGCTGCATTTTTCTCGTTGATGGCTTTTCCTGCCGGATGCTTACCAGCGATCTCCTCGCGGTTTTCCCAGATGGTCTTGGTCAACTGGTAGATCAGTTCTTCGTCTTGATCGGCTGAGGTGATTAGGTGCATCGAACCCACATTCAATCCTTGGAATTCACTTTCGAGCCCTTTGTAGGTTCCAGCGGGAATGGTCGCTGAGTGAAAGAATGGATACTTTTCGATAAGCCGCTGCCGGGCGTCTTCGTCGAAGGGAACATAGTGAACGTCAAACGTACTGGTGGCCTGTGTGATTGAGGCGGTTGGTACTGCACCTCCCAAGAACGCTGCATCGGCAGCACCATCACCGAGCATATCAACAGCGCTACTTTGCGTGGCATTCAGCTGAGTGAATTCATTCCATTGCAGGCCATGTTCCTCGACCACCGGTTGGACAAACATTTCAAAACCAGCGCCTGAAGGGCCGACGATCACACGCTTGCCTTTCAAGTCAGAGATTTTTTGAATTCCAGAATCGGCTCGCGCGATGAACAACGCTACGTTGGGGGCCAAAGTGACGATGGATCGCATGTCGTATGCTTTTTCCCAGCCTGCTTCACCGCGTACGGCAAAGTAAGTAATTGCCGCGTTGGACAACGCCAATTGCAACTCACCACTTGCTAGTCGGCGGATGTTTTCCTGCGAGCCCTTGGTACCTTTGGCTTGGATCTTCCAATCGATGGTTCCCTTGTGTTCATTCAAGACTTCTGCGATGGCGCCTCCAACCACGGGAAATGCGCCGCCGACCGGAGCGGTACCCATGCTTAAGAATTGCCTTTTTCCAGCGGCACCCTCGCCAGAGTTTCCGGAACAGCCGAGCAAGCTGGAAATGGCTAATAGTGAAAGCGTCCATCCGAACATGGCACGGATATTGGTCATTGGAAGAACCTTTGTCATTGGCGGGATGATTATCGACAAATGAGGAAGATTGGCCTACATCAGATCTATTCTTTGCCCGGTACAGCATGAGGCTTATGCAACAATGGCCTGCTTGACCAAACCATCACAACTGGACGCGAACTGTGTAAAATCGTACCATGCGGCCACTAGCTCGGCCAGAGTCCACGCCGAGCCAATCAAGCTGGAGTGGCGGCGAACAAATGAACGCCAGAAGAGGAACGCCAGAAGAGGATGGTAAAATCTTCAGTCAGCGTTGAAAGGAGTGAGAGTAGCGTTCGGCATTTCGCTGGGAGGAATTGGAAAGGCATCGATGTCGCCGAAAGTCACGTCGGCGTGATGCGCAATCAAGAGGGCTGAACCGCAGGTGACATCGTCGCTGGGCTCAATTCGTTGGAAATCCCACTCGCTGGGCTCTTGCTCGCTTTGTGGCCAAAGCTTGACTTGGTAAACCGAGCTTCCATCGGAATGTGTCGTAACGCGATGTTTTAACGCGTACCAGTCTTCAAAGTGAAGTTGCCTTCGCCGTGGCGACTCGCGATGCGTCTGGCGATTGCCGTCAAATATCCGCCACCGACACTCGCTTAGATCAGAGCCCAAACGAAATTCAGCTGTCGCCCCTAGCGGGTACCACTTCACGCTTGGCTGGTTTCCGTCTGCGTCATGCCCTGGCCACCGCAACGCGATTGCGCAGTGAGTAACATTGGTTGTGTTGCCGCCAGACTTGGGGCCGGTGAGGGCGTGTATCTTGACGCGAGTTCGAACTTCATAATCGCGCCACGATTCATCGCCGATCGCCAAAACTCGGTCGTAATAATGTCCAACTGTTCTCACGCCTTCAGGGGTTAACCTCCAATGGCCGTCAACGACTTGGACCGCATCGGTAATGGACTTCTGCTTGTTCCATCGCACATGATAAGGCAGCGGCCAGTGGTCAACTCGTCCACAGTTTTCGCGAGGAGCCCGCTCGAGGGCAGGTTGCTCACTCGCATTCTGGCCGCCTCCGCTCGCAGGCGGATGACAAACGTCAAACGTCATCTGACGCTGCTGCTGCCGATCTTGGTAGATTGCTGTGACTGTGAGCGAATGTTGACCGGAAGTTAGTTCGTTTACCAGTAGTTCGACGTTAAAGTCACCGTCGGCCGCTATTCGCTTGTAGTCCTCGCGAAAAGCCAGTTCATTCATCGGGCCATCGTCTAGCTGGTATGACAGTGTAACCAGGCCTATGGGTTGAGCGTGTCCCACGACATTGATCCACCGCTGCGGGTGCCCTCCCAGGTGACCGAATTGTTGGTAATCTCCATACCAGAATTGAATGGATTCACTCGAGCGTTGACCAACAGAGGTTCGTTCTTCAGTAACAGATTGGCTGGCTGCATCGTCGAGCAACACGCTGGTCATGACAATCATTACCAACAGGGAAGTCGTGTATTTGCGCTTGCAAACAAGTGTGCAGGAGCTCACGGCAACCGAAACCTTCAATGTGATAAGATGCATGCACCCTAGACAATCTATTTGCAGTGCTTTTGGTTCTGTGAATTATACAAGTCGTGCGGCGTCCGTGCTGCGACAACTGTCTCATCAGCTGGACAACGCCACTTTCGATTAGCCGTTTGAGCGTGCGCCCCGATTTTCGAAAGGGCTTTGCGTCGTTTCTCCAAAAACTCTTTTAAAGGAAACACTTCTTGCTCGTTCCCCCCGCAACAATCTGTCGTTTCCTTTTCCGAAGTTCCTACTCTGTTTGGCCATGTCAGCGACTGGTCCACGTTTCCCGTTACTCCCTGGACCCGTATACAGGAATTGGGACGACCAACTCACGACAGTTGCTGGCGTGTATGGATTCAGTCGCAGCGCGCTTCGTGACTGTGACGGTTGTAAACAGTTGACTCACTGCCAATGAAAGATCGACATTCAATGTTGAAACACTTTACGGGTAACCGAATGGCAATGCCGGTTCGCGAAGCATTGCAGGTCCTCATCGACACGCGAGATCATTCCACCATTGTTGTTACCAATCAAGGCTCGTCGCGTGTTTGGCCATTGCTGGCTAGCCACTCACTGGATTTTCATTACAACCCATCCACGATGGGCGGTGCAATTCCACTTGCATTAGGGCTGGCGATTTCAAGCCCCAACTCGCATGTTATGGTCATTACCGGCGATGGTTCGCTGGCGATGAGTCTTGGATCACTGATCACCGTAGTAGCGTCGGGCTCGACGAATCTTACCGTAGTTGTCCTGAACAATGGGCTCTATGAGGTCACTGGCGGGCAGACCGTAGCAACCAATGTCGTTGGCGTGGATTACGTTGGGCTGGCCAAAGCAACGGGCTTCCCTGCTGCTTTTGAGTTCGACCGAATCGAGTCCTGGCGCGACGAAGCGCAGAGCGTATTGAAAGTCTCTGGTCCAAGATTGATCTCATTGTGCGTAGCGAGAACTGTTGCTGCCGACTTAGCTACTGAGGCTCTGGACATTGAAATGCAACTGAAGAATCTGCGTGCGGCCTTACGGTCCGGATAGGATTCGGTCGCATATGTTCCCAATCTGGGCGTCGCCTGCTGTCGCCGCTTCGCGGCTGTCTTGGATTGTCATTGCTGTTTCCATGAGCTGACGCTCACGGAAACATGCTGACGCAGCTTCGCCGCTGAGTACTGTCGCCGCTTCGCGGCTGTCTTGGATTGTCGTTGCTGTTTCCATGAGCTGACGCTCACGGCTACATGCTGACGCGGCTTCGCCGCTGAGTACTGTCGCCGCTTCGCGGCTGTCTTGGGTTG
>JAGQPR010000605.1 GCA_020426625.1 Planctomycetales bacterium
AGGGTCCTTGGGAGTGCGCGAAAAAGTCTCGTGCTCTTTAGGCTGGAGCATGTGGATGCATTGCTCCGCGATTTGTGTTTTACCGGCACGGCCCTCATACCAGATGCGCCCCAGTGTGTTGTCGAGCAGCAGCCTAACAATATGATCTGGAGTGAAATACTGACTGCGAAGAGAAATCTCGCGCCCGGTTTCTGGAACCCGCTTTTCTCGTTTTATCGACTCACGCTCTTCATGAGAGTTGAAGTATTGATAGACCCAGCCAATCGTTTCATCACCAGCCCAAACAGATTTGAGTTCACTGCCATTCAGCTGCTCGAGCAATAGCAATAAAGTTGGTCGCCTAGGCCACAGCAGGCTTGCCACATCTCGTCGATCAAAGAGGACTCGGACTTCCTGCCCGATCTCGTCGAACAAGGTTTCTACGTAGAGGCGATAGCCTTTGTCTGGCAGTTGAACCAACCCAGGAGCTAAAGCCGAAAATTCTTTAAAGCCGGTGGATTCGTCGCCGCGCGATATGCATTCCTGAACTAACCCGCGCGCCTCCAACATTTTGAGCGCAACAAAACGGTTTAACGCGGTAAAAGCGGCTTCCCGGAGATATGCTGAAACAGCATCTCCCGGTGAAAGGCCGTTAGCTTGCTTGTGCTCAACTGCAGCAACGAGTTTTTCGCGCACTACACGCTGCGCAGCAGAAAGATGGGGGCCAGGTTCAGGCAATATCCTGCCATCTCTAAGAATGTCAAAATCACCTTCGAGTTGCTCACTGAACTCCTTCTCTAGCAGCTCTCGAATGGATTGCGTGGCTTTTCGCAGCTCGTCGCGTAGTGCTTTGTCCATCGTTATCCCCTTACTGGATTAGCACTTTTTTGTCTTCGGCCAGCAATTTTTCAATGCGCTGTCGTAGCACTGACAAAGCTGCCTCTAGTTGCTCAACGGTTTCAACTCGACCCCCAAAAAATTCATCGATACGAATAGTGACCAGGCGGTTGCCATCGATCAATGTCAGCATCTGATGAATAGCGGTTTTAAGGTGTTGCGAACAAGCCTCGGTTTCACTACGCAGGAAAGGAATTGCCACCTGTTCGCTTACAGCCGTAGTGGCCCTTGAGTGCAACTGAAGGGCGATTTGAGTTTGTTGATCCGCACTCAGTTCGTTCCAGGCTTCGTTGGCCTTTAGTTCGGCCAAAGCCGACGCGTAGGCAGCAGCACGTGCGTCGACAGCTGCTGCAAAGCGCTGTTGATAATCCTGCGACAAATCCGAAGCATGCTGGTCAATGGTGGGGAGTTCTCGGTAAAAGGTCTCACGCTGAAGCAAATCCTGGAGAGCGTTAGCTTTCTCCTTTAAGGCATCAATAAGATCTGGCTCATCTTTTAGGAAAGGCCATTGCTGATGCAAGACTCGTTTAGCGCGAGCAATATCGTGAAGTTGCGGCTCAGCCAATGCAGAACCAAGTTCGGCCGCACGACGAATCGCCTCCTTAATAGCCTTGTGGGTGGCATTAAAGGTGAGAATTGCATCATCCTCACCGGCCGTGCGGATGGCGCGCATTTGGTTGATGGCATCTTCTAGAACTTCATGACCAGGGAGTTGCTGCCCAAGCAATAGCTTATGCGCATCAGAAACCTTATTCTCTGCCTGGCCGATAGCCTTACGCAAAGTCTCGGCGATCACACTGCCCTGGAGTTCTGGTAGTTGTTGCCCAAAGACATCGCGATATGCAGCCTCTGCCTCGAGCCATTGAGTGATATCTGTGCCAGAGACGCGTTTTTGAAAAGCACAAGCTTTGAAATTGTTGTTGCTTGAGAATGCATCGCGGGCTTCTACTGATAAGGCGGACTCAATAACAGATCCCTTGCTGGTCGCACGAAGCTTGCCAGACCGAACCAGAGTCACGACAAAAAGGCGAACGACGTCAAAGCTCCAGCCAAATGGTTCTTTTGCTAGCTCGTCCGCCAAGTAGCGACCGCTGGCTGTTTCGCCATAGTTGGTTCGATTTTCAATTCGATCGATTACTTCTTTCAAAGCGCCGGTATCTGTATTGAAAACAGGCTGCCCCTTTTCCTCGCGTAAGAGTTTTAGCTTGTTGAAGAGTGGAGGTAGCCCCCGCAGGTTGTCGTTGGTCAGCAAAGCATCCAGATCTTTGCCCGTTGGCTGGGCGGCACCTTCTTCAAAACGGTCAAAGACATCAGGCAGTACCTGAGCCAGTACCTTGCTGGCAGTTTGACTCACGCTGCTTGCTGTGTGATCAGGGCTGCGGTCGTTACCTCGAAAGTAGATCACTCCCGCCAGCAAGGCGTCCTTGAGTAAGCGGCGCAGCTCACCCTCGTGGGTGCGCATGCGCTGCTTCTCCTCCGCTACAAGGGAAGTTTCGTCCTTGGTTTTTGCACTTCGCTCCTTGCGAGCCAAAATCTCACGAGAACGATAAAGTTCCACCGTTTCGCGGTCGATCTTCTCATCTAGACCCGTCACCCAGAACACGGACTTGCGCTCTGTCTGGCTGCGGCTACGCGCGTCTTGCGCTTGTTGGTCGTAGTCCTTGGCAGCATCGGCAAGGGTAATCAGGAATTGGATGTCTTCTTCCTGTAGAGTACGACCATTCAAACTCAGTCCTGCTTTGAAAGTTTTCGCGTCCTGCAAGTTGTGACTGGGCCTGGGCTCCCAGAGTGCGCTGACCACTTCGGTATGCAAACGATTGATATCGCCCGGACTGGGCTTGAAGCCAGCGCGGGTGACTTCCCAATCGTCTTCCGTTGGAGAAGGAATGCGGTACTGGTTTTCTGCAAGTCGCACCTGGTGCGTGTCCACCAGGCATTGCAGAGCATCGCGAACTTGTGAAAGCGTACTGTCGCTACTGACACCGGGGTGCAATGCCGCTGCGATGTTCTCTGCCGTGCGATGAATACTCTTCACGAACTGCAGTAGGCAGATAGCCTTCGCCACCGGCTGCGCGAGCTGATGGGGTACCTTTTGCTTGATGTCATCAATCTTGCCGCGCAATTCACTGGGTAAGTTGCCGACCACCAGGTCGTAGATCTGGTCAATGCGGGCCAACTCCCCTACGGTTTGCTCTGCAAGCGCCACCTTTTCGTGAATCAGCAGCTGTTGAGCAAGCTTGATGATTGTTCGGTTCGCTCCGCCGACATGCTTGCTAGCACCGCCTTGCATTCGCAAACCGGAAACGACATTGATGATTAGGTCAATGTGATACGGTAGCAGCGGGTAAAGGTCCATGAACCGATCCGCAGAAAGCTCTGGCAAGGTAATGTCCGCCGAGAGGCGTGTGTTCGTGGCTAGGCGTCCACTGTTGGCGGTGTACAGCTCGCGCAGCAGTTTTTCGGCAGTCGCCTTTTTGGCTAGTACGCGTTTGCTGGTTACCTCAGAGATGTCCGATGGTTCGAGATGGACCTGCAAAGTGAATCGGTCCATCAGCCGGGCCAGTTCGACCCGTTTGTCGTCAAGCCCTCCAACCAGTTCGGTCAGTTTCTCCTGCGACGTGACGATTACCCAGATCTTGCCTCGTGCAACACGCCCCATGCTTTGAATGATTGCTTGGAGGTCCAGCATCTTCTGCACGTCTTTGGAAACGAACTGGCCGACTTCGTCTACGACGAACACTAGATGACGGTCTGGCCTGCGACGTGTCATGAGCTCTTTGCACCGCTCTGCAAGGCGCCCGGGGTTCACATCAGCGCGGTCCTGCACAGCCTGAATCCAGGTGTCTTGTGCAGAATAGCGGTCCGGATAGAGCGCGTGCATGACGGCGCTGGCTTCCCCAAGGGAGAACGAGATGAGGTCTTTGTTAGCATCCCAATCCTGATCGAAAAGCTCTCGGTACTTGAGCTCAAACTCCTTGAGTTGCCCTTTTTGTTCTAGAGCAA
>JAGQPR010000606.1 GCA_020426625.1 Planctomycetales bacterium
GAGCGGTCGCCGCCTTGCTTTACCAAAGTGCTGAGCCGCCAGATCCTTTGCTCCATTCACTCCTTAGGCGAATATTTACGTCGAATACGACGTAACTTTCGGTGGGAGGGTGAGTTGCGATTAACCATGGTGGCGATAAGCGAGAGGTATCCAATTTAACGCGAGTTTAGGTCGCCTAAAGCCTGCGAATCCTGATAGGCAGCTCCAGAATCTTTCACCTTCGACCAGAAGAGTACCAAGGTGAACGCAATGTTCGGTTTCTAATCGTTTTGCCGGTGAAAAGGCCTTTGGCAAGCAACGACTCCCCGGAATTAGTGCAGAATGAACGTTCGCAGCCGAGAAAATCAAGTCAGCAACCATCACGCACGTTCTCCACATGCCTGAAACTGTATTTCGGATTCAGTCGCTCGCCAAAACCTATACGATGGGAGAGGTTAAGGTCTGCGCGCTGCGTGGCGTTGACCTCGAATTGATGGCAGGCGAATTCACGGTGTTGCTAGGTCCCAGTGGCAGTGGCAAGTCGACGCTGCTGAACATCCTCGGCGGGCTGGACACTCCCACGTCAGGCACGGTTTTCTTCGATGGCCTCGAGCTGACGTCAGCCAGTGAACGAGTACTCACGCGATTCCGCCGAGAATCTGTTGGATTTGTATTCCAGTTTTACAACTTAATTCCCAGCCTGACTGCCCTGGAAAACGTCAGCTTGGTAACGGAGATTTGTCGCAGTCCCATGAGCCCCACGGAAGCGCTGGCACTGGTGGGACTGGAGGACCGCGCTGACCATTTCCCCTCGCAGCTCTCGGGCGGCCAGCAACAGAGAGTTGCCATCGCCCGGGCTATTGCCAAGAAGCCCCAAGTCCTTCTGTGCGATGAACCGACCGGCGCACTCGACGCGTCAACTGGCGTTACCGTTCTGCAAGCGATTGAGCGAATCAATCGAGACTTAGGGACAACCACAATCGTAATTACGCACAATGCAGCCATCGGTGGAATGGCCGATCGAGTGGTCACCATGCGAGACGGTCAAATTGCATCACAGGTCCAAGTTTCCGAGAAAACTCCGGTGGAACAAATTGAGTGGTAGGAACTGAGCGCGCATGACGACATTGCAACGCAAGCTCTGGCGGGAACTGGGGCAGAGCAAGGGGCAGGCGCTGGCCATTGCGGCTGTGGTCGCATCGGGTGTCGCTATTTTTGTCATGGCGCTCAGCACACTGAACTTCCTACGCGAAACCCGCGACACCTACTACGAGCGCTATCGACTGGGGGACGCCTTTGCCAGCTTAAATCGAGCACCGGTTTCGATCATTCCACGATTGGAATCGATCGAAGGTGTCGCCGTCGTGCAAACAAGAGTTGTTGCCGACGTTACTTTGGATGTGCCCGGACTGGTAGAACCGGCGACGGGCAGGATCATTTCATTGCCAGCTGGTGAGCCAAAGTTAAACCGTGTCTATCTGCGGCAGGGAAGATTTCCCGACCCGATGCGACCCGACGAAGTCGTGGCCAGCGAAGGCTTCGTGCTTGCCAATCATTTGCAACTCGGCGACGCTGTCAAGGCAGTACTAAACGGTAGACTGCAAGAATTGCGGATTGTTGGCAGCGCCTTGTCCCCTGAGTATGTATTCCAGATTCGAGCAGGTGATCTGCTGCCGGACCAAAGACGATTTGGCGTATTTTGGATGAGCGATCGGCAGCTGGAATCTGCGTTCGATATGCGTGGCGGATTCAACGATGTTTCTATTCAGATGCTGCGCGGCGCAAAGCCAAAAGAGATTATTGACGACCTAGATCGCATACTGAAACCATACGGCTGTGTGGGATCCTACCTGCGCGAAGACCAGCTTTCGGCTTCCTTTCTGGACGATGAGATTTCGCAGCTAGAAGGGATGGCAGTAGTGGCTCCGGTCATCTTTCTGGGAGTGGCAGCGTTTCTCTTAAATGTCGTGTTGTCCCGACGCATCGGCACTCAACGGGAAATCATCGCCACTCTCAAAGCCTTTGGTTATGGAAACGTTGAAGTAGGTTGGCACTACCTGAGTGCCGCGCTTTATGTGACGTTAGCAGGTGCAGCGGTAGGAGCCGGACTGGGGACTTATTTGGCTTCGGGACTGGCCAAGCTCTATTCAGAATTCTACAAGTTCCCGGTGTTCGAGTATCGACCTGACTGGCGTGTCTTATTCATTGGTATCGGGATCAGCCTTCTGGCCGCTGCTCTTGGCAGCCTGAGGGCGGTGCGGGAAGCGACTAAGTTGACGCCTGCCGAAGCCATGCGTCCTGCTGCTCCGTCGCGATACCGCAAGTCGATCGCCGAACTGCTGGGACTTTCCTGGATGTTGCCTCTACCGGCTCGCATGATACTTCGTCAGTTGCAAAGGCGCCCGTTCAGCTCGTTGTTTTCCGTCATCGGTATCGCTTCCGCCGTCGCGGTCTTGTTGATGGGCAATTTCTCCCCAGACGCAATTGGATATCTGCTCGATTTTCAATTCACCACAGCGCAGCGGCAAGATGTCCAAGTCGCGTTTGAGAAAGTGACCTCCGCAGCAGCGTTGTTCGACCTAAAGCATTTGCCTGGCGTCGAATCAGTCGAGCCATTTCGGTCCATGGGAGTCCGCATGAAATATGCTTACCATGAGGAGCGAACAGCCATCATTGGCTTGGGGCCCAATCGTGACCTATTCCGCTTGTTGGACGCTTCTGAGCGGCCTATCCGAATACCGCCCAGCGGTGTCGTCTTGTCCGATGCTCTTGCCAAGAAGTTGCATGTTGGACTGGGTGATACAGTGATTGTCGAAGTCCTGGATGGAACACGGGCGATTTATGAATTGAATGTCAGTGGTTTGGCCCGCGAATATACAGGACTCAACGCCTACTGCGATCTGGACTTTCTGCACCAGTTGCTCGACGAGGGCGATTCACTGAGCGGAGCATTCATCAGTGTCGACGCAGCCCACAGCCAAGCACTCTATCGAGAATTGAAACGGCTGCCCGCAGTGGGCTCGGTAGCGGTCAAGCAAGCAACCATCAATCAATTCGAAGAAACGATCAGTGAAAACCTGCTAAAATTCCAAGCCGTCAACATCGTATTTGCGGCCATTATTGCTATTGGCGTCGTATACAACACGGCCCGCGTTTCCCTTGACGAAAGATCGCGGGAACTGTCTACCATGCGTGTCATCGGGTTTACTCGTACTGAGGTGGCCGTACTGCTGCTGGGTGAGTTAGCTTTACTAACCATCATTGCCATACCGCTTGGCTGGCTGATAGGCTACAGCTTTTGCTACTCCATGGTGCAAGGCTTCGAATCACAGCAATTTCGCATACCGCTGGTAATCAACCCACGTTCCTTTGGATTGTCGGCCATCGTGACCGTAGTCGCCGCATTAGCAAGCGGTTTGCTGGTACGAAGACAACTCGATCGTCTGAATTTAGTTGAAGTGCTGAAGAGTCGCGAGTGACCACGGGCCGCTCGACAAAATATTCTGGTTTGGCAAAGTTATTCCTTTGCCGGTACCGAATGAGGCTTGCACAATAATGGCACGTTTGACCAGAGCATCACAATTGGGCGCGACCTGTAAAATATCAGCCGGAGCCTGGAGAAAAATTTGGCTGTCTCGAGTCATATAATCACTGTTTGGAGGTCAGGCTGTTGCGTCGTGTACTGCGATTTTCTTTTTGGGGACTACTAGGACTTGCGCTGGCGGGAGCGTTGTTTTCTGCAATGCGCCCCAAGCCCGTCTTAGTCGACATCGAAACAGCTCGGATAGGGCCTCTGCAGGTAACGATAGACGAAGACGGACTCACGCGGATCCGAGAACGATACATCGTATCAACGCCTTTGGCTGGACGACTTGAA
>JAGQPR010000607.1 GCA_020426625.1 Planctomycetales bacterium
ACAACGTGCAGGCGCTGCCGGCGGCAATCGCGCGCGAAAACGTGAAGCTCGCTGCGCTCGACATCGAGAAGGGTGTTCCCCAACGGCGTGACCGGCCGGAGGTGGGGAAGGGCGATCATCATGACATCGGGCTGCATTCTAAGCTCGTGCCGCACGAGCGCGAGGATCGCGCGCGTGATTTGGCCGCCGGGTCGCGCGAGCGCTGATCGCTTGCAGCATTTCCGGGCATCCGGATTTTCCGGTGGACGGTAAAAGCCCGCGATGAGGGCTCTTAATGCTGGCCGGCCGGGTTCGATGTCGCTCGGCCGATGTAATGGGGGTAGAACAAGCAGTCGTGTCACCAGCCGCCATCTTGACCTTACGTCGGCCCTTGACCCAGACCGGACGGCCACCCCGACTACAATTCGGTCGCGAACGACAGGTGACGGGAACGAAGCTCAGGGGCATGACTCGGCCATCACCGGCCGTTTGAAGAATGAGCCGGATAGCTGCCGTCCGTGAGAAACGCTATGCTCTCCGCCTAAGCATGCGCGGAGGTCAGTGCAGGCCGCTCGGGCGATGTCTGAATGCGGCGTTTCGTGTCGGTATATTTTACATGCGGAAAGATTTCATAATGAAAACAGCGTTCTACGCGGCACGTCATTCCGCATGCCCATGTTATCAAGCGAATTCGCCCTCTACACACAGTCACCATTCAAAGTCGCTCCTTCTTAACCCCCTGCCGTCGGATGCGGTATAGAAGACACTTAGAGGACACACCATGAGAGTCATTCGTTTGTTTACGGGCCACGAACTTCGCACCGCATGCATCGGGTGTGCGGTCGCGAATCTGACCGAGACAGACTATCCCGGCACGATACACGTGAGCCCGTTCTTTCACGTGCATCAGGACATTGAGACTGCTCTAGCTGGGTTCGTCATCATCTCTACCCGGCGACATGTCACGTCGATTGCGGACTTCACAATGCAGGAACTCCAACACTTCGGGCCAACGCTGGTTGCCGCCAGGAAGGCGCTATCCGAGGCGGGCTTCGAGACCGTCTATATTTTTCAGAACGAAGACTCGGCTGATCACTTCCACCTCTGGCTGTTCCCTGCACACCCCTGGATGAAGGAACTCGGGAAGGGCCCAGCAATGCTCGCCGAAGCCTTACGCCAAGTAAAGACAGGCAAAGGGGCGCAACAACCGTCGCATGTTGTAGCTATCGCAAGAAGGCTCTCTCTGTCTATGGAGCGGTATCTTGATTGATATCTCTGAATTCTTGCCGATCAAGCTCACGCCCGGCTTTATCTCAGTCGCCTTCCATCTCGGATGCATAGGCTGCAACTTCTGCAGCGTGAGATACGGAAATACTCGCGACCGACTATTCAGTGCCGGAATTCAACGCAAGTACCCTACTTCACCGGGCGACATATTGCGTCTCCTAAATAAGATGCCTTCGTTTTCGAGAGCACGCGTTCCCATTCGCATAGGCAATGATACCGACCTCTGCTTCGAGATTGAAGAGGTGACCGAGTTCCTTAATCTACTCCCTAACTCTTACCCCACGACATTACTCACACGGTTTCCGATCAAGCCAAGCGTTGCCCGCCAGATCGGCCGCGACAACACGATCATAAAGCTCACGGCCACGCCTTATTCACCGAGTCTCGATTGTCCGGATAATTCCCATGAGGTCATTGCCAGCGCGGCGCACTTCGATTCACCAGTCGTCGTTGCCATCGGACCTATCACTGCCGACAACTTTGATGGCTGTCTTAATCTACTGCGACTTATCCCTAGGGGCGAGAATATATCCGTCTATTTGAAGCCATTGAATGATGAGTTTCATCCCTCGCTCAAGCAGATTGAGGCAATCAATGATTCGCAGTATCGAAAACTTCGAAGCCTTATAGATGAACTCGGAGTAAGACACCTATCGCAATTGATGTGCCCAGTCAACGATAATCTACGAATCCACCACAAGCGAGTCGCGGACGTTCCACTTGATGAGCAACGTCACTGCAAGTTGTGTTCGTCTAATTCCCTCTGCTTTTCGTCGAAACCCTCCACCGAAGGCGAGCTGTTATCCGAGCTTCGCGTGCTAGGGATCACTCCCCTAGAGCGCCCACACAAAGTTGGTTTCAAGAGCTGGACTGTTCCTGTGGACGTCCCTACCGCGTATGGAGACGAAGCCTATATTTCGGAGTTGTTTGGCCAGAAGATCAAACTATCCGGCACTGCTACCGGAACAGGCGGGGCCGCATTCGCAGCGTCACAGGAAGTTCTGGATCGATGGGATAGGTTTGGGTTCTTCCCGTTCACTGAGTTACTTTACGCGACAAGACAACAAATTTGGGAGGCGTTTCATGCAGCCGAACAGCGACTTCAACGAACCAATCGACTGGAGCAACGTTGATCCGCTAAATTCCTTTCGCAACAAGACGTTCGTGCGCGCGGATTTCTCAGGTCGCTGTCTGGTTGGAGTTGATTTCTCAGGCAGCACTCTGGTCGATTGCAATTTCACCAACAGCGATCTCTGCCATGCGAATTTTGAAGGCGCAGATCTTTACCGATCTAACTTCAGGCGCACGGTACTATACGCGACGCACTTTCGGGACTGCAATCTCACCAGATGCGATCTTTCAGAGTCCTATATTTATGGCCTGAGAATAGTTGACTTTTCGAACATAACATACACGAAATTCACTAACTTTAGGCTTGAACGACTGCGTCGGTCATCAACCATATCCGCCTCTGGAGCCGGCCAGAGCCACATGAAGGTTGGTGACAAAATCGTAGACACCTCACAACTACCTAATGGCAGTTACTTTGTTAATGGATACTCATTTAGCTTTGCAGATCTGGATAAGTACGAGCGACATATGCAGCGGTCCCAAGTCTACAACCGCCTCAGACGCCTATACATTGCCAATTGCTTTAGTGAGGAGGCCCGGTCATGCCTTTACTGGGAGCGATATCATCGCACACGCTCTTGGTATCGGTACCACACATTTACAGGTGAAACTAGCTCCGATGGTGATTTCCACGGCGCCTTTGCGAGGATCTTTCAGTCGTTCGCTTCATTCGCATACGAGTATCTTGCGGGGTATGGTCTAAGGCCGCGTGCAGTACTGCGAAACATGATTTACGTCTACGCCATTTACGTTCTGATCACTTTCGCGATCGTTTCGGCGCAATCTGATTCTGGAATACTTTATACGTCTATTTCAGTTACAAGAACAGGGGGCGATATATCGCAAACATCCTCGGTCATCGATTTGACACCATCGAATCCGCTGAAAGTTATGTACTTCTGTGCATTTTCGATGTTCTCGCTCACGTTTCAGTATTTTTCGCCATTCGGCCACATGGTTTGGATCTCTAGCCTATTCGCCGTAGTGGGGATTGCGTTTCTTGCGTTGCTCATTTCCGCCCTCTTCTCTGTCCTTCGAACAGACTAGTTGTCAGTTCATGCTTTGGCGAGTCGCACCCCAGTGACACCTAACAGGTTGATGCAAAACCCAGTGAACGAACGGCCCTGGCAAATGTCATAGCCTGGTCTTCCGAACCCTTGTCCTGACAGCGATGCGTGGCCAACTTGATCCCCTGTCCTCGATGTTCCATTACTTCTCGGCGGAATCCCGCGTGCCGACAGATCATCCGCTACGCGGGGTCAAGAAACTGGCCGAGCGAGCACTTGGCGCGATTTCTTCTGAACTCGATGCGCTCTATTCGAGCACGGGTCGCCCGTCGATTCCGCCGGAACGGCTGCTCAAGGGCCAATTGCTCATCGCGCTGTATTCGATTCGTTCCGATCGGCAGTTCTGCGAGCAACTCGACTACAACAT
>JAGQPR010000608.1 GCA_020426625.1 Planctomycetales bacterium
GCCTCCATGCCTAATTTGCTTCGCCGGCCTGTGTTGCAGCGTATGCTTACTGTGTAGACGGTTCGCTGCGATTGTTACGCCTCGTTCAACTACAGTGCATTGAATTGACTATAGTGCGGCTGAAGTCTCTCAGTCCTCTCCTGCCCCCTCCTGTTTCGCCAGATGCAACGCCAATTTTCCTCTGTGTCGTTATTACCTTCTGGTTACATACTGCTACCACTCTGCTTGCTGGCCGCGATTGGGACAGACTCGACCGCGATGGATTTTGAAGACGACATCCGTCCGTTCTTAGAGAAGCACTGCCTCCGGTGCCACACTGGCGATGACTCGAGCGGTGACACCAATTTGGATCGCATCCGAACACCTCAGGAAATCGATGAGAACTTCGAGACCTGGGAGAAGGCGGCAGAACTCGTGCTTGCCGCTAGGATGCCGCCTGGCGACGAGATGCAGCCGAGCGAGACCGAACGCGCACTGCTTGTTCAGTGGTACGAAGCGCGTTTTGTTCAGAACGTGCAAGCCAAGTCGGGCATATTTCGGCCGCGGCGTTTGTCAGCCGCCGAGTACCGAAATACTCTACGGTCGCTATTGGGATTCGATCTTGAGGTAGCGATTATCGAAGCCGAGCAGACTCGCTCCGAAAAGTCTTTGGTGCTTAAAATCCTTCAACCAGACGTACCTGGAAAAAGTGGGTTTCGCAATGACACGCATTCCGCGCCGCTCACGACAGTCCTTTGGGACCAATACTCCATGCTTGCCGATCGAGCGTTGGAGGAATTTTTCACGCCAGCGCGACTTGCAGTTGCTGCCGATGATTTCGACCTAGTGGTTGCCGAAAAGATCGTTCGGCAATTTGTCCCCAAGGCATTTCGACGCAACGTTCCCGAATTGGCCATCGACAAGATCATGGCGAATATTCGGGCTAGCAATGAGCCTTTGGCAGCCACCAAGCGGGAACTCAAGATCGCGCTGATGTCGCCTGAGTTCATGTATCGCGGCCTGCTATTCAAAGGCACCGAGGGTCAGCACCCGGTCGACGACTTTGAATTGGCCGAGCGGCTTTCCTACTTCCTGTGGGCGGACATGCCAGACGCAGAGCTATTCCAGGCGGCGCAAGCTGGGACGCTAAGTCAGTCTGATTCCTTGCGGCAGCAGGTTCAGCGCATGCTGGGGTCTCCTAAATCAGTTAGTCTGGCTGAGGACTTTGCTGTTCAGTGGCTGGCGCTGGACGAAATCGACCACGTGTCGGACGAAACACCCTACGTTATGGCACTTAAGGAACAGCCTCTCGATTTTATCGACTATCTCATCCGTGAAGATCGTCCGCTGGTCGAGATCATTGATTCTCAGGTTACGTTTGCCAATGCTTTTACGAAGAAATTCTACGCAATGGATGGCAAGCGACTGCAGGCGGTACCGCGGCAAAAAGGTATTGAAGTCGCCGCTGCTCCTAATCAAAAACTGATTCTTGAGAACACGCCCGAGCGAGGTGGACTGCTGACCATGCCCGGTATCCTTGCCATGAATCGCGGTCCCATTCTTCGAGGGACTTGGATCCTGGAACGGATACTTGGCGAATCGCTTCCCGATCCGCCTGCCAACGTCGGTCAAGTCGCCGAGAATCGGGCGGGAGAGAACTTGACATTTCGCCAACGCTTCGAACAGCATCGCAGCAATGCATCCTGTGCCCTGTGCCACGACAAGATCGATCCGCTCGGATTTGCGCTGCAAGTCTACGATGACGAAGGTGGCTACGTATTGTCACCCACCTATAAACCACCCAAACGCAGGCGAGATGGTCTTAGCTCCCAAACGAGTCACGTCATCGACGCATCAGGCCAGCTACCGAGCGGTGAAAAATTCAACGACTTTCAGGAACTGAAGAGTATTCTGACTACGACACAGCGAGCCCGCGTCGTCCGCAACATTGTCAACCGCCTCTTGAGCTACGCTCTCTGTCGCAAGCTCGAATACTACGATCAACCTACTGTCGACGCAATCGCCACAAAAATGTTAGAGAACAACGGTACCTACCGCGATTTGATCATGGAAATCGTTAATAGTCTTCCCTTTCGGGAGACGACGTTGTAATTGCCACTTACATCGCGTTATCCGCTGATAGAATAATGCTGCCCCGCACGGCGGTAACAAGATGGCTATTTGAACATGCCGCAGTTGGCCTGGAGAACGAAAAAATGCCCGGCAGCGTTTAATGATTGGAATGATAGGAAAAGCAGATGAACTGGAAGATACAACGCCGCACGTTTTTGAGAGGCTCTGCTGGCGCCCTCCTGCCGTTACCGCTACTGAACCTGATGGAATCAAGCTCGCGAGCTAGCGAGGCCAATACGCCGCCATTGCGTTTCGTGACCCTCTTTAAGCCCAATGGCGTGCATCCGCCATCCTGGAACATTAGCGCCGGCCAAGAAACCGATTTTCGGATGTCCCCGCTGATGAAGCCCTTTGAAAAGCACAAGCAAGACTTGCTGATTTTGGATAACATGGGCGACTTTGGCTTTTCGTCTCACGCGAATTCCACGCGTCGCTTTTTGTGCGGTCATCACGAAAACAAAGATACGGCCTCGATAGATCAAATAGTCGCTGACAAGATTGGTCGTGAAACTCCACTGCGCTCGTTGGAATTAACGACAGAAGGTTTGTTCACCAATCAAATCGGTTGCAGCTATATCTCGTACGATCAGCGTGGCAATCCAATTCCGCGCGAAAGCGATCCGCAATTGATATTCGATCGATTATTTCGCAGCCCACTCTCAGATGCCAACAAGCGCCGTGAGATGACGAGTCTACTTGACCGGGTTAGCGAAGACGCGCGAGCCCTGTCGCGGAGAGCTGGTGTCGAGGATCGACATACGCTGGAGCATTATTTGCAAGTAGTCCGCGAGGTCGAAAAGCGGATGGACAATCTTAGCGCGGCTCCGCCCAAAACCAATTTCTCGGATTTGCCGCGACCTCAGCGCAGTACCAATCTGAATGAGCAAGTCGAATCGATGTTAGACTTAATCGGCTTGGCACTGTGGACCGATTCGACACGCTGTATTTCGTACATGCTTGGCAATAGCAATAGTCGCATCATATTTGACTTCCTGGGAATCAATGAACAACACCACTACCTATCCCATTTTTTCCGAAATTTTACCCGCACTAACCTCGAGTCCCTGCTGAAAATCAGTCTTTGGCATATGGAGAAGTTTGATTCGCTGCTGAACAAGCTGAAGTCCTATCGCGAGGGCCAAGGCACATTACTCGATAACTGCGTCGTGCTCTTCGGTTCAGGCATGGGACATAGCGACAATCATACGGCTACACGCATCCCCATCGTGCTTGCTGGAAAAGCCGGTGGTCATTTGAAGACGGGACGCTATCTCCGCTACGCAAACAATCAGGAGCTGGGGCGTTTGCATCTGAGCTTGCTCGGTTTGTTCGGGGTCAAACCAAAGTCTTACGCAGAAACAAGTGAACCGTTGCCGGGACTGGACGGATCGGCCTACGAGCCCTATCGCGAGCAGCCTTTCGAGAGCTGGGTACGCCTCCAGGGAAACAGCCTAACTGTCCAAGGGCGTTTGCGGATGTCGGACAACTTGGACGAAGCCCGCATATTCTATTTGGATGTTGCCGATCGACCGCCCGTTCGAATCGAAGTCGATTTCAATGACTTCCACAAGTTCAATTTAGCCTACCACTGCGGCACTGCCATCAAGCTCACGGGAGATGGTTTTGACC
>JAGQPR010000609.1 GCA_020426625.1 Planctomycetales bacterium
CGACTGTTCGATGACGCCGACGCACACGACCAAGAACGGATCGAAACGCTACCGTTACTACGTTTCGACTGTTCGATGACGCCGACGCACACGACCAAGAACGGATCGAAACGCTACCGTTACTACGTTTGCATGAAGGCCCAGAAGCGTGGCTGGAAGAACTGCAAGTCCAAGTCGGTACCGGCCGCAGAGATCGAGAAGTTTGTCGTCGACAAGATACGCCACGTAGGCCACGACGCGGCGCTCGTCGACGAAGTGGTGGAACAAGCCAAGATCCAATCCGAGCGCGAACTGGGGGCACTTGTTGCGGAACGGGACGAGCTTGTGAAAGAGCTCGAATACTGGAACGAAGCCATCCGCGTTGCCGCTCCCAAGATCAAGCCAGGCTCGCCCGACGTAACCTCCCTGGAACAATTAGCCGACTGGCACGAAAGTCTTCGGCGCGCCGAGCACCGGCATGCGATTGTCAGCGCAAAGCTGAAGGTGCTGCAGGCCCAGGCGCTAACTCGGGAAGATGTTGTCAACGCATTGACCAGCTTCGAGCCAATCTGGGAATCACTCACAGTCCGCGAGCAATCCAGGATCGTACAGTTGATCGTCCAGCAGGTCGACTACGACGGAGCGACCGGTCGCGTGACAATCACCTTCCATCCCGATGGCATCAAGACGATCGCCATGGAGAACCGTCCTGAACTCGTGGAGGCCGCTTCATGAGCAAGCCAGTAAGCGTCGACTTTCAGTTCTCAATCAAGCAACGCGGCCGTGGGGCCAAGAAGCGAATCGTCGAAGGGGCAGCCCAATCGGACGAGTCCAAGCCAGCACTCGAACGAATCCCGCGCATCTCGCGATACATGGCACTCGCGATCCACTTCGAGGACCTCATCAGGCAAGGCGTCGTCACCGACTACGCTGACCTCGCCCGCCTCGGGCACGTGACCCGGGCCAGAGTAACTCAGATCATGAACTTGCGGTTGTTGGCTCCTGAAATTCAGGAAGAACTCCTTCTAGACGAAAAGAATTGCGATGACCGAGCGCCGATTCAGCTGAAATCACTTCAATTCATTGCGACGGTATTTAGCTGGCGAACCCAGCGAAAACTCTGGGATAACCGCAATTAGCGTCCCAAAACTTCTTTCGGCGATAAGGTAGCGCCGTTTCCGCGCCGATTAGCGCGGATTGCCGGAAGCGAGTTATCGACACCGCGTTGACATCTTATAAACATGCGGTACCATGTTTACCAATTAAGGTAAACATGCATGAGCAGCTTCGGCATTCTGATCAAGCAATCTCGCGAAAACCGTGGACTAACCGTTCGCGCTTTGGCGGATGCAATTGGAAAATCACCCGGCTACATATCTCGGATTGAGGTTCGAGGGGAGATACCGAGCGTTGAGCTGGTGGTTGAATTGGCCACAGCGCTTGGGGGGGATGCAGAGCAGTTCTTGGAATGTGCGAAAAACGACTCGATGGAACGCGCAACCAATGAAGTAGAGACAAAGTACCAGGATGCCTTAGCCCTTTTTCGAAAAGGAAAGCATGATGCGAGATAGACCAGCATTCCGGATCAAACCGGAAATTCTCAAAACCAGTGAAATTCAAAATCGAGCCGAGCAACTGACTCTCGCCTATGCCGAGCAGGTTGGCTTAGACGCTGCCAGGCTAGGGATCAGTTTCCAGGTCGTGTACGAGGAACTGATCTATCCAGACTACGGCATCGAATTACAAGAAGGTTTGGATCTCGGATTTGATGATTATGGGAAGAAATACTTCGGTCGATTCTTACCAGCGGAAAACATCGTCCAAATCGACCGGATCATCAGTGACGATCCCAATCATCCTCAGCGAGCGTTCACATACTGGCACGAGGTCGGTGGTCATGGAGTGTTACAAGGCGAATGGCTACGCAAGCAACTTAAGCTCCATGGTGGTTCAGGCTGCATTGCTACAACAGAGCATTCCTTGAGTTTTGACGTAGTCAATGCTCTTGAGAGGCAAGCCAACATTTTCGCCGCTCGCGCTGGCGCCCCGAATTGGTTGCTCTACCACGTCGTCAATGAAACCATGGATCTCACGAGGCCGATTCGATACGTAGGCCCATCAAAGTACAGTCTTCAGATCCGGGGTCGAACCGAAACGGTCACTGTCAAGAGTTTCGAACATCTGTGTTGGATCATCGGAAAGCGAATTCAATTTCGTTTTGGCTGGCTGTCTGCCGAGGCGCTCGGTTACAGGATTGCCGAGACCAGCATGGTCAAAGACTTTACAAACTCGCGTTTTGAGCTGAACAGAGTCGCTACCGATCGGAGATCGATCCCCGTCTTCGCTGCTCCTGTTGGCGAGATCTTAGCCGGAATGGTCTCTTAGTAGAGTCGCTGTGCTATGGGGCTGCGACACTGCAGCGTCAGAACGAACTCAACCAAAAAGGCGGAAGTGGCAGGCGACGGAATTTATGACTTGCTTTCAGCGAAACAACATTCACACAGCCGCGTGCTCTGTGATTTGCGCCGACGTTATCGCATTGGCATAACTCGCAGCACCTACTTGTATGGCCAGCCATCGTCATAGGAAAGAGCGATATCCTCTCCGTCATTGATTTGAAATGACTTCACGACAAGCTTCGTTGGGTCGGCTTCATCCTGCGAAACGGAGATCACGGCACTGCCGTAGTATTCTCGTTCCCACTCTCCAGTCTCTTGCTGGGTCCAGAGGGATTTTGTCTCGCTGTCGTAAATGCCATGTTCAATGTCATCGTAACTTACATCTGCTACAAACTTGATTGTTAAATCGAGTTCTACTGTCGCAATGCCTCCATCCAGTTTTACGATAGACATTGCATGAATCTCAATGTCACTAACGCTGACATCGTTGACATCACCCTCGCGATCGTCGACGAAAAAACCAAGGCTTGGAAACTCAGCTTCGATGAAGGCTTCGATTGAATCTTGATTAGCATCGATAACGGCCCTCAGTTTTGACGCAGCTTCCTGATCCTCACGGATAGCAATGTCTAGAAACTGGTCGACGGTCTGAATAAAGACTAACTCAGCAACTTCATCGCAGTATTCCTTCATCCCAGTGTCTTGAGAAGCCACGTAAACCTTGCGACTCTGTCCAATCGCCCAATATCGGATGGACTCTAACGCGAAAGCATCGGGAAATTCGTGCTTCTTATCACCGGTGCTAAAAGGAGGGCGGGTTTCGGCGTAGCGATCAGGAGAGAAGATGCGGACACAGCACATGGTGGTGGGGATGGTTAGTTGCCAATCGTGGCAGTTTTCGAGAGCTGCTACCGTGCGGGTAGTCAGTGAGATCCGTGTGCAACCGCAGATCGAGCCGTCAAGTATCGCTGCAGAGAGGCCCTCATTTGACTCAGGCGGCTTCCGACCATTGTGAATCGAGTTGGCGCATGCAGAGGCCAACTCTCGAATCGGACTTTACGTCTACTGAGTCAAGGACAAAGCGAGATGCGGACGCGAGCTGGCTGATAACGGCGACAGCTTGGCTTAGCAACTGAAGAGTATTGCGTGTTGTGGCGGGGTTAGCTGGCGAAGGCTCGCTCAACGCGAGAACGAACTCGAAAGCGTATGTTGCCACGAAGTGAACGTGTGTGGGCAATTTCATGGGGTTGTCCAGCTACGTTGTGAAACAGCTCCCCAAAGTTGCTGACCACGTCCAACCAGCTGGTGCTCGTCAGGCCTACTCGCTGCAAGATATCCG
>JAGQPR010000060.1 GCA_020426625.1 Planctomycetales bacterium
GGCCCCTACCCGCTCGCCGACCCGCTTCGCGTGTGCCCGCTCGCGACTCTCCCAAGGGCCCAAGGAGAGTAAGTTGAATTGGAGTCGATTAGCGAGAAGTGTCTGAATTTGCAACGAATATAGGAGTCTGGCGCAAGTGTTTGCGTCAATACAGTAGGTGAGTTTGAATTTACTGCCGCTGCACGTTCAGTTGCTTGGCAAGCCACTGGTAAGCAGTACTGCGTATTTCATTGGGGAAATCATGTCCCGCGTCAGGATAGAAAAATTTTGTCGCATCATCAGCTCCCAGCAACTGCAACACGGGACGCAATTTAGCTTCGCATTTCTTGACTCCTTGCACCGCAAAATTGGTGTCACTGATAGGTGCATTGACGAATACCGGCCGCGGTGCAATCGCTGCCAATATGTCGGGAAAATCAAAGGGCATTTGACGCGGATCGCTGTCATACTTTTGATGAATCAAGGGCATGTAACGGGCGCTAGTCCAACCCGTGAGATCGCCGGAGTAATAATCTTCAAAGGCGGTGAAACCGCAACTTGTCACAACACACCTCAGTCGGCCATCGAAGACAGCCGTGAACAAAGCATTGTGGCCACCAAGTGAATGCCCAATCGCACCGATTCGGTCGCGATCGACGCCGGGCAATTGTTCAAGAAGGTCAATTGCGCGAACATTATTCCACACGACCTTCATGGTCCCGCTGACGTAGGCTTCCTCGGAAGAGGCAAAGTCGAATTCATAGTCGCCAAAACCGGGATAGTCGGGCGCCAAACAAACGAAGCCGAGCTTAGCAAGCTCGTGCGCGTAAAAACGACTAGGCTGCCCTCCGAGCCCACAGATCTGCGCCTTGCCAAGCTCAAAGTGTGTTGGATGCAAGCACAGCATCGCAGCTCCATTAAGCACCGCAGCATCCGGAACAAGCAAGTACGCTGGAACTCGATTGGTCGCATCCGCCTGATAGGTCAGTTTGATTCGGCGGTAGTTATCTTGGGCTTCAATGCTTTGGACATGAATGTCCAGTGGAACGCGTTGATCCGAAGCAGGCAATGGTCCCATGACCTGCTGCATAGCCTGACGAATTTGCTCGCGCCGCGCACCAAACTGCAGCGGCGTCTCAATGGATGTGGTCGCGCCATCAGAATTCAAAATCAGCAAGTCATCGCGCGTTGCATGGGCACTGGCTTCTAAAGGTTGCCGCTGTGGTTGTTGTCCAGACGCAGAAGTAATATCCGAACCGAGAGCTTTCTGCACTGGGTCGCCAAGTCGCAGATTCTCCAGCCAGTGCAATCCGCTGCGAGAAGGCGCAATGATGTCCATGTCGCCGTCGTCATCCAAATCGCAGCAGACGGTATCGAGATCTATCCCACAGCTACCTCCCGCAGAGATCTGGTGTCGCTGCCATGTCCGGCTGAGAACATCGAACTGATACCAATAGACAGCCAGTGGATCGTTCTCACCCGGGTCCTTTCCATCATGCCCCTGGAATCGCTTCCCGGCTACCAAATCTTGATTCCCGTCGCCATCTATGTCAGCCAGCAGCAACGTGTGCGCGCAAGACCAACTGGTGTCGATGGCGTGCGTGAGCCAGCGACCCGAATCAAGGATGGGCTCGATCTCGTCCAGTCGCACGCCGGGCATAGCTGTGAACGAATCTTGCGACTCATCTAGTTGTTCCGACCAGTACAAGCCGACATCGTGCCCTCGTCCCCAAATTAAATCGGCATCGGAATCACCATCGACGTCGTGGACCAGGATCGGCAAACCACAATCTTTGGCAATCTGAAAATCCGCATGCCATGTCCAGCGTCCGTTTCGGGCATCTAGTGGCGATTCCGCCCAGCCGGAAGTGCCGACGATATCCGTCCGCCCATCACCATTAATATCCCCAGCACCAATTCCGTGTCCAATCAGCTGTTCAGGCAAATTGTGACGAAGCCACATGATTTGGCCAGCTGCGGCTCCAGACCGGAATTCATACCAAGCAGCAAACGAGGTACCAGCTGGCAAGACATCCATCTGTCCATCACCATCGACATCCACGAGACGACCGGTTTCGCTAGTACCGGGTTCGTCGATGGTTATTTGCTCCCACAATCCTGCAGTTGGAGCAGCTGCGTCTGTTGCTAAGCCTGGATTGCGACACCAATACAAACTTTTGCTCCTGTAGTTGGCACTGACTAGATCCAGGTCACCATCTTGGTCAACATCCAGCGCCAAGTTCGAGTAGTCGTTGAACCTTCCTCGAATCTGCTCCACTTCACGGAAGTGGTGACGTGTCCAGGTGGGAGCTTCGTACCAATAGGCTCCACAAACGATATCGGTTCGACCGTCGCCACTGATGTCGAAGGCGGTGGCCGCGCTGAACTCGGAATCTGCGTTCAAGAGGTGAACGCGAAACGGCACGTCCGTTTGCGCCAATACATTTTGACCGCACATTGCTACCGCAACCGCCAGAAAGACTAACTTGCCAGCGGTCCAGGTCGCAGCGCCAATTGCACCCACTGGTGATTCATGGGCAACATCGACCCGCCTCAGCAGACAATTCGTCAAATGCATCAGTTACCTCGCATGGGCAAGAATTTCACTCGGAGGCATCAGTTTAGCACAATCCAGCTCAAGCGACACTTTTGCTAGCCATCGGCATTGATCTTGTTCCGGTGGGCTGACACTAGTAAAAGTCAGCTGCGGTCGGTACAGCGACGTTGCCATTGTTGAGGACAGCAAGTCAGCCAGGCTCAATCCCCGCCGCAATAAGGCAAACAAATTAAGACCGTCTGCGCGCTGACTCGCGTTTCCTGAAGCGTCGGTCGAAATGGTCAGGAGGAAAACCATATGTCTCGATCTACAGTACGCATTTTCGCAAGCTGGGTATTACTTGTCGTTTGCACCACCAATTCTTTTGGTCAGGAAGCAAGACAGCTACCGACTCTGGAAGAATTCCCGAAAGTGGTGGCCGTCATCAATGGCAGCACCATTTCTCGCGACAAACTCGCCCAGGAATGCATGCGTCGCTTCGGCTCGGTGGTCTTAGACAACATCCTGAACAAGCAGCTGATCCTGCAGGCTTGCCAAGCCAAGGGCATAACGATCACACAAGCGGACGTCAACGAAGAAATAAGAGCTACCGCCACGAAGTTCGGCATAACGACCAAACTGTTTCTGGAAAACTTGGAAAAAGAGCGCGACATAACTCCGGAACAATACGCAAGTGAAATTGTGTGGCCGATGATGGCCCTGCGAGCGCTAGCTGCTGACCGAATTGAAGTTACGCCGCAGGAGATCCAGGAGATCATCCAAAGCGAATATGGCGAGAAGGTGCAAGTTCGGTTGATCGCCGTTGCCAACCCGCAAAAAGCGCAGCAGTTGCACGCTCAAGCCAAAGCTGCTCCAGAAACCTTTGGACGTTTGGCAACCACACACAGCGAAGAGGCGGTAAGCGCCAGCGTTGACGGGTTGCTGCCACCGATACGTCGCTACAGCGGTGACGACCAGTTTGAGCGGATCGCCTTTCAGCTGCAACCCAATGAGATTTCGCCCATTTTCCAAGTTGGTGACCAGTACAATTTTCTGCAATGCGTACGCAGAATGCCGCCATCGATGCCCAATGCTCAGGTACTGCCCCTAATTGAGGAACGCATCTCAGAACAGCTGAGAGATCGTCGACTGGGACAGGCAGCCAACGACATTTTTGCTGAACTGCAGAAAACCAGCGAGCTATACACGGTTTTGGGCGACCAAGAACGCGAACAAAAGTATCCGGGAGTGGCAGCTTATCTGAATCGCCAACCAATCCCACTAACGTTTCTAGCTTACGAGTGCGTCGCCCGCCACGGAAAACAAATCCTGCGAGGTGAGATCGACCGCTATCTGCTGATGCAGGAACTCAAGAATTCAAACAAAGTTGTAATACAGCCTGACATTGACGCCGAGATTGCCAGGGTAGCCGACGCCGCCGGTTACATCGACTCGCAGGGAAAGCCGGACAGTCAGGCTTGGCTGCAGGCGATCATGGAAGAGGAAGGAGCCACGATTGATCTATACGTCGACGATTCAGTCTGGCCCACAGTAGCGCTCAAGAAACTGGTTGAAGACGATATAGAAATCACTGAAGAGGATATTCAGAAGAGCTTTGAGTCGAATTTTGGCCCGCGTGCCGAAGTGCTGGCCATCGTGCTGAGCAACCAAAGGACCGCCCAGGATGTTTTTCGTCAGGCCCGCGAAAACCTGACCGAACAAGCGTTTGGTGAATTGGCAGCCAAGTACTCGGTCGATGCCGTATCACGCAGCAATTTTGGCAAGATACCAGCCCTACGTCGACACGGCGGACGTCCGACGCTGGAGAAGGAAGCGTTCGCCCTGGAACCTGGTCAGATTTCCGGAGTCATCGCCTGGGGCGAACAGTATGCCATCCTGTACAAGCAGCGTGAGACTACACCCATCGTTCAAGATCTGGAAGCTGTACGCCCCGAGCTGGCGAAGGAGATCCGCGAAAAGAAACTTCAGATCAACATGCACCGCAAATTGGACGAGATTCATCGCGCGGCTCAAATCGAAAATCTCTTGGACAATACGTCTCAAGAAGGCAACGTCGCAGCGGCCCCGGCAAGTCCAGCAGCCAACGCGCCAGCGTCCCGGCGATAGACTGTTAGTTATAAATGTTCACAACGAGCAGAGTCGTGCACTCTGCTTGTCGCTAACACGGCCCGCGAGCTTGCGGGGTTAGCAAACTGCTACCGAGAATACGCAATTCTAATCTCGAGCAACATCGAATCACTGGCCGTTTGTTGATCGATTGCGCAGGTTGCCGTCGACATCGGTCTGCCAGATTTCGCCGGAATCACAGTCGAGTGCCGTCAGCCATCCTCCACCATAACAATAGGTGTCGATGCAGACCAAATGACCGATGTCGAAAATCTCTCCGCCGTGATCATGGGTATGTCCTACGATCGCTCGTTTGCCACTGAAGTGAGGCGGCGGAGTGGACTCAGTCAGCTTCAGCCAACGCAATACATGGACGCTATTCTGCTCAAGTGGTTCGTCGGCCATGTAGTTGGCATGAAGAAATAGAAAATCTTCCGTCTCGTAAAAGTCGACCATGCTATCGAAGAACTGATGATGTTCCGCCGGAATGACGCTCATGTCGCCAGCAAATAGATAGGAGTCGAGTGTCTCAACTCCACCGTATTGCAGCCAACGAAATGGTTGCTGGTCGCGCTGCACGACGTCCAACATCATCTCCTCATGGTTCCCCTGCAAAGCGATCAAATTGCATTCCCTGGACAATTGGATCAAGCGGTCGATAACTCCCTTTGAATTAGGGCCGCGATCGACGTAATCACCCAACGTTACCACCGTGTCCAGTTCATTTGGCTCAATCGCTTCTAACAGCGAATCCAGCGCGGTGCTACAGCCGTGAATGTCTCCGATCGCTATCGTTCGTCCAGTCATTGGTTACAGTATGTGTCCTGCGAAGTGGAGAGTTGCGTTACGGCTTCATCCCTGCAAGCCATCTTTGGACGCAAGGGTAAAATGGGATATTTGGCCCAAAGCCGACTTTCAAATTGTGTCCGCTCCAGGCAGAATCAGCAAGGCATAGTAGCACAATGGTCGAGTGACAGAACAAGGCGCCTGCCAACAAACTGGTTCCCTAGCTTATGCTTCGTGCTAGTATGGAATCGGCTGGCCAGCTATGAAAACTGCGTTCCGTTTCGTTTTATCTTTGCCGTCCTATGCACACGAAACCTCCAGAATCCCTACTGCAAACCGCTGTTCTTGCCTGCGGTCTCGTCACAGCAGAACAGCTGGACTACTGTTTACGCGTCGCGCGGCACCGCCAATCGCAACACGGGCTTGCCACCAACTCTCCAGTGCCCGACACGTTGTTGTCCGAGATACTGATTGAACAAGCGATACTCACCCGGTACCAGGCTAATCAGCTAAGCGATGGAAAAACGAAACTGAACTTGGGCCCTTACATCATTACCGACTTCATTGGTCAAGGCGGGATGGGACAGGTTTTTAAAGCCGTGCATCAAGTGATGGGCCGCGAGTGTGCTGTTAAGGTCCTGCCTCGCGAACGCACCACTCAGGAGAGCTTGTCGAGCTTCACACGCGAAATTCGCATGCAAGCGGTGCTCGATTGCCCACATCTGGTGCGTGCCTTTGATGCGGGCCACGATGGAAAGGTCCACTTTTTAGTCACCGAGTACGTTCCCGGCATGGACTTACGCAGACTGGTAAAGTCCAACCGTGGCCCTCTGTCCACTCAGCGAGCTGCCCAGATTATTAGGCAAGCTGCCCTTGGATTGGACTATGCTCATCAAGCGGGTTTGGTGCATCGAGATGTTAAGCCAGGGAATATCCTGGTGACGCCGGAGGGTCTCGCCAAGGTTTCGGACGTGGGACTGGCTGGCTTTGCTGAAGACTTGATCAATGACCCCCGCGCTGGCAAGATTATCGGCACTCCAGACTACATCTCCCCGGAGCAGATCAGAACGCCGCTAGAAATCAAGCCCACGGCGGATATCTACTCGTTGGGTTGCACGTTGTACTACACCATTTGTGGGAAGGTTCCTTTTCCTGGGGGCGACACACAATCGAAACTCAGGCGTCACTTGGAAGGTGCTGCTCCGCTACGGCCTAGGCTCTTCCAAGCCGATATCCCGATCGACATCGAGAACCTGATAGTCGACATGATGGAAAAAGACCCGGCCAAGCGAATTTCGAGCGCTGCCGTGGTCGCCGCTCGCTTGGAGCCATGGGCTGAGGAAGCCTACACGGATGCCGAAGACGAGTCTGCAGGCGATTGGCATGCCCCCCTTGTGATCGTCAGTCCTGACAACGCTGCGGTCAATTCCTCGGTCGACAGCCTGGGCACGGACAGACAGCCGCCTTATGCCGAAACGCTCGGCAGTCTGCCATCTACAGTAGCAAGCGACTCTCAAACATCCAGCATCGACGGCTCGGATTCCTTCAGTGGCGGGCAATTGCAGAGTGTTGAACCGCCAATTGCTGGAGCTGTTTCCAATGAAGCCGACCCACAACGCATGAGTAGTACCATGCTGATAGCACTGACCGTTGCGATTGTCGTACCACCAACTCTTCTGTTGGGTGCCATCCTAGGTTATCTTGCAAGCCGCTAAGTCGTTTCCCTACCCTCGTGATTGCATACCAAGAACTCGTGATAGCCCAAGAACTCGTGATAGCATTCCAAGAAGATGAGTGAGTCGTTTCCGCAACTCGACCTGCACTTGTGCTTGGCCGATGCGACCTTGGGGCAAGGGCAGCTCATGACTGGTGGCCAAGCTCTACAAATCGTGCATGTCGATAGTGCGCAGATCGGTTTGATGAACACTACCTTTGAGGCCATGGGACAAAGGCTTGCGGGCAACGCCAGATGCTTCTTCGAACTCGATGGATCGTTTGTCTGGACAGGCGAAACAGCGGACAACACCTGGCAAATTGACGGTATGCTTTACGACCATTCCTCGCGATTGCAACGACTGGAACTGCGCGGATGCTGCCCACTACACATATGGTATCAGCTGATCTCTTATACTGACTCCCCCATTGAAAGGCTGGTGTGCTACTTGCAAAGCTGTCGACAATTTGTGCCTGCGGGCAGCCTATCTTTGCTCTGGAAAGCGTCCGATGAACGGCTCTGATGATCATGACGTAACCGGACACCCCACTTTGGCGCACAACCGTGGCGCATGGGACCGCATGGCCAGTGATCAACACGTGCTGACGCGTCCTGCCAGCCAGCGGGAATTGCAACGCCCTCTGCAAACAGTGGATGCGTCAGGCTGGCTGCGTGATGGAATTCAGGGCTGGAACGTTCTCTGCTTGGCTGCTGGTGGTGGTCGGCATGGACCGCTGTATGCTGCCGCCGGGGGCAACGTTACCGTCGTGGACCTGAGCCCGGTGATGCTCCAACGCGACCGCGAAGTCGCCAGTCATTACAAACTTTCACTGCGCACAATTGAAGCGTCGATGGACTGGATGCCCATGCTGGGTGACGGTCATTTCGACCTGGTCATCCATCCAGTTAGTACATGCTATTTGCCGAAGCTGGACAAACTATTCCCCGAGGTCGCCAGGGTTACCCGTCCCGGGGGACTCTATATCAGCCAGCACAAGCAGCCGACCAATTTGCAGGCATCCTTGGAAACTCACTTGGGTCAGTATGTCATCGAACACGGATACTACGACCCCACCCCCGTACCTCCGGCTAGAAGCCCCAGCAAGCTGCGCGAGCCGGGGACTCGTGAGTACGCTCACTCGTGGGAATCTATCCTAGCGGGCATTTGCCGCAGCGGATTCGTGATTGAAGATGTGACAGAGCCCCATCATGCCAAAGCCGATTCGCCTGCCGGTTCCTTTGCGCACCGCTGCAGCTACATCGCTCCCTACATTCGGCTGAAAGCCCGACGTTGCGGCCAGCCTTCACTTCGGTGCAATCTATTGCTGTAGAGTGAGGTGTCCGCTGGGGCCCAGCGATCCGCAGCCGTTTCCGTGTTGATCCCTAATCAATTCAGGAGGATGCAGCCAGTTCGCTCAGCTGCTCCCAAAAGGAAACATACTTGGAATGGTGCTTGACGTAGCTAGGATCGAATACTGCCTTACGCAATTCCTCGCGCTGCTGGACAAAACTCTCAACGTCCTTGGGCTCGTCGGGAAGAAAAATGGGACAAGGTCGATCATAGACAATCATCGCCCCTTGTTCCCCTGCGTCGTGAAACCGAGACAGCCCCACAACCCGATTGGCAACATAGATTGCTTCATTCAGCTCGTGAGTCACGATCAGGATAGTATATTCCGGCGTGCGTCCCTCCTGCTTGGCTTTGAGATTCTCCTGGTAGAATCCCAGGAGCATCATCTGCAAACTTTCACGGGTGGCTTCGTCCAGAGCCCCGAACGGCTCGTCCAGCAGTACGAGCTTGGGCTTAAGAATCAGCGCTTGGGCGATGGCGACTCGCTGTCGCATGCCTCCAGAGAGCTCTGCCGGGTATTTCCCACAAGCAGCGCCAAGCTTCACACTGTCTAGGAATGCTCGAGCGCGTTCAATGTGCTTAGCTCTCATCTTGAGCCATTGAGGAATCATTAGCATTCGAAATGCCAACGACGATTCATCGAGTTTCAAGCCAAAGGCAACATTGGCCTCGGCTGTCAAGAAATCGAACAGACTGTAGTGCTGGTAGACGATGCCGACATTGCGACTTGGCGTCCGCACCTGGTTGCCATCGACCAGAATTCGCCCTTCATTGGCCGGATGCGTGCCCAAGATCGCTTTCAGCAGCGTGCTCTTCCCGCAACCGCTGGGACCAACCAGAGCGACAATCTGGCCAGGGGTAATTCGCAAGTTGATTTGGTTGAGAACCCGAAAGTCGCCGTACCAATGGGACAGGTTTTCGATCCGCAACGCGTCATCGCTGGTCTGCATCCGTCTACTCTCCAAACCAGGGACAAAGCCAGCGACGAAGCCGCATTAGAGCCCAATCAAAACCAAGTCCAGTCAGCCCCAGAATTGCCAGGTACAAATACACTACATTCATATTCAGCAGTTTTGACTGCTGTCTCAGCGTATAGCCAAACCCCTGGTCCGCGAAAGCCCATTCCGCTGCGATCAGGAAAACCATGGCGGGGCCAATCTGCAATCGCAAGTTTTCGATGACGCGTGGCAGAACTTGCCGCCATACCACTTCGTACAACACTTCGATTTCAGAAGCACCGAGCGTGTAGGCTTTGTCGATCAGATCGGTAGAAACGTCCTTTCGCACCGACTGGTAGATGGCCTGGGCCATGGTGAAGAAAACACCGAATGCGACCATCGCGACGTACATCTTCAGCGCCATGCCAAATACAACCATGTAGACTGCCAGCATGGCGGTGGGCGGTATTTTCGCAAAGAATGTGATTAGCGGGTTGAAGAATGCCTCGGCGGCCGTGTACGCTCCCATACTGACTCCAACCACTACCGACAGCGCAACACCGCTAGCCAATCCGAGAGCCAATCGCCAATACGTCGCGCTGGCATCGTTACTTATCCAACTTGGACGGGGGTTGCGCTCGTTTCCTCGCGACTTGAAGATTTCAACCACCCCTTCGCCCAGCGCGCTGAATCCCGGCATGACGCTCTGATCCGGATTGATATGCGTTTGCCTAGTCGACAGGGCAGCATAGACGCACGCCACCACCATTACGCCAGCAATACCCAGCAAGTAGTACAACCAACCAGGTATTGGACGGTGGATCATCTAACAATGCGTTCCATAAAGGTGGTGACTGATTGGGCAAGAAGCTTGTTTATTCGGCAGTCTGCCGCAACAACTGCACCGGAGGTTTGTCACTAAGGATTCCCTCCATGAATGTAGTATCAAAGTTCAATTGGGAGTCAGTGGCGTTGAAGCCCTGACTGGGTTCCGAATCGCAGATCTCGTGCGACAAGCAGAACTTGGTCACGTGTGGCATAGTTGCTGTCTTGAATTGTTCACTCTGAAAAAGTGCCAAACCGTCCTCTGGCTTGGTATACATGCGAGTTTGCCGCACGATCTGCTTCATGTCGTCCAGTGAAAGTTTGCCAAACTCCTCCCCAAGGGTCGCCAATGTCTGATCAGCGGTCTCCGGTGCAGCAAGAAGTTTATTCACTTCATAGAATGCATCGGCGATGGCGTACGCAAATGCTCGACCTCCGGGTTTGGCCAAGGAATCCTTGGCAACCACGACCATATCGATAATTTCCTCTTCGATCTCGGAGGAATCGAATAGTACCTTCGCATCGGCGCGTTTCTTAAGCGTCTGCATCACAAACGGATTCCAGACCATGATGGACTCAATGCCTGCTTGCGAAGATTGCATGGCCATGGCAGCGACTCCCGGATCCTGATTGGAAAAGGGGAAGTCTTCAGGATTCTTGTTGTGTTTTTCCAAAACACGTTCGAAACAGTACTGCGAGACCGATTTTTCCAAACCATAGGTGGTCTTGCCAGCCAAGGCCTCGATGCTGTCGATTCCCACGGCAATGCAGGCATCTGCACCTACGCTGGTGGAGGTTGGCATGATTGCTACGGAAGCTCTCTTCAAACTTGGCGAGAGGATATCCATGTTGGTGATACACACTGCATCTGCAGTACTCGTTCCGTATTGAGTAATGCAAGGATCGTACTCAGCATAGTTCAGTACGATATCAACGCGCCAACGCTCCTCGATCGTTCCGAATTTACCCTGCGCTGGATCGATCAATCCCTCTTTGCTGGCCACGCCAAAGATTGACCAACTGGGATATTCGCTATAGGCCAAGGTAAAGGACGGAGTTGCACCTGCACCGCCAGTAGCTTCGGATTCCTTTTTTGAATTGCTGCAGCCAGGCAGAACCATCGCGGACAAGGCTAGGTACACAATCGTGGACTTGGCATTCATCGTTCTTCCTTCTCTCGGGAACTCGATTTCGTTATTGACGCATTTGGGAGAACGTGGCGACCAACTCTCCTCAGGAGGGTCGCGAGTAAAGCGAGCGGAGGGGGGGGGATTCGCCTTCCCCGGGCAGCGTTAAGTCCGCCCCTCGCCTGCAGCATTCCAATCCAAGCGGATTGAAATCTGCAGGAAACGGTTCGTAATCCTTTGCCTCAAGGCAACTAAGCTTCTGGAATCTGCGTATCTTGTTGGGCAGGTTCCGCAGCCTCTTTGTTGGAAAGCCCGATCAGTGCATCAAACTCGTCGTCAGCTTCACTTGATTGGGCGTACTCAAGAAACTCGGCTTCCGCCCGTTTGGTATCCATCCCAGCCAATTCGCGACTGATGCGAGCTCCGGCCGAAGCCTTTTGCCGCATCTCTCGCAATTCTCGCAGCTCCTCGCTGGTACGATCGTTGGACAAGCCAGTCATCATGTCGGCGATCTGCTTTTCTTCGGTCGCGGACAAGACGTCGGCAACGGCATCGTGTTTTTCTTCTTTCAGCTTGTCCAGCTCACGCATTAAAGATTGTATCTGCGTCTTGTGGCCGCTGACGTTGGCAACCAGTTGCTTCAAGTCTTCGTCGATCTCAGCTGCTCGCTGTTGCTTTTCTGCGAGCGTGCTCGAGAAATCCTTAAACGCGCTCTGGCACTTGAGATAGTCGGGATCGCCCTTAACTGCAACCGCGTCACCATTGTATTTGTCGATCAACTTCTTCGCCTTGGCGGCGGCTCCAGAACGCAATTGTTCCAGTTTCTGAATCTCTTCGGTGACTTGCCGCAGCTTTTCCTTCTTGCTTTCCTCCTGCGCGATCATCGCGCTGACTGCATCCTTGTACTGGTTCAAACGATTGCGTTTTTCTTCGATGACTCGATCGTAGTTTGCAGAAATGACGCCCGGATTCATGCGCAATGTTTCACTTGCCTTATCGACACGAAAGGTGACCAAGTACCACACAGCACGGAAATATTTGCCAACAGCCTTAAACATGAATGAATTCCTTAATATCTACTCTTGGACATAGGCCTCATGACCGTCGGACGCATGCTCAATTTCTCGCATCCGCTGTTCAGTTCGTTTGGCGATTTCCATTGTCGCATCCAACTCACTACGCATCGAAGCCAGATCAGCTTTATTCTCCGTTCGCATCATCTCCTGGAATTGGTTCACGGTGGACCGCATCCGCTCCACCGTGGCTTGGATTTCGCTCAGGACAGTCTCTCGTTCGGTCAGGGTCTCGTCACGCGCTGGTCCATCCAACTTTTGGGCCAGTTCCCATAAGCGATAGGATTGTCGCAATTGATCGATAGCGGCGCCAAAAATCTGGCTGAACTTTTCTCGAATCTGGGCGCTGCGAAATTGGCGTCCCGATTCTCGGACTGCATCTTCCAAGTTGCTGCGCATTGATCTTAGCAAAGTCAGGTAGTCTTGTGTGCGGTGGTCGCGATCTGTCCGCAAAAGGGCAGCCAGCTGATCCAATCTTCGATTTTCCTCACCTGTTTGCTGGTCGAGCTGTGCCTGCATCGCGCGATCGGTAATTTCTTCAACCTTGAAAATCACTCGCGTGACCATCCAGCCAATTCCACCTAGCACACCGGCTAACGCCGCAACTGTCAAGAAGCCGTTGCCGCCTCCGGCACCCCACGACAACAGCCCCGCGCTCAATCCACCAACGATGGGCAAGACAACGCTCGGCGCAAAAAACAGTTCAGAGATAACCTTACGTTTTACGGAGTCCACGCTACTATCGACGATACAAAGATGGAGAATAAAAAGGCCCAGAACGACAATTCAGCTCCGTCCAAGCATGTCAGCTGGAAAAAATTGTTGAACTTGCTAATAAGCTGGTTGCCCCAGGACGAAGGTGACAGACAATTGGCCAGTCACCTCTCCAGACGTAACGCGAACTTTCTCTCGTGGCACGCCCTTGGATAGTAGGTATTGTAGAGCGGATTCGGCACGTTGTTTAGCCAGCTGTCGGTTGGCTTCGACGTTGCCCCCCCTGTCGCTGGCATTGCCCTGAACCATCAGGTAGTACATCGGCCAGCTCTTCAAATTCTCGACCAAGTCATCCAACTTGGTCATACTTGACTGAGTTAACGTCGAAGTCCCTCGCGCGTAGATCAATGGAGGAACCTGAGCCGTTCCTACGGTCACTAGCTTCTCCCAGGCCTCGTCGGACAACGCAGTGACCCGGTATTCTTCTCGGATCGTTTCGGTTGCCAACCCTGGATGAAAGTTGGAGTTTTGCAATTCCCTGAGCGGTTGTTCAAAAAACAACTTGCGAGAGTTACCCTCCGTCGGATCGCTTTTCAGCGCACCCGTTTCCAACAACACTCGCTTGATTCGGTCGATCATGTCCTCAACAAGCCCTAAGTCGGCAGCTCTCAACCCGAAATGAGCGAAGTTTTCCTGTGTATTCTTCCAGCGGATTCCATCGGCCAATCGCTCGGCTTGCGATTGGTCCAATTTCGCTCCAGCATTCGCGGCATCCTTTAGCAATAGCTCAACTAAAACGCTGTCGCCTCGATACTCATACAGCGTTCGAAAGTAGCATTCCAGAACCTGCAACACAACCGCTTCGTTGTCGACCAAATAATCTCGACTTACCACTAGTGCATCGACGATAAAGCCCGTTTCTTGCGCAGTGTCTGCCAATACGTGCATTCCCGCATTCTTGATCATTTCGCTGACTACCGGCTCCCACGTCACAAAGACTTCGTTGCCTACAGGCTTTGCCGCTCGATATCGTGCAAGCACTTCCTTTTCGCTTGCCACCAAATCATACGAATTTGAAGTCACGGCGTTCAACTGAAACTTATGCATCAGCACCCGCACCAGCGTCTCACTGGGGGAATCGCCTACCAGCACGAAGCGAGTGTCCGTCGAATTGAGAGAATCAATCGACGGGTACTTCGCCTTGAACGCCAGCAACGCGTCGGCACCTCGCGTTTCATCAACAATCGCGATAATCGTTGCTGGCAGAGCTTGCAACTGCTCACTAGCCTTCAGCAGGGCGTCAATCGGAAACACAGCCATTTGCAATTGACCATCGGCAAGATGCTTCAGCCGAGCATTGTAGTCGGCACCATCGTCCACTAAATCGAGCTTTACGCCGCGACTTCTCAACTGTTTGTCCATCGTTTCCGAGCGGAAGATGGCGTATCCGGAAAAACCATCCAAACCAAGCTGAAGCCGATGTTGATAGGTCGAACTTCCCGTCGTTGCTTCTACGACCTGTTCCTGCTTTTTGACTCGTTCCGACTCACGAGCAGGCACTAGCCACAAGCGATAAACCATTACACCTGTGCACAGCAGGATGAGCCACACCAGCGATGCCAAGAAGATTTTTGCTTTGCTCACAATCGACGTCCCACCCTTCCAAGTCCCTCGCTGGTTTCCCTGCTCATATTCGAACTGTTTCTAGTTGCTATACCGCACAGGATTACCGCCGCCGCTGCAAATTCCGCCCGACAACAATCAGGGCGATTACGATCACAGTGAAGCCTACCATGAAAAAACAACACAGACCGCCAAGCAGTGTAAAACCGACCGCCGCATCGCTTGGACCTGTGCCAGCATTTGTCTGCCAGCCACTGTTATTTGACGAAGATGCATTGGCGTCCAGAGGCAAATTTCCAACGTTGGTCAGAACCTGAATTGCCTCCGAGGCAAACTCGTCGGGCAGGTTTTTAAGCATATCGAAAGCCGCATCGCCATCCATCCCGTCATCCGCCAGGGTCTCTGCGAAAACCTCAGAAATAGCGCTCGTCAACGCCGATTCGTCATTGGCGCTGCGATAGTTGTGTACGCGTGTCGCCAATGAATGTTGGACACTCATGTCGACGCCGATCACATCCACCACGATGCCGCGGGCTAGTATCTGTGGCAAATACGCTTCCACCAAATCTGGATCGTTTGCTTCGCCGTCGGACACGATCAGGAGTCGATAGGTACCGTACAGCTGCTTATCACGCGCCTGCAGCAGCGCATCGGCACCTTGTTTCAAGAACTCTCCCAGCGGCGTCCCACCCTCGGCCCGCAATTGGTTAATCTGCTGAACACGGTCTTCCGCAGTTGCTGGCCCGAGTTCTACTAGCCAGTTGGAACCGTCCAGGATGGTATTCAGCGCTAGTACCCCCACGTTTGTCTCAGGCGGCAAGTCGCCTAAAACCTGCACCAAGGCTTGCTTGGCCGCGTCGATTCTACGAATTCGCTGTCCGCTGGCGGTCCACATGTCAGCGTCCATGGAGCCAGAATCGTCGATTACGACCACGACGTTCTGTTCAGCAAACGTTGGCGCCCTGCTCATAGAGATCAAGGCGAGAAAGCAAATAATGATTCGAACCAATGGATTCTCCTGCTAGCGCTCAATCGCCAGGCTTGATACAAACAGATGCAACATGACGTTGGGCATGTCGCTAGAAGGCGATCGCGGGGAAAACATTTCGCTAGAAGTCGAATTCCAGCGTTTCTGCATCAACTTTGACAATGCGAAATTCCACTCGCATGTTTTCCTTTGCTTGCTCGATAGACTGCGGCTTAGAAATCACTGGCTCGGCGATCCCTACGCCAACGGGCACAATCTGCGACAAGTCGACGTTAGCGGAAATCTGCTTGCCGAAATCTGCTAGCGCTTGCTTGACGTTGTCAGCCCGCAGCTTGGAGAGATTCAGCGCAGCCTGCATGGTAACGTGAGGATCAAATTCTCCTCCCGCAAAAGCCCCCGTCTGCACCAAGGCCATGACTTCCGACAGATTCTCCAAATCCAGCGGCTTACCTTTGTAAAAATAGCGATAGTTGTTGCGGTTGCCCGTTTGTTGAATCAACCCCTTGGTCACACCCGTTCTCACTAGGTCCTGCAGCGTCTTGGTAGGATCAGCGTGTCCTCGGATGACCACTCGCGCATTGCCGAAAGTCGAAGCCGCTTTAAGTGCCCTTTGGAATTCGCCACCGTACTGGTCTGTGGAAAAGTCGTATTGATTGGGTTCAAAGCTGATCGTAAAGCTGACGATCGTATTAGAGTCCAGGTTATCCCCGAAAAAAGTCGTAGCCGATTCGCCTTTCGTGTTAAATCGTTCGACGTTTGTGGCCAGTGCGGTGAATTCAAGACCGGCCAGCTTGGCAATGGATTGGTAGTTCAAGTCGTTGGCATCAAAGCCAATTCGCGCCCTCGCGTACCCCCAACCGGTTGCCATATCTAGAGCCTCGGACAACTTGCCGGTAAAGCCGCTGAGATTCCCTTTGTCCAAGAAGAAGGATTGCTGACCGGGCAGTCCCATGAAGTTGCAGTCTAGTAACAAGCCATGTGCGTCCACTTCCAAAGTAGGCAAGACTTCCGCGCCAAGAATGCGCTGGCTAGTGGCCAGAATCGTCTTGTATTGATCACTCATACGCTGATTCTGCTCGAAATCATTGCGCAGTGCGACCAATTGCTTTGACGCTTTGAGGTAGCCAGCCACAAACTTCTCGACCCAGTTTTTATTGGCATCGTACCAATCTCGACGCACGGCATAGACGTCGGCAATCGAACGACTCATCTGCTGAGTGCTGTTAACCACGTGCGCCCCGGCTACTGTGCCTTCGGCGCCACTTCCGGCCGATTCGAAGCCGCCAGTCAGTCCAATCAGATCCGGCGTAATCACGCAGCACGCAGCAATCGTGGCGTCTTTGCGAAAGGCTTCAGCGGCACCGTTAGGGCCAGTCAAGTCCTTGGTCCAGACAATTTCCACATCAGAATTGGTCAATTGTGCTGCCGACAACGAGTCATAAAGCAGTCCAACGTGAGGGCCACCCTGTTGGCAAGCAATGCGTTTGCCCTTGAGATCATTTAGTGTCTTGATGTCCTCACGTCCAACGATATGATCGCCCGCTGACCAGGACAATTGCAGAATGACCACCGGTTTGGTGCGGGGATCGGAGCCGATGACTTCACTCGCTTGGCCAAGCATGCGGACTGTCCCACGAAGCATCGGTGACTTTCCCGCCATATAGTCCTTGACTTGGGCGACAAAATCGTCGCCTGGAGTCAGCTGGATATCGAGACCCTCCATGCCAAAAATGGAGCTTCCCTTGGTTTGTAAATCACCATTGGCGAGAAAGGTTGCCACGTCACCACCCCAGGTAATGTATGGCACTTGGATCTTGGTGGACTGAGCAACCTGACCAACCGGCGTATTGCCGACGATTTGTCGAAAGTTCTGTTGCGCTTGCGAGTTTGAAACGGCAAACACAACTAGCCACAAAAACAGCCACTTTTGGCGAATTTCTTTCATTTCCAGTTCTCCAATCTTTGATGAACGATGTCGCGAAGCATCGTGTTTCAGAACAGGCGCCTACACTCCGCTAACTGAATTCGGGAACGACAAATTTTCTATCGAATACCTTGTGCCTCCAGTAGGCTAATTTCTTGCTCCCATTGGGCGCGTTGCTCCTCCGAAACATTGGGATCCGGCAACAGACTGCGGCGAGTACAATTTACGAGCGCTTGCAGCGTTTGATATCGGCGAGTCAGTCCAATCGCGGGCTGAATGAAATCGCCGATTGCCTCTTTCAGTTCAAACTCAGATTGCGGTGGAATAGCCTTCAGTTGACTTCGCAGCGCTGCAAAACCGGCGGCCGAAAACTCAAGCGGTAGCCCTTCGGTATCCAACCAATCGATCAATTCGTGGCCGATCCCTGCCGTCGGCTTCAGCATCCAAGTGATGAAGTCGCGGCGGTCTTGCCCAGTTGGATCCAAAACGGGCACGATCAAATCGCCAACGCGTCCGGGACGGCGAATGTCCGGCGATAACAGATGTATGCGAGCTGTCATTAACAACCACACCACTTTGCCGCGCAGTGCCGGGTCGCTCATCATTCCTTGAATTTTTCCGGTCAGCCGCCGCTCGGTTTCGTGGGCACCTTCGCCCACTCCACCAAATTGCGTATCCGCTTCGTCAACGAAGATCACGACTTTTTCCAATGCGGTCAACACGCGTTTGAGGCGTTCAAAAATTACGTCGGTCTGTCCAAACCACTGGCTGCGAATACTCTTCAAAACCAAAACGGGCATATCTAATTCTGCAGCCACTGCCTCGAAAATAAAGGTCTTTCCTCCACCGATCGGCCCCGCCACCGCCGCGCCCGGCAATGCGCTATCATCGGACAGCCGCAGACGAGGTAACATATATTCACCAAGAAATCGCTTTAGTCTGGTCGCGCCGATCACATCCTTTAGCGTATGCGTCGGTTTTTTGAACTCGACTACGTCTTCGCCCAACTGCGTCTGAATAAACTGTTCGACTTGGAGAACCACTTCATCCCGAGAAATCGGCAGTCGGTTGTAGGCCGCAGCCAGCACCAGTTGACGCAGAGCGTGGATACTTAGTCCGGCTGTCGCATCGGCAATCGCGGCCAGGTCGTGGGAATCATTCTCGCTCGATGGTTGACTAGCCAGATCTTCGGGAACTGGTATCGCTTGCGAGGTGGGTTGCGCGTTGTGCCAGGTCAGAAAATGCAGCCGAGTGTTCAGATCCGGTGCAGGCACGTCGACGGACAACACTTGCGGAAGCCGACTAATGCGAGGGTGAATTTGACTACGAGATTCCGCGACCAAACATACGGTGTCTCTTCCCGAAAAGAACTCTGGATCGCTAAACCAATCCGTAACAATCGCCACGCGTCTCAACTGAGCGTCGTTCATGCGGGCAATGTTGCCATCGCCAGCTGGCAGCAACATATCGGCCGCCTCGATAAAAATCAGTAGATTCTCGCGGAGCGTAGCCCTGGAACATATGGAAAGTTGCCTGAGGAATTCCAGCGCCTGCGTTGCATTGCCAATCGCATCACGCATATATTGATCGAACTCGCGTCTCCGCAAATCAATCTTGCTGCTCTCGTGCCCCATTTCGCGTATTGCCAGCGAGCCGGTATCCATCCCCAGCTTCCATGCTGCCCAGGCTTCACGCAATTTCACGCGGTCCGTCTCACTTAAGCGCACGGGGCCGTTGAGTTCGTAGACTACTTGAATTAGCCCTCCAACACCGGTTTTCTTGAGCAAGAAAGGGACGAGAGGCACATAGCCGTCACCGTCAAAAAACAGATCGTTGACGTTACCTGATACCACGATTGAACGCGCTTGCCCGGAGTTGATAATCCTCGCCAACCGCGAAAAGAATTCATACTTGGGCGCCTCGGAGATCTTGGAATTCATAACCAATCGCAAATCCTTTGAAACAATAGATTGTTTTTCCAGCATGACATCCTACCACAATAACCATTGGCGCCTGGCTGAGTTGACGCTGGCCGATGTCCGCAAATTCGATTATCAGGCCGCCGTGCTGCCCATGGGCGCGACCGAACCGCACAATTTGCACTTACCCTATGGTACCGATTCGATCGAAGCCAGCTGCCTGGCTGATCGCTGTTGCCAACGAGCCTGGGAGCTGGGTGGTCGAGTCGTTCAGTTGCCGGAAATCCCCTACGGTACCGAATCGAACTTGCGGCAATTCCCGCTGGCTATGAACCTTCAGCCATCAACGCTGATGTTGGTGCTACGAGACTTGGTCGCCTCCGTCGAACTGGCCGGGATTCGCAAGCTGGTAATTTTCAATTCGCATGGCGGTAACGACTTCAAGCCATTCCTGCGTGAAATCTACGGACAAACCTCGGTTCAATTATTTCTATGCAACTGGTACCAAATGATTCGCGATGCAGCCGCCAACATCTGTGAGCGGCCCGATGACCATGCTGGCGAAATGGAAACCTCATTGATCATGGCCTTCCGTCCGGAACTGGTGCGGACCAATGCCGATGATAACAGCCTGGTCGCGGACGAGGGCGCGACGCGCCCGCTAAGGTTCCAAGCGCTCCGCGAAGGGTGGGTCGGACTCAGTCGACCCTGGCATCTGCTAACTACCAATTCCGGCTCGGGCAATCCGCACTCCGCTACGGCTGAGAAAGGCGAGCGTCTGGCCGACGTTGTAACGGAACGCATCGGAACATTTCTCGCCGAGCTCGCCAAAGCTCCGCTGGACGAATCCTTCCCGTTTGAATAGGTTCGCCCTGGCGGCGAGCTGGTCACGGCCGACTCATGAAACAAATCGCTACACCAGACCATGTCGGCCAGGCCAGCTGTTCCTACGGTCGGCCTTCATTCAGCCTTCGTTCACTATTCCTGTTGGCGACGCTAGCAGCGGCGTTGGCGGCGCTACTTCCCGTGTCCTCCGTCGGCAGCTGCTGTGTGCTAGCCGCGATCAGTCTCACGATTTCTTTCGGCTGCCCGCGAACTCAGCGGATCGCCCTGTTGCTGGTTCCAATTCTTTACCTGCCCTATCTATGGCTCTTCGTTGATTTGGGGCAAAGCCGCTGGTCGAGCTACCGCTGGCAATGGATCGGCATGTATTGGCAGCTGCCAGGACTGTTGTTCGAATTGTCTGTTCATCCGCTCGACGAATTCTGGTTCCAGCTAGTAACCGCAACGGCGACGATCGTGATTTTTTTGCTACTGGTTACCATCGGACGCACCAGTAGATTGGCTGCCGTACTGACTTGTTCTATCGCACTGCTGGCCTCGATCGCCAATAGCTTAATCTGCTTGGCGCTCTATCGCGCTTGATCCAAGTTAAATCGTGATATAATGCCGTGAACCCTGCATTAACCCGCCAACGAGCTTCCAAACCATGGCAACCGCGCTTCCAGTTTATGACCACCGAGCGCTACCACTGCATCGATTCACAGTTGAGAAGTATCACCAACTAGGCGAGCTTGGCGTTTTGGGACCTGAAGACCGCGTAGAGTTGCTCGACGGACTAATAGTTGAGAAAATGAATCAACGTCCTATCCACGGGTTTATCGTTGGCTGGCTGAGTGAGAATCTACAGCGCAGCTTGCCTAGCGGCTGGAGCCTACGTTGTCAGTTGCCAATAACCACTGAGCATAGTGAGCCAGAGCCTGACCTGGCGATCGTGAATGGCGTACACACTGATTTCCGTGATCGACACCCCCGTGGCATCGAATGCCGTTTGGTGATTGAGGTCGCCGACACATCTCTGGAAAAAGACCGCGTAAAAGCGGACATCTACCACAGTGCCGGTGTACAGGAATACTGGATTGTCAATGTGGCGAGCAAGTCGATCGAGCGCTACGATTTTTCACGCGACCAAGTGGAACAAGGAGCAGTCCACCTCTCTGCAGCTTCAATTGTATCCTTCTGCTGTGGTGAAGCGGAAATTGATATCGATTTGAAGCAGCTATTCCTTTGACGGATAATGCTTGTCGAACCCTTGGGGGCCGATACTCGCCAATAGCTTATCTTTAGGGTAATGAGTAACAAAACTTTCGGCATGGCCTGTGATGCAAGTGAGCCACGACGCATAAGCAGTTTGTTGATTTGCTCGAAATCGCGAAACGAATAGTGAGCCGCTGGCCGTAAGGCCACGGTTAATGCGCGATACCTGGCCGCTTACGCGTCGCGGCTCATCAACAAGCCTTGAGCGGCCGGCATCCGATTGCCCCTGGCGTTCGGCTGGCGGCTCACCAACCTAAGCAACCGTAAGCAACCGTAAGCAACGGTTCACGCGTCCGGCAATGTCTGCATGTAGGCTCGCGATGCTGCAACGTAGTGTTCCGCACCTTTTAATATTCTTTGCGTATCGTCCGCAGTCAATTGGCGAACCACCTTTGCCGGAGTTCCCATGACTAATGAATTGGGCGGAATGACCTTACCTTCTGGCACCAATGCTCCCGCAGCGACAATGCTATTGGTGCCGACTCGCGCACCATTGAGCACCGTCGCCCGCATACCAATCAATACATCGCTCTCAATGGTTGCCCCATGAATAATGGCACCATGACCAACGGTAACTCCATCACCAATCGTGCAGGGAACTCCCTCATCGGCGTGCAGACAACACAGATCTTGGATATTCGTGCGGCAGCCAATTTGGATTCTAGCGACATCGCCGCGAATTACGGCGCCAAACCAAATGCTACTAAGATCGCCGATCCTCACGTCACCGAGAATCGTGGCCGTGGGCGCAAGCCAACTTGAGGGTGCTATAAGCTGCGGCTGAAAAGTATAGGAGTGCATTGGGAACAATCTACAGAAAAAAGTGAATTGAAATCATGATCTCGGGCGGACAGTATCTGCCTGTAATGTTATTGTTGCGTAAACGAAAGGCGAGCGGCAGTTAGCAGCTTGTCAGTAAAGTTTTCTCGAAACACTAATTTAGCCGCCAATTCAAAATTCATCGAGTCTTGCGATGCCCCTTCATTCAACGCTTATTGAAAGTCTCCGTTGGCGATACGCGACCAAACGTTTTGATGCATCGAAGAAGATCGATGCAGAGACTTGGCAACAGCTACAATCTAGTTTGGTGCTCACACCTAGCAGCTATGGACTCCAACCTTGGAAATTTCTGGTCATTACTGATGAGGCTGTCAAATCTCAGCTGCCAGCAATATCGTGGAACCAGTTGCAGCCCAAAGATTGCTCGCACATGGTCGTCTTCGCAGCCCGCAAGACGGTTGACGAGGAATACATCAACCGCTTCATTCAAACAGTGGTAAGCACCAGAGAACTGCCCGCTGACGCGATGAACGGCTACCGAGACATCCTCGTTGCCACAACTGCCAAAATGGAATCTCACTTGGATTGGAACAGCCGCCAGGTCTACATCGCTTTGGGACAATTCATGATGGCGGCTGCTCTTCTGCAGGTCGACACCTGTCCCATGGAGGGGATACTGCCTGAGAAGTACGATGCTTTGCTGGGCCTGACAGACACCGAATACACAACGGTTGTCGCCTGTGCAGCTGGCTACCGCCACGAAGCCGATCAACAGGCAGCCGCCAAGAAAGTACGCTTCTCCGACAATGAACTCGTTGTCACCATCTAATTGTCAAAGTCGAAGGCCAATGTTTGTAGCCTTGTCATTTGCTTATCGGCTCAATGAACCGACTGAACTCGCTTGGAAGCTATCGTGCTGATCAGCCGCTTTTGCGGTGATACAAATTTCTCGATGCCTTCCTTCATTAGCACCTCGTGCAGGTGCTGCATATCAACCTGCGCATCAATATCAGCTAGCACCGATTCATCGGGCAGGCTGTCGACTTCAGATGTGAACGACAGCTGACTGTCGGCGACTGCCGCGTTGGTTGCTGGAGGATTGGTTTGGATATCACTGCCTGCCAAAGCCGCGACATACTTCGTCGGCGGATCTGCCGGATTTTTCGTTCCAGTGCTGGCGAAGATAATCTCCTGTTCCAATGGAGTTGGGTTGGCCAGCCAAAACGCGCGATTGGCTTGCCAAATGCGTTTTGCGTTTACGATGCCTACTTGACCTTGCGCGTCTACCTGTAATTGAGGTACATGTTTTGACGTGTACTGATCCACTCGCGAAACGAAAATGCTATACACGCTCTTGAATTGATCGAGATTGGGACGTTGTCTTGCCCCGGCGTACACATTGTCTCGCGCGGTCTCGTACTGGTCCATAGTAAACACTAGGGTGACATTTAGAGTCACGCCATCTGCGCATAGTGTTTTCAAGCTTTCCAGACCCGCAGGTGTCGCTGGCACCTTGATCATTCGATTCTCATGACCTGCCGACCATTTTCGCCCCAGTTCGATATAGCGATCGACCTGCTCCGCATGAGGGATTGCGGCTTCGGGATCCTCGAGCAACGGATCTAGCTCAAAGCTGACCCAACCCGCATTTCCCTTGGTCCGTTTCCATATCGGCAGAAAGGCATCCTGCGCTTGCCTCACCAGTTGGTCGGTCAGTTCCCAGGCAATCGCGGCGTCGTCCTGATCTTCCTCCAACAGCTTAGCCAGCTGATCATCGAAGCGGCCGCTTTCGATCAGGTCACCGACGATAATCGGATTGCTGGTTGCGCCCACTGCGCCCCATTCCAGATTGAGCTGAACCAACTCTGGGTCAATGGAATCCAAGTAGAGCTTTGTCCCTGTGCGAATGAGGCTGTCAATGGACTGGTTGGTCATAAGTCGTTCCTTTCAACGTACCCACTTTTTCAGTACTACAGTTTTATTGTGGATGCCCTGCCGATTCGTTGGTACCCCAAATCCGCTCGCTAGCTGCAAGCGTTTCTCTGCTAATTGGCTCTGAGTTGACATTTGAAGCGCGAAAACACGCAAAGTAAGCTTCATCCAGACTACGCCGCCCCTTGCGTCTCCGCGTATCGGAATCAAAAGGCAAGAAGCGGAGGCTCTTCATGGAATTATTGAATCACGAAGGACGCGAAGAGCGCGAAGAAGCAATGCACAGAGGAAAATCGACACTTCTCGCTAATCGACACCAATTCAACTTACTCTCCCTTGGGCCCTTGGGAGAGTCGCGAGCGGGCACACGCGAAGCGGGTCGGCGAGCGGAGAGGGGAATCTCCCTCCCCGTCGCTGGGGCTCCGACCCTGGGATGGTGAAAAGCTGGGAATCTGGGCAGCCGAGGTGGATTTGGGGTTTAAATACTGTTCCGCCCCAACGTA
>JAGQPR010000610.1 GCA_020426625.1 Planctomycetales bacterium
AATACGGACCAATCCTAATTCTAAGCTGTCCCAAACCACGAGTGCGGATTAGCTGGGAAGGTCGCATGTGCCCGCTCGTGACTCACCCGCACGGAGAACTAGCTTCACCCCGTTCAGCGTGCCCGAACTGGATCAACTGCAACCAACGCTCAGGTTAGGATTCGGCTCGGAACGAAGGACATTGATGCAGAGTTCGGGGATTCTAGCCTGCGATTTCGGAGATTTCTATTCTCGTGTATCGTTGACGATGTCCAGTTCGCCGATGGTAATCCTTGCGTCGGCGAAATTTTTCGACATAGATTTTTTCGCCTTTTTCCTCACCGATTACCTTGGCTGTGACCTTTGCACCATCGATTGAGGGAGATCCGAGCCTAAGACCTTCGTCACCACCGATCGCCAGGACTTGTCCAAATTCAAGAGTGTCACCGGCGGCAATCCCATTGCGTAGGTCGATGTCTAGGCGTTGGCCAGGTTCTACTCGATATTGGCGACCACCGTCAATGATTATGGCATACATATCAGCTATCCGAATTCAACTGAAACTAATGGATCCAAAGGCTCCCCCGAAGACGTCCTGCGCGGGGAATCCAATAAGTTAATCTTCCAAACTGAGCGCGTCGAGGCCTAATTGTCAACGACTTGCTGTATTCTGTCTTAGCCGTGATCTTGACCGTGCCAAAAGTTGCCGTACAACATGGGCTCGCCTCGGTCACAAGTGCCTGGTCTTAGCGATCACTGCGGTTTGCCAGCCGTGGATCGACCAACCGTTGATCGCAGGTGCTGCTAACCTCAGCTCAGATCTTGGACTTGGTCCTCAATTTATTTGCCCGGTTTTCCGGTTATTAGGCATAGTTTCCTACGCTAAAACAAGTGGACTTTACGTGCCAGAGAACAGACCAATCCGACGAGCGTTGATCAGCTGCAGCAACAAGCTTGGCTTAGCGGATTTTGCTTCTGGCCTAATAGCTTGCGGTGTGGAGATCTACTCGACCGGCGGAACTCGTCAGCATTTGCTAGAGCTTGGAATCGAAGCCATCGATGTGGCTGAGTACACAGGCTTTCCCGAAATGATGGATGGTCGCGTAAAAACGCTTCATCCAAAGATCTTTGGTGGGATTCTGGGGCGGCGAGATAACGTCGATGACCTCAATTCAATGCAAGATGAGAAGATCTTGGGAATTGAGCTGGTCGTGGTGAATTTGTACCCATTTGAAGCCACAATTGCCAAGAAAGACGTTACTCGTGATGAGGCCATCGAGCAGATCGACATCGGTGGCCCAAGCCTAATTCGCGCAGCGGCAAAGAACCATCACTGGGTTACTGTTGCCACTCGTCCTGAGCAATACGGTGCGATTCTGACTTGCATCGAAGAAACCGGGACTACCACCCTGGCGATGCGCCGAAAACTCGCCGGGGAAGCATTTAATTTGACATGCAGCTACGATTCGGCGATCTCAAACTATTTCCGAAGCGAGTCGTCTTCTAACGAGTTGCCGCCACAGATACTGATGCGACTGGAAAGATCTGCCCAGCTTCGCTATGGTGAGAATCCTCACCAAAAGGCAGCTCTATACAGCTTTCCGAAGAGTCATGCGGCCAGTATCGTCAGTAGCCGGCAGATTCATGGCAAGGAACTCTCCTACAACAACCTGCTTGACTTGGACAGCGCGCTGTCCATAGCAAGGTGCTTTGCGCAGCCAGCAGCAGTCGTAATCAAGCACAACAATCCTTGCGGCAGTGCCACTGCGACCAAATTGCATGTGGCTGCTCGCAACGCCCTGGATGGCGATTCGATAAGCGCGTTTGGCAGCGTACTTAGTTTCAACCGAACCGTCGATATTGAGACCGCGGAAGTGCTGTGTGAGCCCGACCGGTTTATCGAGGCCATTGCGGCTCCCGACTTCGAGGCTGGTGCGGTGGGAGTACTAACTACGAAACCGAAATGGCGAGATAATGTTCGCCTGATGCAGACCGGCCCGATATTACCCCCCGATCCAGAGCACACCGTTCGTTTCATCTCCGGCGGAGCTCTGGTGCAAGAGGCCGACGTCCTACCAGCCTTCCATAGTAGATGGAAAACCGTCACGGCTACCGCGGTGGAAGACGCACTGTGGGAAGACATTGATTTTGCTTGGGAAATGGTACGACACGTCAAGAGCAATGCCATCGTCTTGGCCCGCGACACTTCCTTGGTGGGAGTCGGCGCAGGCCAGATGAGTCGTGTCGATAGCGTCGAGATCGCGATTCGCAAAGCGGGTGAACGTGCGGTAGGCAGCGTACTGGCTTCGGATGCGTTCTTCCCATTTCCAGATTCGATTCATGCCGCAGCGGAGGCTGGCATCGTGGCTATTGTGCAACCGGGCGGTTCCCGAAAGGATGCTGAAGCGATTGACGCATGCAACGAATACGGCTTGCCCATGGTGTTCACCGGTGCTCGCCACTTCAAACACTGACGCCCGTGCCAACGATACTGGCGCGAGCCTGTTGTCTTGGCACCTCGACTCCGATTCGCAACCCTGCTGATTCGAAGTAACCGCAACCTAAGAAAGACGGTCGATGGCGGACATACTCGAAAAGATTGTGAACGCTAAGAAGCGCGAGGTCGAGGTTGCTATCCGTGAAAAGCCACTGCGCGACCTGATGAAACAGGCCGATTTGGCGGCACCGGCTCGTGACTTTTTATCTCCCCTGCGTTCCGCAGTTGGCAATGACATTCGCTTGATCGCTGAAGTTAAGAAAGCCAGTCCATCCAAGGGCGTCATTCGCGCAAACTTTGACCCGCTGGCCATCGCCCAGTCCTACCAGGCCGCGGGTGCAAGCTGCATTAGCGTACTGACCGATCAATCTTTCTTTCAAGGCTCGTTGAGCTACCTGTCGCAAATTGCAGAATCGGTATCGCTACCGGTCTTACGCAAGGACTTTATTGTTCACCCCTATCAAGTTTTCGAAGCTCGCGTTGCTGGCGCCGATGCCGTGTTACTGATCGCGGAATGCCTCAATCGCCAAGAATTGCGAGGCTTGTATCAATTGACTCGCGAGCTAGGAATGCACGCGCTGATCGAACTCTACTTGCCCAGCAATCTCGACAATGTCCTGAACACAGGAACTGACCTGGTCGGCGTAAACAATCGCAATCTCAGCACATTTGAAGTCGACCTAGAGCATACCATCCGGATCCGCAGCCAAATCCCTGCCGATAAAGTTGTCGTCGGTGAAAGCGGCGTGGCCACTCGCGATGATGCGTTGCGATTGCAGGCTAATGGAGTGCAGGCCATGTTGGTAGGTGAGTCTCTGATGCGCCAGAGTGATATCGAATCCGCCGTCCGCCAACTGCTGGGACGCGATGGATGACTCTTCTCGGTCGAAGAATTGACCATGCATTATGAAGAACCATAGCGTCGTTCGAGATAAATCTTGATTCCATTAAGCCCGTGGTACAATGCGCCACAATCCAAAGCGGCTTGCTGACTTGCCTCCAGAATCTCGCATAGTCGTACTCCCGCCAATTCAACCCACGGTTGAGACAATTCCTCCGGTTTGAGAGCTAACGCCAAGAATTCGAAGACATGGCCAGAGCTGGACAACTCCGCTGTTAGGTCGACCGTGCCGCCGGGACGCTCGAAATAGTGACTGGAAAGCCGACCGCCTGCTCCACGAAAAT
>JAGQPR010000611.1 GCA_020426625.1 Planctomycetales bacterium
ATCTAATTGAGTTGGGTCCGCGAGGAACGGGTAAGAGCTATGCAGTGCAAGAGCTCTCTCCATACTCGTCATTGTTGACCGGTCCGACGACCGTTGCGAACCTGTTTGGCCACATGAACGGCAAACAGAAAGGCATGGTCATGATTTGGGATGTAGTTGGATTTGACGAGGTGGCCGACCTACAGAAAATGCCCAAAGAAGTCATAACGACATTGAAGACTTATTGTGAGTCTGGGCAGTTTCAACGAGGGCAAGAAGCAATGGCTGGTTACGCGAGCATGGCGATGTTCGGCAACACCCAGCAACCTATCGACGTGATGGTACAGAACGGGCATTTATTTTCGCCTCTACCCGATGTTATTCGCGACGATATGGCGTTCATCGATCGTTTGCACTTCTATCTCCCAGGCTGGGAAATACCCAAGATGCACAACGACCACTTCACAAGCCATTACGGGTTCGTTGTCGACTATCTGGCAGAAGCCTTCAGGGAGCTTCGCAAGCACAACTACACCGAAATCATTGACCGGCATTTCTCGCTTGGTGCTCATTTGAATGCCCGCGATCGTAAGGCGGTGCGCCGCACGGTGTCAGGGTTGGTGAAAGTGCTACACCCTCACGGAGAAGTGTCAAAGTCCGATCTTGATGAGATTTTGAGTCTAGCTATTGAAGGGCGGCGAAGAGTTAAGGAGCAGCTCAAGAAGATGGGTTCCTTTGAGTATCACCAAACGCATTTCAGTTACCAGGATAATGAGACAGGCCAGGAAAATTTTGTCGGCGTTCCTGAACAAGGGGGGCGAGACCTTATCGCGGCCGACCCCTTGCCACCAGGAACTCTGTACGCTGCTTCTGTTAGTGGCGACGGTACTGTCGGCTTGTACCGCCTGGAGGTCAGTGTTTCGGGCGGTACCGGCAAACTGAAATCCGCTGGCGGCATCAGTGGTGAAATGAAGGAGTCAATCCAGAGATCTTTCAATTATCTGAAAGCCAACAAAACGGCATTTGGGATTTCTCGCGAGATCGACACATCCGATGTACACGTTGAAGCAATCGATTTGTTGGGCAATCACGTTGTTGCTGAAGTCGGCGTGGCGTTCGCAGTTGCCCTAGTCTCTTCATTCAAAAAGGCGGCCCCATTGCCGGCGCTCCTTGTGCTCGGCGATTTGAGCATCCAAGGAAACATCAAATCTGTTCGTTCCCTCACAGAGCCATTGCAAGTGGCAATGGACAACGGAGCTAAGCGAGTGCTTATCCCTATTGAGAACAAGCGCAGTTTCTTTGATGTGAGCGCTGATGTGTTGGAGAACGTTGATCCGATTTTCTATGGAGAGGTACGACAGGCGGCATTCAAAGCATTGGGCCTAACCTAGGAGCTGACTCATGAGCAATCAGACGAGGTGTTGTTTCGTAGGCGCAAAGGACAGTACCGATGATTTGACTGTGTCGACGGAGGAAATTCGGTTGCAACTGCTGCGATTCGTTAAGCCGATCCTGCTAGTGACAGGCAGGTAAAGAGCATGGACCGAATCGACATCGACACTTGGGCAAAAGTCAGCGCCGAAAATTGGAGTGCCATCCTTCTTGGCAACGGCGCGAGCATCGCTATTAACAAAGATTTCGCATACCCAACACTCCACAGCGTTGCGGACGCAAAAGGGTTGCTCGCAACCACCGTGCCAATATTCGCCAAGCTCGGGACGACAGACTTCGAGCATGTTCTGCTCGCCTGCTGGTATGCCGAGCAAGTCAACGTGGCCCTGGGAACTCCATCTGCCGACATCTCTGCGGCATATGCGGAAGTGCGCACAGCATTGATCCAAGCTGTGCACAGCGTACATCCGGTACATGCCGATGTCGCAGCGGACCTGCAAAGGGCAGGTACCTTCGCAAGCGCGTTCCCTACAGTCGTCAGTTTGAACTACGACCTTACTCTCTACTGGGCCATGCTGCTGTTCAATGCAGCAAACGGCAGCTGGTTCAAAGATGCCTTCCATCATGGTGAGTTTCAGACGGACTGGGGGTATCTGCACAAGCCACTTCCCCCCGCTACAGGCGCGACTTTGGTGTTTTACCCTCACGGCAGTTTATCGGTGGCGCGCGACTACATTGGCGATGAAACAAAGATTGCGGTCGCTGCAGGTGATTTACTTGAGACGATTACGCACCGATGGTCGTCCGGACGCTACGTGCCGGTTTTTGTTAGCGAGGGCACGAGTAAGCAGAAAGTCGCCGCGATTCGTCGGAGCCACTACCTGACGAACGTGTATGAAAAGGTTCTGCCAAGACTCGGAGAGAGTCTGGTCGTGTATGGCTGGAGTTTCGATGAACGGGATCAGCACGTGCTCGATGCCATCTCGGCGAATCCGCCGAAGCGAATGGCAGTCTCGGTGTTTACTGGAGAACCTGACGGAAATCAGCAGGCGTTCTGCCACCAGGTTCTTAAGGCTGCTGGCCGGTCCCTGCCGGAAACAGCGGTGATGTTCTTCGATTCGCAAAGCCCTGGATGCTGGAACAACCCATGACGAGGCAGGAGCGAGTCCGCTGCAACTCTTTTTGGGTCTAGATTCCTGTCTTCGCGCCGGCCATCAGGAATGTTACCTCCGCCTCTCGTCGGGCAAAGAGGCCTGGAAGGATCCTGCCGCCGCCGTGCACCCAGCGCCGTAGCTCCTGTCCAGCCGCAGGCCAGTCTCGCTGATTGACTCTTCTACGCAATGTCGATGTCTGCAAACGACCGGCACCAAGGTTGAAGGTGAAATCCACGATGGCAGCGAGCCGCCCCTCTGGCTCCGTTGCCAGTACCGGGCAGTAGCGCAAGGTCGCCGCCAGCGCCGTTTGCAGATCGCGCTTCAGATAGTACTCAGCTTCCCCTTCGGTGATTGGCGGATGCTTTGGTTCGCACAGGTGGCCGTAGCCAATCGTCCAGTACCCGGCCGGGCAGATGTACGGCTGTGCCCGACTGGGATCAGCTCTCGCCACCCGGTGGAAGCCCTCGAAGCGCTTGGCCAGCTCGATTGCCGTTGTCGGCACTTCGATCACGACCGCACCCGATCAAACACACGCCCCAGGAACCAGAAGTTCAGCACTCCAGCCCACAGTGCCTGATCTGCCTCAGTCCATGCGTGCAGCACCGCCGTCCCCCAGCCAGCGCCAGCACTGACGGCCGCCACGAACGCCGCAGTCTTGGCTGCGCAATAGAGCGCCATGAACCAGTAGGTGATGATTGGCCGCACGCTGATCGACAGCGCATCGGCCCATTTCACCCCGGAGCGTTGTCCCTGGGCGGCGACGGCCTCCTTCATGGCCTCGATTGCCCCAGTGTTCCATGCCGCATCGGCACTGGCTCCAATCTCGGCCATGCGCTGTGAGCCACGCAGTTTTTCGAACTCCAGCGCCTTGTCCTGCATCGCCAGTTCGTGACTGCGCTCGCCATTGCGGTCCATCCATTTCAGGATTTCCGGTGCCAGGCGGAACGCACCGCCCAGCAGGCCACCGAGCAGGGTCTCGATCATGGCTGGCCCCCGAACAGCTTGAGCTTGACGAAGGCACCGGCCAGCAATGCCATGACCATGCCGGTCACCAGCATCTTGATGATGGTGAGGCCGGCCGTCTTCTTGGCTTCGTTGAAGGCATCGAGCAGATTGCGTAGTTC
>JAGQPR010000612.1 GCA_020426625.1 Planctomycetales bacterium
ATTGGTGTCGATTAGCGAGAAGTGTCGTTGTTTTTCCTCAATTCCTTAGTATTGACAATTGCGCATTGCTACTCCCCTTGCGGCCTTGGCTTGGAGAGAGCCGTAAGAAATGCAAGTGGAGGGCGTACCCTGGAGGCATAACTTGTCTCCCCTGCCGATGCCAATCCCTGTGGATTGAAATCTGTGGGTTAGCAACCTTTGCTCCTAGGGCGCCCGGAGAGCGAAGTGATCATAGTGAACTTCGCGATCGACGGTCGTCAAATTCATATTTGACTTGGTCGCGTGAGCGAGGCCTTCGGACTGCAATCGTCCTGCCAATTGATCGTCGATGCTGACTTCCATAACATCACCTTGGATTCGGATCCCAAGTTTGTGCCAAGCCTTTGGATCCAGCTGCAGCGAATTGCGCGAAGATTTCTGGCGGAGCATCGCTTCAGTGGCTGCATCCAGCGTCTCACCGGCCTTTCGCATTTCACGGATGTCCTTGCGAAAAATGCCCGTCTTGCCATCGTAGAGAGTTACTGCCTTGGGACTGACCGCCACATGGCAAATGTGACCGGCGTGAGAGCCTTGATACTTCAAATCCCGAATCATCACTGAGAAACTTGGAGAACCGTGGAATTGAAACGAGACTGAGATTTCCAAATCGGACTGCGGAGCAAAGTCGATCGAGTTGACCGAGGGGTGGTCGGCGTCCTTGGGAGTGATCCCAATAAGGACACCATCTCGCTCGCTCGATTCACTTTTCCAACTTCCCCAGCGCTTGTCCAGGCTTTCGTCGTCGAATTCATCCTCGAAGAGAACGGTCTTGAACTCCTCAGCTCCGGTGCACTCCCCTGTTACTCCAAACCATAGAATCAGCGATAGCGTTAGCAGAGCTCTCATCATTGTGTCCCATAAGTTGTATTGCATATTGTGACTTTTGACTTCGCGAACGTGGTTAAACCTTGCATGGAGTTACGCGACAAGATCCGGTCGGTGCTTTGCGACAACATCTGCCAGCCTTCCATGTCTCAACCAAAAGCCGAAAGGCTCTATCGGAATGAATCGTCGATCTGCTGCCAACTCTGGATGACCGCCGCGATAGATCGCGTTATTGACGCCCGCCTCGCGCCCGACGCTCCGAGCAAGATTGTCTGCACCCTTCGACTCCATCGGAACAAGCAGAATGAAACCTTCCTTTCCTCGTTGTCGATAGAACTCGCTCACATTGTCCCAGGACGTTTCGAGGTTCCACGGATAATTTCGCAATACGATCCCCTCATCCGTGAAGACGAGGCGGACTTGGAAGACTACGAACCAAGAGACCGGAGCCAGCAGCAATGAGACGAAGACTCCGACCACAATCATTCCCTCTTCACGCATCGCGATTCCGCCGAACAAGAATGGGGCTGCCAATACCAGCCAGATCGCCACAAACACCCCTTGGCGAAACGGACTCGGGTGAAAGACATCGCGCTTGATATTTGACATGTTTACTCGAGCCGTACTTTGGTTGTGCGATAGATCTTGGCTACAAGACTAATGGGATGAACGTGATTCGATGGCGCTGACTACTGCAAATTTCCCCAAACGATCTTGCCGATGGCTTTTCCAGATTCGAGTGTGGGTAAGTGCGATGGCTTCCATGTGTAGATGTCTCTCTTTCGACGATTCTTTGTTTCAACGGCGATCTTCCACCTCTTCAGATACCGGCGGCAAGTAGGAACAGGGACTACAAGCACAATTATGCACATTTTAGGATATGGGCACAAAGTGGATACCAAGAAGAATAAGCCGCCACGGTGCAATGTTACATCAACGCACAATCTATATCCGTTCATCCGGATGGATAGTTATTGCTTGACCAGATGGTCGGTTGATAGGGAGAAGCTTCCTCGAATGGCAAAAACCACGCAAAAGAAAACGGTCAAACGCAGTTAGAGCATTCGGGGACGTGACACAGTCCTGACAGCTTTACTCTTCCTCTGCCCCTTTTTCTCTTCCAAAACAAGGAAGAAGCAGTTCCCGCACAAACGACGTGTGTATCCATACATGCCTTGTTAGATGTAACTATGCGTTATTGAATCCTGACACCTTTTCTTTTCCTATACAGGTCGCGTCCAGCTTTGATGCTTTAATCATTAACGCATCATTGCGCTAGCCTCACACTCCATTGCGTGAAGTATAGATAGTTGCTGGGCGCCGTCGAATTCATGCCTGCAAGAGCTCCACTTTCAGCTGCATAATCGGCCGCACGCTGCGCGCCGTCCGCTGCGCCGACGCGGAGCGGAATGAGTTGGCAGCGTTGGTTGTGCCCGTTCGTCGACCAGCTTCTGCGGCTGCATATGCATTGTTCCACGATTGGATCACCGGTGCAACCTGAGTCACAAAGGTCTTGCTATTGCCCGCCAGGCCGTAGCTGAGGTCTTTGCCATCTCCCGCCCTTGTCTACCACATGCCTGGCACGTTCGGAATTTTCTTTCTCAATTCCTTACGAGTATTCGCTCCGAAACAAGGAAGATGCAGTTCCCGCACAAACAGCGTGTCTCCGAACGCGAGGATCGAGAATCAGAACGTCTTTTTTAGCTGCCGGCATCGCCATCGGAGACCGGAATGAGTGGAAGTTTGCGTAATGCTATTCGACGATTTGTCACGGTGACGGCCGAGCCTGCTTTCAGTTCGCTTTGCGCCGCCGCGATGACTTGCACCAGGATATTGGCGACGCCGTCACCCCTTAGCCCTTGAAGGCGTATTCGAATGACTGATGGCGTTGTTGCGCCAGACAACGCGAGTAATGCATGGAAGTCGGTATCAAGAGTTACCACGACTGCGTCTCGTGTTCTGGCTTCCGCCAGAATCGCTTCGTCCGTCGCGGTCGACATGCCTAAATCACCGACGTGTTCCGAAGCGACTCCTGCTGCACTGAGAAGCTGAACGGTTGAACGTGGTAGACCTTGATCGAGTAGGAACTTCATTGGATTTGCTGGAGCTCAAGAACCTGGTCATCCAGGTTTGCGGCCGCGTACGCCAACGCTTGCCGAATATCTTCTTCTTCAAGTTCCGGAAACTCTGCAGAGAACTCCGCACGGTCCGGATACGTCGCAAGTGCTTCCAGAACTCGACGTACCGTAAGCCGCATGCCGCGGATGCACGGCTGCCCGTTCATGTTCCTCGGATCACTTGTTATTCGGTCGAGACCAGCCATGATGATTCCTCTCTCTGATAAGTTCATTTTCTACCTTACAATTATACCAGACGCTTCCGCGCGCAACGAGCGGCTAAAATAGCTGCCAAAAGAAGAAAGACTTCTTGTCGATCCTTTTGGCGGACGGCGGACGACGTGACGTACCGCTACACGCCGCCAGTTCCGGCTCGACAGCAGAAGGGGCCGCACTCGCATTAATGTTCCTCCCTTGGCCCGCGCTGGCGGAGGCTCCGCAGGCCAATGGCTTCGCTGCGCGAATCCTCGGCTACGGGCATCGCTCATCGTTCGGCCGTCCAACCTCAATCGCTTCGATTGAATTTGGTTCGCCGTTCAAGCCGTGTTTCCGTTGGTCCGCTTCCATGCCCTGCGCCTTCGGACGCCATCCGGGCGCCGCGGCCGTCATTCGCCCGATCGTCCATGACCGGGCTGCCTTCGGCCTCCAGTTCTTTCCGCGTT
>JAGQPR010000613.1 GCA_020426625.1 Planctomycetales bacterium
ACTCAAGCTGAGCGCAACCGAGAGCAGCTTGCAGGTTTGTCATGCGGAAATTGTGCCCTGCGACATGATGATAGTATCTGCGGCCGGACATTCCGTGGTTGCGGAAAAGGCGCATCCGCTCGTTAAGCGCATCATCATTTGTGGTTACCATACCGCCCTCACCAGTGGTGATGGTTTTCGTGGCATGAAAGCTGAACGTGCCCACCGCCCCCACGGTCCCTACTTGTAGTCCCCCAAATTTTGTTCCGAGAGCCTCTGCCGCGTCCTCGATGAGCGCAATTCCTTTGCTCATGCAGAGATTGCGAAGCGACGAAAGGTCGGCTGCGCATCCGTAGGTGTGTATTGGAACTATTGCCTTTGTGCGATTGCTCACTTTGGCGGCCACGGATTCTGGATCCATGCACCAAGTCGCCGGGTCAACGTCGGCGAAAACTGGGCGAGCGCCCATGTGGAGCACAATATTTGCGGCCGCCATGAACCCGAATCCAGGGAGAATAACTTCGTCTCCTGGTTCAATTTCCAAGCCGAGCATTGCTAGGTGCAAAGCGGTGGTACCGTTGGAGACCGTGATGGCATGGGCAACCCCAAGCGCATTTGCGAATTCAAGTTCAAACCTGTCGACGTACGGCCCGCCGGAAATCCAGACGGATTCCAGCGCATCGTTTACATACTCGCGCTCGCGCCCCCAATACGAGGGCGTAGCCCAGGGGATGAATGCGTCAGTTGCTGACATCGAGGCCCTATTTTGTTGAGCGCTTTACGAATTCCATTGCAACAACCCCCATCCCGGGCATCTCATCAATGCTTTCATAGCGCCGATATCGCTTTGCCATCATCAGAGGCTCTGCCCATACCGGGTAAGCGTGACTGGTGCGCTTGGCCAAGACGTTGCTGTCGTAATGTCCTGCTTGAATCTCTCCGAAGATCTCCTGGTAAACGGGTTCACCGGTCACCAAAAAAATGCGGCTTTTGAGTGCTTCCAGGTCATAGAACCTTTGCCAAAAAACGAGCCCATCAGGATTTGCGTGGAGCAGTTTGTACTCGTCAATGTTTGTTAACTCTTGATACTTTTCTGCAGCGCAAGGGACTGTGATCATCAATCTGCCGCCCGGCTTGATGAGCGACCATAGGGCATTGATGGCGGCCGTGTCCTCCGGGATATGCTCAATAACAGAGACGCTAGTGATTAGATCGAACGACTCTGTCTCGTAGTCTAGATCTATCACTAGTCTGCCGTCGTACCTAAACTCTTGAGTGAGCCCCATGCTCTTGATCGTTTCCTGAGTCTTTCTCAAATCATCGGCATCGGGATTAACCAACACCGCTTCTTCACATCGCAAGATTTGCGACAGGGAGGCAGGAAGGAAACGGGGCGATGAGAGGTCAAGATATCGCCGCGGCTGTAATGATGAGCAGCGTTTCACCACGAAGTCGAGTTCAAAGTAGCGAAACGAATCTAGCGGCCAGACGACAAGCTTGTACGCTAAACGCAAATCGCGGCTTCTGACTAGGACCCGCAGACCGGCTCTCAAAAAGTACCACCGGAAAGCTGTGCCGGGACAGCCCAGGAGGGATGCCAGAAACCAGCACCAGGGAAATAACGCCAAACCACAGACTGCCCACACGGCAGTCCGGACTCTTCCAAGCTCGATTGGTGCCTTCGGAAACCTAAGCGTCCGCGTCGGCCAGCCTTGCTCTGTCACGCCAGTAGACATCCGAGAAATCGCGGCCCTTTCACGTCTCTCATTCAAATTTCACATTCTGCCCATCACCAACATCGAGCTTAGGTCTCTAGTTCGCATAAAACGAAGAAGCAGCGGAGAAGAAAGAAGCCCAACGGCAACCGAGAGGATAGCCAAAACCACACCGACAAAGATAGAACCGAAGTGGCTGCTTGTCGCCTTGAGCAAGTTACCAACAAATCCAATCAAAATCATTGACACAGACAGCGGAACCAGCACATCAACGTATGAAACAAGCACGAGGCGAGGAGATCTATGCTTGAGTAGCTTGAGCGTCAAGAATGTACCAGACGCAAAATAGATAACCTCTATCGCGATCCATGCTGACGCGGCCCCGATGGCTCCGTACGAATCGACCAAGAGCACTATCAGCGGCCCCATTAGTAAGATTAGTGCGACGTTGATCATGAGCGGCAGCCAGCTTGCGCCGAATCCAAGCTGCATTGCGTATGCCACGTACATGACTCCATGCAGTGCAGAGCCCAGACCAAGCAACCCGAGCAGGATTGCGGTGTTTTGGGCGACCGACGGATCGCCAACCCAAAGGACGAGCAAATTTTTGCCAAAGAACATCAAGAGCGCAGCGATTGGAAACAAGACGGACGCCAGAGTGGTCGAACACAATCTGTACAAAACAGCGGCTTGCGACTGGTTGCCAGTTGCATGGAGCGCAGAGAACCGAGGATAGACCAGCGAAAAAACTGGGTTCACAATCACGTAGACCGCCCTGCTAGCCGTGAAAGCCAGCATGTAGTAACCATAGTCTTGTAGGGGAAGCAGCTTGCTCAAGATTACCTTGTCAAGTTGAGTCAGAATAATGGAGGTGAGAGCCACCCCGCCCATACTCAATGAGAACTTCATTGTCGAGCGAAACGGCTCCCAGCTGAGTTCTTGCGAGCCTTCCGAGCCAATCGTTCGCCAAGCGTGAGCTCTGAAATAGAGAGACAACAGCAATCCACAACCAATCTGCCAATAGAAATAGATCGCGAGATCAGCACCCAGCTGGGACAGCGATAATATCGCCCCAAAGTGGGAAACTGAGAGAGCAACCAAGTTGCCAAAGCTAAAGCGTCCCAACTGGTTGGCCCCAAGCATCGCCCCACCATAAAGATTCCCAGGCCAACGACTCGAGACGGCCAAACCCATAAGGAAGAGCAGGTACGCTAGCTGGTCGGGTTGATAAGCTTGAGCGCTAATCCAGTTGTCAGCGGCGAAGTGTGCTGCAAAGTAGCCAAGGAAAGCGACACAACCTGCAGTAACCCAGTAGAACCAGGCGAGGGTGCCAAGCAAATTACGAGACCGAGTTAGGTCGCCCCTAGCAAGCCCGCTTGCAACCTCACGATTGACTGTCGGGGCCAGACCGAAGTCCAGCAATTGCATCAGCGTTTGCAGCGTCACGCATATGCCGATCAGTGCGTACGCTTCCACCCCCAGCCAGTGAATGTAGATTGGCGCAACAACTAAGGTCAGAAGAGCAGTTGCAAAAGAGGAAAACAGCCCTGCCGCTAGGTTTTTGGAGAGCGTCATTCGAAGAAATCGTGGGTCGCAAGACCGTGACGTCGAATCAACGCGTCCCTCTGCGCAAGCTTTAGGTCCTCGCGTACCATTTCCGCAACCAAACTCTTGAAATCGAAACGCGGCGTCCAACCCAGCTCTGACCTGGCCAAGGTGGCATCTCCCAGCAGCGAGTCAACCTCAGTGGGTCGAAAATAACGAGGATCGACGACAACCAACTCCCTGCCGTCTTTTCCAACCCCCCTCTCGTTGGCGCCTTGCCCTTGCCATTTCAACGGAATCTCAAGCTCGTCAGCAACAGCACTGACAAACTCGCGAACCGTATGTTGCACTCCAGTGGCTATCACATAGTCTCGCGGCACAGCCTGCTGCAGCATAAGC
>JAGQPR010000614.1 GCA_020426625.1 Planctomycetales bacterium
AAAACCGCGTGCTTGCGCACTGCGGCTAATTTTGCGGAAGGATTATGTGGAACTGAATTTCCAATTCTTGACGCTAGTGCCGAGCCATTGAGGAAAGCTAAATGCTGGTGGCATTCGCAGAGGTCCTGAATAATGACAAAACAGCGTCCACCAGAATACAAGCTACCTCCAAAAATCCTGACAATCTGAATCATAGTTGGGCGCCAAATCGTCCTGGAAGATTCCGATTGGCTTCAGGCTTGGATTGTTCGAATGCAGAGGACAATTTAGCGATTGTTCGGACGGTAGCAGTTTCACAGGGCGAGTCGATAAAGCGATTGAGGGAAATGGGGACAGATTCTCATAAAACCCCTAATTTACGCTGGCTACGAGACTATGATGATGCGCTGACCTACTGCTTCCAGTCTCATTGCGTCGCCCGTGCAGATTATGAGTGCCTCGTTTTCCATCATCGATTTCCGCGAGTTGGATTCGGTCCTTTGGAATCAATATGTCGCCGACCATCCACTTGGGAGTGTATTTCATACCACTGGAATGCTCAAGAGCTTCATGCTGACGCCGAAGTACGAAGTATTTGCCAAAGCGCAAGTGGACGCGAAAGGACAAATCGTAGCGCTGCTGGCCAGTACTAGGATTGAAACAGTTTCCGGTCTGGCTAGCAACCTTGCTTCACGGGCGGTCATGTTTGCCGAGCCGATATGCAATGATGATCAGTGCGGCTGGGAGGCTCAGCGGCAATTGATTGCTCTCCACGACGAACAAATGCAACGGCGCACTCTGTTTTCAGAGATCCGTCCAATGCATGGCCTGTCGTGCGACGCGTTCCGAATCCACAGCCTGAATTATGAGCACGTCGATTTCCTCAACTATGTGATTGATCTGAAAAAGCCACTCGAGGATATCTGGGAGAATATCGGCAAGCAGACTCGCGCCTCCATCAGGCGTTCGATGCGTCGAGGTGTTATGGTCGAGGTGGGGACATCTGAGACAGCCATACGTCGGGCCTATCCGTTCATACAAGACAGTTATCGACGCTCCAAAGTCCCGCTGGTCGATATCAAACTGTTTCTCAACGCAGCTAAGTTGCTACCTCCTGGAACGCTGCAGGTGCGTCTGGCGACGATGCAAGGCAAGGATTTGGCAGGCACCATTGGCCTGTGTTATGGTCCCAGATATTTCGCTTGGTATGGAGGTACGTCGCGTCCACCAGGATTACAGCCTTTTGCATGCTTGGTTTGGGACGAGATCCAGCAGAGCCACCAGCAAGGCTTAGCGATTTACGATTTTGGTGGTGCGGGGCGGCCAGAGGAGGAGTATGGTCCGCGTGTATTCAAATCGCGCTTTCACGGACAGCTAGTCAACCATGGCCGATTCCGACGTGTATTTTCCAGAGGCAAGCTGGCACTGGCGGAACGTGGCTACAAATCGCTAAGCTTGTTGTTCACTAAGCCAATTCATCGAGGCTGTTAAGCATCCACGCAGAAGCTTTTCCGACGCTCCACACTGATCCCCACCAAGACTAAATATCTGTTTGGCTTTGGGAGAGTCGTGAGCGGACGCACGAAGGCCGGACTTTCGTTGGGAGTGTGAGTTGCGACGAAACCAGGGTGTTGATCGGCGAGAAGTGTCATAATTAGTCACTGTCTTGGCGCTTGCCACTGTTGTTCAATTTCAGAGTGCTTGTGTGTCGGTGTATAGTACTCGCCCGACTTCAGGAAGTGGAGTATGCAATTCGTGCACTGTGAGCATCTTCTTGCCAAACAGTCGTAGATCAGTCTAAGCGTTGCCTGGGGTGAGGGAATGAAAGTCGCCTTTCTTACTAACCGAACAGCGCACGTTAATCTGCCAATACTTTCCAGGCTATCCCACTTAGATGGAGTCGACGTCGCGCATGTGCTCTTGTACGACACGGTGGCGGAGGTTTCCAGGTCACTACGCCGAACCCTTGTCGAGCTGGGAATGCAACAGTCTCTCCTGAAACTCGCCAAATCGTTTGACTACAGCCTACGGATGTTGGGGGCCAAGAATGCGCGTGTCAGGCGAATGTTGTCGAGTAAGTATTGCCACGAATTCGCGGTAGCCAGTGGAATTCCATGTTCGGTGGTAGGCAATCTCAATTGTGCCAAAGGTCGACAGCTGCTGAGCGGCATGCAGGTGGACTTGCTGATAACTTGCGTTTGCAAGAACATTCTCCGCAAGTCGGTACTGGACATTCCGAGATTGGCTTCAATCAATATTCATCCTTCCTTGCTGCCTGCCTATCGAGGTCCCACTCCGACGTTTTGGGCACTCTATAATGGCGAGTCGTCAGTCGGCGTTACCGTTCACAAGATGACTGAGCGCATTGACGAAGGTGAGATAATTGACCAATTCGCAATGCCACTGGACCTCTCGATGTCCGAGCTGGAGGTGGATCGGTTGTTGTTTGCCGAAGCCGCGGACCGGATGCCACACGTCTTTCAGGTGCTCACTGGGCAGGCGAATTCAACGCCTTGCTTTCAAAGCAGATCGCCCACTTACTTCACCTATCCAAATCCTCGTCAACGACGTGAGCTCTCCAAACGCTGCAGAGCGTTCAGGAAGGCTAGCACTCTATGAGGCGATTGTCAGCTGTAGAATTGCCCGCGTCCGACCGCCTCAAAGGCGTTCTTGAAATGCCGGGTTTCTGGCTGAGTATGGTTGTCCGGCCAGATGATCGATACGACGTCAAACCGGGCTGGATGCTCCAGCAGTCGTCGTTTCTTCAGATAGATCAGAGCCGCTCGCGTGAGTCGCTCTTGCTTGCGTCGATCGACTGCTTCGCTGGGGTCGCCCCCACTGCTGCTGGACCAAGTCTTGACTTCAACAAATACGATCGTCGTGCCATCCAAGGCGATGATGTCAATCTCACCCAGCCGTTGACGGTGACCGAGTGCGAGTATGCGGTAGCCAAGTCTCCGCAGAAACCTCGCGGCATACCGTTCGCCAGCAGGTCCCAGCGGCAAGCCAGAATTGGCTCGCCGCAGAATCGAATAACCAATGCTAGTTAGCCAAGCCAACATGAACTAGGCAACCTCAAAACAGGTAGCTTGCCCTGCTCGTCAACTTGCAACTGTAGTCCTGACCTGCAGTCACCATGATGTTAAGGCGTACCTCAAAACGCTGAAGTGAAGCCTGATGCCAGATAATGCTGAAACCTAATAACTATTGGTACGCTGGCACGTCCCAAGCATGTTGCTCACGGAGTGCTTCACAGGAAACACAACAGGCTACATGCGGCGTTCCTTCAAACGCACTGCTTTTCCGCTTCGCTGGCGAAGGAAGTAGAGCTTGGCACGCCGGACAACGCTCTTGCGCTTGACTTCGATTTTTTCGATCTTGGGTGAATGCAGAGGGAATTTGCGTTCCACACCCTCGCCGGCCACAATCCGTCGGACGACGAACATCTCTCGCGTGCCGCTACCATTGCGAGCAATAACCACGCCGGAAAAAACCTGAATCCGTTCTTTGTTGCCTTCTAGAATCTTGGTGTGAACATCTACGGTATCGCCAATATCAAATTGAGGCGCATCGTCCTTCATGGAGGCCTTTTCGACCAGCTCCATAATCTTCTGACTCATCGGTCTAGCTCCAGAAAACAGTTGTAATAG
>JAGQPR010000615.1 GCA_020426625.1 Planctomycetales bacterium
GATGCGGTCAACCAGAAAGAGCCCGGACAATTTCCAATAATTTCCTGACTTGCACTTGCAGACTGCAGTGTCCGCGCCGCTCACTCCCGACGCTCTCTTCTCTTGAAAGCTGGTCACAGTTAGCGGCATTTCTTAATGCATTCTTCGCGGTCCCAGGTGGGCGTTGGACTCTCGCAGAGAATAAGATTACCACAACGTAATAATCAACCCCTTAAGATTTACGCCTAATTAATGGAGAGTCGAATGCATTTGAATCGTTCTAGTAGACATGCTTTTACGCTTGTCGAGTTGTTGGTGGTGATCGCCATCATCGGCATTCTTGTAGGGCTGCTTTTACCGGCCGTCCAAGCGGCCCGCGAAGCTGCACGTCGTATGCAATGCAGCAACAACATGAAGCAAATGGGACTGGCGTTGCACAACTACGAAAGCGCTTACAAGAGACTGCCAGTGGCCATTTGGGGAGAGAATCGAAACAATAACTTTAACGGTACCAGCAGCGCGTTCGACGACGATGGATACGGTTGGATGGTATCGATTCTGCCATTCGTCGAGCAGACCAATTTGTACAACCAGTTGGACAGCCAAGGTCAGGGCACCGCCTGGGCGCTCGGCACCCCGGGAGCAATCGAGAGTTATTGGCAAGCCAATCGAAGTGGTGACTGGGCTGCACCGATTCCTGGTGGGGAAACTGTGATCTCCTTTTATCGGTGCCCCTCGTCAGGAATGCCTGAGCGAGTTCCGCAGACCTACAACATCCCTGGCACATCCGGAGGTCCGCCGCGCATCGAACACAGGTGGGCCGCAGGATACGGAACCAGCAGCTATAAGGCGGCCGGTGGCAGTTGTCATGGAGACGACGGCATAATGCACAAGCTGTGGGAAGATCCAAGCGGAGGCAGGAAGTTCGGTGCAGTGACAGATGGTCTCAGCAATTCTTTGTTCGCAGCAGAATCGGATTATATCACCGGGCCGAGTGGCGCTCGCGGCTACAATGGTGCGCTTCCAGTTCCCTTTGATCAGTTTGGTGATCCAGAACCTGAGGATTGGCCAGTTTGGATTGGCGGGGCAGGTACTGACGAATCGGTTCGCATTAATGGTCGTACTAATTCGCCAATCAACTGTCGCTGTGCCCCGGCGGAAATGATCCGAGCGGTCAATGACGACTGCGGGTTCAGTTGGCACACGGGTGGCATCACTACCGTCTTTGGTGATGGTTCCGTACATTTCATTAGCGAAAACCTCGACTCCGAAACATGGTGCAATCTCAATTCCATTCGCGACGGACAACCGTTGGGTCAGTGGGAATAGTGGATCGTCCGGTTATCGGAAATTGATTTCACCGTCCTGCCAGCAATGGCAGGACGTTTCTGATTCGCTTGACAGCTTGTTGATCTATCCGATGTAGACACGGCTACTCCGCAAGAGAAACTCAAGCGAACGCGGCTTTCACGGATGACACTAGGCTCGCAAAAGCCCAAAGCTGCATTTCTTCACAGCTTGGTGAAGGCAAATGTGAACAAACCAACAAGCCCTGGACGGAGACGAACATTGAGCGCGAGTTCTGCTTGCAATTGACTGTAATGGCCTGCTGTCTTCGTTGTTTTTCCCCATGAGCAAAGAAATGTTACGATTCAATTTTCTATTTTGCGGTCTTGGACTGCTCGGGTTATTTCTGGCTTGCGGGTGCTCGAAAGGAGAGTTCCCTACGGCGCCGGTCACCGGACAGATTCTCTGCGAGGGAGAACCCGTTCCCTATGCAATGATCTACTTCGAGCCGCTCAAAAGCGGCGAGTCAGCCATTGTAGGCAAGCCCGGTTTCGCCACGGCAGATGAAAATGGCAGATTCAAACTAGGTACCTATGCCCTTGATGAAGGTGCGGTAATTGGAAAGCATCGCGTTCGCGTCGATCCGCCCGCACCCGGTAAATTGCCGCCGGATTGGAGTTGCCCATGCGAGATGAATTCGAATTTCGACGTGACCCAAGTCGAAGTCGTCGACGGCGAGAATGAATTCACCATCGATCTCAAGAAAAAAACGCGACGCAGTCAAAGTCTACCCATAGAGGAAGACGAGGGCGAGGGAGACGACTAGCCCAGGACTTGGCGACCGTTTCGTCAGCTTGATCCTCCACCATACTATTGGCTGCGCGGCATGCTTTTGGGCTGCCGGCATTGGAGAGTCAGGTGGAAGATACCAACTGTTTCTGGCACTTCTCGGCGAACGACACCAATGCTTATCTCCCGTTGAGGACGCGAGTGAGAACAAGTGAGCGGTGCGGCGATGCCCTCTCCGTCGCTCAGGCTCCGATTCTTATCAACTGGCTTTGAGACCTATCTTCTCCGGCTTGCTAGAATGGCGGCGGCAACGTTCCGAGTCCCGTCGTTCTAGTCTAGAGAGAGAAGTCATTATGAAGGTCGCTTCCGCCACACTGTTCATACTGATGGCCTCAGTTGGATTGTCAAATAAAGTTGCTGCCCAAACACTGCGCATATTGGTACCCGCCTACGCCAATCCGTGTTGCGATGGTGGGCCTGAAATGTGGGAGAACCTAGTTGCGGTTGCGTCCTCACCCGATCGCAACTTTGAGCTCTTCGTAATCTTCAACCCGTTGAATGGTCCGGGAACCGCCGTAGATCCAAACTATCTGCAGTCAGACGGCAGCGGTCCGCTACCGGAGTTGCATGCAGCCGGAGCAATCGTTCAAGGATACGTTGCCAGCAACTATTCTCAGGTCTCCTTGCAGACTTTGAAGGAGCAGATAGACGTCTACTTTGCGGGCTTTTGGGCAGGGCATGTAGACGGGATATTCATCGATGAAATGTCCGCCGACATCGCCACAACAGGCTACTATCAAGAACTTACCAACTACGTCAAATCTATAAGCCCACAAGCTCGCGTGATAGGTAACCCTGGCTACTTCGAATTCTCAAACCCAAGTAGTCAAAATCAATTCTCGCCGCAGCAGTACGTAAACAGTGTGGATACGATTATTACGTTCGAGAATACGAATATCGAATACACCACTAACTACAGCCCAGATACCGTACTGTCGGGTTTGCCATGCCACAAGACCGGGCACATCATTCATACCCTGTCATCGTTGTCTACCGACACATTGAATTTGGTCGCTAACCGTGGAGCTGGTTTCGTTTACGCTACAACGGGCGTATTGAACACGCCTTATGACCAGGACGCCTTGGGAAAATTGACGGGGCCGACAGGTCTTGCTCAACTGGTGGCACAAGTCAATGCAACGCGATTTGTTCTTGGAGATGCCAACGGCGATTGCCTGGTAAACAATTTAGATATCAGTGGCTTTATACTGGCACTGACAGATCCTGCGGCATTTCGTGGGCGGTACCCGTTCGTAGACTACCATCAAGTGTTGGACTTCAACGGTGATTCCCAGTTCAACAATTTGGATATCGGCGGGTTCGTACAGTTGCTGAGCGGCAATTAGCTCGTCAGTTACGCCAGGAAAATTCACCTGAAAACATGACACTTCTCGCTGATCGCCACCATGGTTGCGTCGCAACACCCTCCCACCGATAAGTTACGTCGTTTTCGACGTCACTTTCGGAAGGGAGGGTCGGAGCCCCAGCGACGGGGAGGGAGATTCCCCTCTCC
>JAGQPR010000616.1 GCA_020426625.1 Planctomycetales bacterium
AGCAATCGGACTGCGGCGCCCGCAACGGGGCGTCCGTCTGCGTCTAGAATACGCCCTGCTACCGACTGATAATCTTGCATGTCTTCCTTTTGCATGGGAACGTCCACGCACCGCGCTACGTCAGCGTTTTCGGTGACCATTCTCGCGATCGTTACCGTCTCATACCCAGCTGCCGACACGATGACTTTAAAGGCTGTGCCAGCCACTTGATTATCCAAGCGGTATTCTTTGACGTCGCCCAAAATGTTGACACCGTCTTCAATCAACGAGGTACTTATGCCAGTAGGTGACCGATCTCCAGGCTGCGAGTCTTCACAAAATCCAATGCGCACATTGAAGGCGGGAATGGGCTGATCTGTATTCGCATCGACGGCACGCACTAGCAGTAGGCCTGTTGGTACCAGCGTCAATTCCATCACTTCATCCAGGTCGGTGCGTAGGACCAGTTGTCGAATCGGTGCAAATTCAGGTGGCGTGTAGACCGTAAAGAGAACTTCAGACCGGAGCCCCGTTAATTCAAATCGACCGTCACTATCGGTGTCGACGCGTCCGCCTTTCAAGTCACCGTTTTCTCCTCGGTCGTAATACACTCGCAAGTTGGGCATAGGCTGGCCAGCTGGATTGACGATTCGACCACGAAGTGTTTTGCCTGGTTGGAGCTGGAATTTCAATTCCCCCGGGGCTTCAATGGTGCCTGGGGAGGCTTGTGCTTCTTGTGCAATGAAGCCAGCGGCCTTGGCAATCACTACGGTACCAGCGTATGAGCTTTGCACATCCTGCAGCAGCGCGATGCCCTGCGCATCGGTTGTCGCACGCCGCATGTCCGCTGAGCTTTTGCCACGATTGGCGATTTCAGCACCTTCGATCGGATTACCTTGTTCGTCCGTAACATGAACCCGCACATCGCCACCATAGGGCTTGCGATTGAGGACCAAATTAAGGTCAAGCATTCTGTCGCTGTTCGGCACAGTGATTTCGCGATTGGCAGATTCGAATCCATCCTTACTGGCATAGACTTGCAGCACCCCATCCAAGGGCAATCCATCGGCGACTAATTCACCATCGGTGTCGGTTGCGGCTCGAGCATAGTTGGGGGACATGGAAACAGTAGTAGCATTGACAGAGACCATGGCATCCGGGATTGACGCCCCAGTTTCATCGACAACTTTGATGCGTACGCTTCCACCGGGCTTAAGCTGAAAATCCAGTGGCAGAATGGAACCGAGATTTTGTTTTGAAGTCTTAAACCAATCGGTTGCCATCCTGGGCGCCCGGACGACTACGAACCATTCGTCCATTGCTAGGTTACGAATGCGGGCAACACCATCGGAATCAGATGCATAGTGCCGGTCGATATCCGTCCACGCAAAACTGATGTCGGCACCAGCAATCGCGTTGCCATCCATGTCTCGCACATTAACGTCAAACCCGCAGCCTTGATGCAGGATGAGTTGCAGGGCGTCTGTTTGCTCTGTTTCAGGTCCGACCGTAGCCGGTGGCTTGTCGTTGCTTGCGCTACCTTCGACGATTTTCACACGACGCCCACGTAGCTTGTTCACCAAGGAAGTTGCCATACCTGTTTCTGACCATATTTGGTATCCGCCCTTCATCAAATGATCGAACACAAACGTACCGTCGTCGGCCGTTCTTGCCAGCTGTGGCTTGACCGGCAGAATAAACGCTCCGTCCGGATTGGGCAGCAAAAACACGTCTGCGCCACCAATTGGTCTGCCATCGAGACCAATCACTTGTCCCTCTAGTTTTTCTGTAGATTGAAAAACCGGCAGCTCTCTTGGGTCCTCGATCTTTTCCTCAGTAGCAGCAACGCTGACAGACTCAAGTCGCAACGCTGCCAGGACGAGCGCTAGGACCAGTGAGCCTAGCGTGAGAGAAAACGCCGACCGGGGCGATAGAGGTACGCGCGAACGCGCCTGATCCAGCAATGCTTTGATTCGTTGTTCCAGGCCGCCGCTGTGAGCCATAGCGACTGCTGGTGGCAAAGCCCTCGCTCGAAAGGAACTGGCAATCATCAACAACTGCTGTGCGTAATTACTGGGTGTCTCGCCGGTCATCAGCACGCAATCATCACATGCCTGCTCACGTTCGATGCGGATTCGCCACAGGGCAACCCACACCAAAGGATGGAACCAGTAGATGGCAACGGCGACTCGCGCCAAAGACTGGTAGACCACATCCAATCGTTTCACGTGCGCCAATTCGTGCAGCATCACTAGCCTCCTGGTCTCCGAATCCCACTGACGCCAACAATGCGGAAACAGAATAGTAGGCTGCAGCATGCCCCAAGTCATCGGAATATGAGAATGGTCGGATTCTCGCAATAAGACGCTGCGCGCGATTCCCAGGCGATGCTTGAGCATCAACATTAGATCGACCAATTCTGTGTCGCCAATTTCCGTTGAACGTCTACCCAAGCGATGGTTTTGTATCAAACCTCGTGCCATTGGCATAATGACGAAGGCGAAACCCAAAACATAAAAAACAGCAAGGACGAGTGCGAGACGATAATTCTGCTCGTTCGGTATTGAACCCAAGTCGCTCGCGGCAGAACGCGAAATGGGAGCGGCCACTGGAATTGACAAACCGGGCTGATTAGAAATTCCAACCTTTGAGTCTTGCAGCGGATCGCGGACAGAGCCGGATTTTGCAATGAAAGGACTGAGGGACTCTTCGTAGGAGAGCGGTGCCTGTAGCACTTCAGGCGATTCTACCGCTGTGTTAGGATGTTCGTGAGCTTGGGTGTAGGCGGCATTGGTTGCCCAATTCAGCGGCAGGACTGCCAGGCCATACTCGGGCAATATCGAACTAAAAATGGGCAAAGCCAACAAACCGATAAACGTGCTAGCCCATAGCCGATGGCGCAGGTCCGCAGAGCTGCGTCGACGTGACAGTCTGTCAACGCAGATCGCGCCAATCAGCAGTAAGCTGGCGGACAGGGAGACGTCGGCAATTAGGGCGACAATCGGCCATCCGGTCCCAACATTTGTTCCCATGACTATCTTCCCTCCCGTCGTGCCTGGTCGATCAGAGTTTGAATGTGTTGCAAGTCTTGTTCGGTGAGCGCCTCGGATTCAAACAGTGCGGTGACGGTGTCAGAGGGCGAGCCTCCGAAAAAAGTATTTACTAAATGGCGCAGTGCACTACGACTTGCAACCGTTTTGGACCGGGTTGGCCGGTACACGTACTTTGTTCCATCCTGCCGATGTTTGAGCAAGCCTTTGCTTTCCAGAAGGCGTATCATGGTTCGCACCGCCGAGTAGCTTGGCCGATCTGGCAGTCGCTGGTGGACTTCGCCAACGGACGCTTCTTCTAGATGGTAGATCACATCCATGATCTGCCGTTCGCGAGCGCCTAGTTGCGTAGCTGACTTCTTCTTCGCCACCAGTTCATTTCTCCAAAGTTGTTGATCTGACAAATGTGGAATGGTCGTTCCGACGAAGCACGACCCATGTGGCAAAGCATTGCCACATGGCAATATATTGCCACCTATGCTTGATTGTCAAGATGCGGTAAAAGCGACACTTCTCGCTAATCGCCACCAATTCAACTTACTCACTTGGGAGAGTCGCGAGCGGGCACACGCGAAGCGGGTCGGCG
>JAGQPR010000617.1 GCA_020426625.1 Planctomycetales bacterium
TACCCTAAAATTAGGCTGTAACAGACCACTAGCACAATTTCAACTTGGGACATGCCTCCAAGTTGATTCCGTCAGAAATCGCGCAAACCGCGCACTCGCCGCAACAGGAAAAACGTTCCCACGCGAAGAAATAGGTGACTTGGAATACAACTTACCTGGACTTGCCGCAGTTCAAGTCCAGGGGACAAGACCAACTGCTGGTCACTTGTTAAACTCTAAGGCAATTTGCCTGACCAGTTTCAATATATGGTCTGCTTTATCCACTGTCGCGTTCGCAACAGCCAATTTGTTTTTCGTAGATCTTTAAGTTGGACAGCGCCACTTTTCACTAGCCGGGCAGAGCGTTAGTCCCGGTACTCGAAGGGCTTTTGCATCGACTCTCCAAGAGTCGCACGGAGACAGGTATCCATGATTTGCTAGGAGTCATCGGAAGTGGCTCTGTCCAATTAGTTCATCCAGAATTGCTCGACTAGGCAACTGGACAAAAGGAAGGGTACTCCGGTACCGAGGGAATAGAAGACTGAAAATGACGAATTCGAATCCATCGCCACAAGTCCAAGACACCTTTACAAAGAAACAGGCAATTCGCCAGCAGGCTCACGCAAATCGTAAGAATCAGCCGGACAAAGATCGGGTGAGTTCTGAAATCGTCCAAAGATTCATGCGTTTGCCAGAATACGCCTTCGCAGAAACAGTGATGTTTTATGTCGATGTCCGCGACGAAGTTCGCACAAGGCAAGCTCTCCCAGAAGCTCTGGCTGGGCGAAAGAGAATTGTCATCCCCTACTGCGTTGATGGAGAGCTCGAGTTGTTTCACTTGGAAGCGATGGAAGAGCTGGAGGTCGGGATGTACAAGATATTAGAACCCAAAGTCGACTTGCGGCAGGTGCCAGCCAAACGCCTAGATGCAAAGGACTTAGACCTAATCATGGTGCCGGGAGTTGCCTTTGATGCAAACGGAGGGAGAACAGGCCACGGTAAGGGCTATTACGACAAACTATTGGAACATGCCAGAATCGATGCTCCGCTCATTGCCCTGGCGTTCGATTGCCAGATATTTCCCGAGATCCCCTGCGAGACGCATGACGTGTATATGGACAAAGTGGTAACGGAATCGGCAATTTATCAGGGGCGTGGTCGCTCCCAAACGAGCTGAATTGCCGTCGAAAGGTGCCGATAGAAACGACAATGCTCCTGTTCGCCAGTTCAACAACTCTCGTTTGGGCCCTCGGGAGAGCCGCGAACGGGCAACGCGAAGCGGGGCGGCGTGCGGTGAAGCTTTCCCTTCCTGTCGCTAGAGCTCGCCCCTTCCTTCCCAAAGTTACGTCAAAAATGACACAGCGTTGGGTGGGGTAGCGTGACTTGTGCCTGACGCGTGGCGGTGATTAGCGAGGGAAGTGTCATTTAAAAATACTGGAAATTCACTCAATGACTCAAGATCGTTCCGCTATCGTCGAAGATACCTACGCAGAAGGTTTTCGTAGCATTTTTGCTGAGATCCTGGTGACCGCACGGGATTACCGCTGGCTTGAGCATTGCTGCCACGCAGTCACTGGACATGGAACCAGTACCATTATGTGCGACTCGGAAGTAGGCGTATCCCGTCTGCTGGATGGCGTTAGTTTGGGGCAGGAAACACCGGATGGAAGAGTGGGCGCCGTGATTCAGTTTCACGTTCCGCGATTTCGCAAAGACCGTGAACGACACTTAGAAAAAGTGCTGTTAGCTCGCATCAGCCAAAATGTTATGACGTGTCCGACGGCCCGTTGCTTCAATCGCTTGGAAACCGAAAATTACTTCAAGCTGGGGCGCAAGATCAGTTTTTTCGGCGATGGGCACCAATTTCGCGAAGAGCGATTCGGTACGAAGGGATGGGTTATCCCAACCATGGGTGGTGAATTTTATCTGTCTCGACGATTTGGCTTCAGCGACGGCGTCATGGGGGGAAACCTCTGGTTTATGTCGCGCAGTGAAGATGAATCCATTCTCGCTGCCGAACGAGCTGTTGAAGCTGTGAACATGTGCGACGACTGCGTATTGACGTTTCCCGGCGGCATAGCTTCGAGCGCGTCCAAGGCTGGCAGCAAATACAAATTCCTGATCGCCAGCACTTACGCCGAATACTGTCCGACATTGAAAAACAAGCTGGGCGATGCATCGCGAGTCCCCGACGGCTGTCAGTCAATCATGGAGATAGTCATCAACGGTAGCAGTTTGAATGCAGTTGCCACAGCTACGCACGCGGCGATTGACGCTGCCCTCGACACTCCAGGGCTAATGCGTATCACTGCTGGCAATTACGGCGGAAGGCTGGGCAAGAGTTTCATTTACTTGGATCCGCAGCGGCAAGGAGCCTTGGCCAATGGCAATTGAATCCACCTGTTCCGGCTGTGGAAAGAAACTCGCCGTCGCCGATCAATATGTTGGCAGGCAAGCCCGTTGTCCGTCGTGTGGAAACATCTACACAGTTCCCAATCCAACGCCAGCGGCTCGTGCTGGTGGTCAGGAGCCTCCAGTTGACTTGGCAGAAACGACTGCCGCTGGCCACGGTGACACAGGAAACGCAAGTTCGCAGTCCACGCTCTCAAGTCAGTTTTGGATGCGCACCAGCGAAGGAAGTGAGTACGGACCAGTAACACGCATTGATCTCAACAGATGGTTTGAAGAGGGCAGGGTTGGCGATAACTATACGATTCGTCAGGGCGATGAAGGCACTTGGCAGTCAGCTGACCGCTTCCGCCCGCAGGCGCAAGCCAACCCCTACGCCAGTTCGCCACCTTTACCGCACCAGGCTTATGCACAATCGTCTCCAGCGTCGCAGTACTCCAAACCAGATCAAAGTGGCATAATTCTGGCTATGGGAATTCTTGGCTTTTTCATTTGTCCGGTCTTTGGGGTTATAGCCTGGATTATGGGCAATTCGGCCTTGGCCGACATTCGCGCGGGGCTTGCGGATCCCAGTGGCAAGGAGATGATCCGAGTTGGATATTATCTTGGCATTGCCAACGTCGCCTTGACCGTTACTTCGATTGCTGCTTTCATCGTAGTTTTCGCACTCGCCTTAGTCGCTGGCTGATCTTTGTGCTGCAGACGCAACGATCGCGATACGAACTGTTTGGGAGCGGCGAGTCATCTCGTTGGTTCGACATAATATGAAAGTACCGTTGTCACAGAATGGGATGCAGTTACACTAGCGATTGATCGGGCTGTAGCGCAGCCTGGCTAGCGCGCTACCTTGGGGTGGTAGAGGTCGTGGGTTCAAATCCCGCCAGCCCGACTGCCGCTGTAAGCGGCAGTAGAGAGTAGAGGGGAGAAAGTAGAGCAGTAGAGCGTTCAAAACCAGGAGATTTTCCAGGGTTCCAGACGTTCACAACCGCTCAATTTTCTCTCCCTCTACTCGGTCTACTCCTCTACTTTCTACTCACTTCTTCGGGGTAGCAAAGTGACGTTCCAATTCGAAAAGCTGCTGGTCTACCAAAAGGCCCTGGACTTTGCCGACGAAGTTTGTTCGGCCACCGAGCAATTCTCCCGCGGCTACGGATTTCTGGTTGACCAGTTGAACCGCGCAGCCCTTTCCATCTCCGCCAATATTGCCGAGGGCAACGGTCGCTTCA
>JAGQPR010000618.1 GCA_020426625.1 Planctomycetales bacterium
AAGAAAGGTAGCTGAATCCAGCCCGACCCATTCATCCATCACAACAAGGATTGAAACGTAATGCTAGGTCGTTTTGCAGTCTTAACTGTCATGCCCGAGCCATTCATCCATCACAACAAGGATTGAAACCGCAATGCACTGCAGCAGGCTCACGTCATGATTTGTGCCCGAGCCATTCATCCATCACAACAAGGATTGAAACAAAGCCGTCGTGTCGTTACTGGTCCCAGTTGCACCAAGCCCGAGCCATTCATCCATCACAACAAGGATTGAAACCATACGCTGAGGATAACGCGGGATTCAACGGCGACGGCCCGAGCCATTCATCCATCACAACAAGGATTGAAACCACTTGGAAACTCGGATGCATAGACATGATCAAGAGTGCCCGAGCCATTCATCCATCACAACAAGGATTGAAACAATTGTCGCCCTGGCAAGTGTTTATCGAGTCGATGCGCCCGAGCCATTCATCCATCACAACAAGGATTGAAACCTCGCCAGAGATCGCGGGCTCGTGATCGTAACAGCAGAGCCCGAGCCATTCATCCATCACAACAAGGATTGAAACCATGGAGTGGCAAAAGTGGCATGATCACCGTAGGCAAGCCCGAGCCATTCATCCATCACAACAAGGATTGAAACCTTGCGGCTAGTACGCGAGGCACAAGTTCCTTGGGGCCCGAGCCATTCATCCATCACAACAAGGATTGAAACCACGTGCGACGGCTGGAGCAACCGATCGATGTTGGCGCCCGAGCCATTCATCCATCACAACAAGGATTGAAACCAGCCAAAAGTGCTTCACGCGAATGTGTCAAATCCAGCCCGAGCCATTCATCCATCACAACAAGGATTGAAACCATGGATTTGAGTTGAGTGGTGAGCGTGTCGCGCTTTGCCCGAGCCATTCATCCATCACAACAAGGATTGAAACGTATTGCAGCTGCACTATGCGGAGCCCGAGCCATTCATCCGTCACATCAAGGATTGAAACGTATTGCAGCTGCACTATGCGGAGCCCGAGCCATTCATCCGTCACATCAAGGTCCCGTCTGCCGGATGGGACCTCTCCAACTTCCTGGTTTCCGAGCAGGCCTGAGGATCAGCCCGGCACGCGGAAACTAATTTTTAAAACACGCGCTTAAATCGGTTCAAATGTAAAGCGGAGACTATCAATCGTTACAGGGCTGGTCAGACGAACAGGCCAACGAGTGACTATGTTGCCCACGACGGTCTCAATTTCGCCTTCACTTGCGTCAAGCGATTGCAGCTCGGCAAGAAACGCAAAATCAGGCCCGAGATGCCCAAGCTCATACTGCGTACCAGCAACATAGAGATGCAGTTTGACGTCCGCCGAAAACACAGCGTTGCCGAATTGTTCAATTGACTGATTGTGGTTAAGCATGAAAACGCCTGGCATTGATAAACGTGCACAACTGTTTTTAGAATGCCGACAACTGTCGATCAGGACGTGTTTGGGGGCCGGTACGCAAGGCACCGTCTACCTATGCAATGTTCACTACCCACCCCAATCCGCCTTCGCCCAAGTTGCAGTCAAGTTTCACGATCGCGTGGCAGCATATAACCGGGAAACCCAAGTCTACCGTAGGTTACGCGACTTGCAAATCACTCATGTTGCTGGGCACCGTGTACCGCTGTTGATCCATCATGATGATCAATTGCTGGCTATCGAAATGACGATTGTTAGCCCTCCCTTCTGCCTGGATTTCGGCGGAGCTTACCTGGACAACCCTCCGGACTATTCTCCACAAACATGGGCCGATTGGGAGCAAGAAAAACGCGAACAATTCGAGGAAAACTGGCCTGCCGTGGAAAACATCTTGACCGAATTTCGCCTCATGGGCATCCATATCGCCGATGTGAACCCGGGCAATATCAAATTCGCGAGCAACTGACACCACCTCGTTCCCAGGCTCGGACCGTCGATACCGCACTTGCCTGGGAACGAGGATATGTGGGAAATGGGAGGAAAGGCGGAGCCTTGAAGACTGTGGCTTGCTAGGCAGAGCCTGGCAACAAAGGGTGCGACGATGTTTGAAGAGAGGGGGACACAGCAGGGGGACACAGCACTTGGTGATGGAGATAGTTGGTTGCCAATCGTGGCAGTTTTCGAGAGCTGCTACTGGCGGGTGGCCAGTGAGATCCGCGTGCAACCGCAGATCGAACCCTCAAGGTATCGATGCAGAGAGTCCCTCATATGACTCAGGCGGCTTCCGACCTTGTGAATCGAGTTGGCGCATGCGGAGGCCAACTCTTGAATCGGACTCTTCGCCTACTGAGTCAAGGACAAAGCGATACCTAAGTTGGCGGCTTGCACCTCCAATTTCTTTTCCATCCAGTTTTTGCGGTGATCAAAGTTCTTTCCCATTATGGGATCATCGATCAGCAGGCCTCGGAGGAAATCCTCCCCATCGTCTACGAAGAACTCCGCAAGCTTGCCAAGGCGGAACTCGGGCAGGAGAAGCCCGGTCAGACGCTGCAGGCCACGGCTTTGGTGCACGAAGCTTTCTTGCGATTGGTGGACACCGAAAATCAACAACAGTGGGAAAACTCGCGGCACTTCTTTGCGGCAGCCGCGGAGGCCATGCGTCGGATCTTGATCGAAAAGGCAAGGCAGAAGCAGAGCCTCAAGCGCGGCGGTGACCAGTTTACGCAAGATCTTGGTTGCGTGTCGAGCTGAAATGACTTGCGATCTACGCAATCCGGCTCGCCGGGGATACCACCACAACAGTAGCAACACTTCGCGGCTAGTGGCTCAATTCGACAGGTAGGTTAATGCCGATCAAGATACAATAGTGCCTATCAAAGTTGTCACGATAGGAACTTCACAAGTTGAATTTAGAATCCGAACTCAGAGAAATTGTTCATCGCTTCAATGAAGCCAAAATTGAGTACGCTCTTTGCGGCGGAATGGCTGTGGCTATCCATGGCTATCCAAGATTTACAAAAGACATAGATTTTCTGATTCCGAACCGATTTCTTGAACAAGCCAAGAAGTTAGCGGCTGCGGTAGGATTTCTGGATGAGTCTGCTCGGGTGCAATTTCCCGATGCTGACCTCCACCGACTTGTGAAGACGAGTGGAACCGACTATCGAGTTCTTGACATCCTTGTGCCGAAGGACCTCAATACGATAGCGTGGAAGACGAGAGTCTGGTTTGACTGGAATGGCCTCGAAATTTGTGTCGTGTCTGCCGAGGGACTCGTTGAAATGAAACGTGACACTGGACGCGACCAGGACAAGCTCGACATTCGTAAACTAGGATTTGAGACTGATGAGTGATCGTTCCGAAAGCCGAGCAAACTTCGACCGGCGCATCCAAGTCGACATGTCCACTGCGGCGATCGCTGCGAGAATTCGGGAAGCTTCCGAACTCAATGAACTCGGCAAATCTTTAGCCAAGGCGAAGCCCATTCGAGCGTCTACCGGCCAGGCCACCACTTCGACCTCCACCCCTCCGCCACCCCAGCAGACAGAAAGCGACCACTAGTGGTCTGCTACAGCCTAATTTTAGGGTAGTGGGATTCGCCAGAATTCCTCTCAATCGGGGAATTCTGGCGAATCCCACTACGGAC
>JAGQPR010000619.1 GCA_020426625.1 Planctomycetales bacterium
ACTTGCCCGAGGGTGGGTTTAGTTACGTTTGCCCAGCAGTGGCGTTTGCCGAGAAGTCTCGTTTTTCATCTCGAGAAAGTTGTACGGTAAGCTAAAGAGTCTGTGACGGTTATGCCGATTTAATCGTTTAGTGCCAAGGGGGGCACTTCGCGCTGCGTTCAGCCGCGCACGAAGTTGGCGTTCTGAGTTTCTAGCTACACTCGGTTCGCAACAGAAGGATTCCGGTGTGCCCCAAGCCGGGTTGATAATTCCGATTTCTTCGAGCGTTGACAACACTCCTAGACTGTCGCTCTCGTTGTGGGACGCTTCTCACTGCGCAAAGCAAGCAAACCTTCAGCGATCGCATTTCAATCGCTTCTTGGCTGCGCTTCTCGGCTTGCTATTGCTAGCTTGTACCGGCTGCGCTCTCGTTCCAGACGTCCGCCACGAGCCAAAATTCATCAATCCATTTCCACAATTGCGAACGATTGCTGTCATTCCGTTCTTTAATCAGAGCGAAGAATCGACCTTAAGCGGCGAACGTGTTGCACTTGCCTATATGAACGAATTGCAAGCGATTCGAGGGTTTGAAGTGCTGCCCCTGGGGGCTGTCAAAATAAAACTTGCCGAGTTCCAGCTGCCCGGGCGATACGCCAACGCAGAAAACGTCGTGGACATCACCGTCAATCCCGACAGTGGTTACAACGTAGCGAGCGCGACAGACCATGTTGTGATGAGCGCTAGCGATACACTTCGTTTCATAGACGATAACGATTTGCAGCAGATCCAGAGTGGGCAACCGCTTGCCTCCGGCGAGGACTTTCAAGCGTTCGCACGCTTCTTGGGAGTTGACGCGGTCTTGATCGGTTCGATAACGGACTACGAATTCTATTATCCTCCTCGCATGACGCTGGCAGTGAAGTGGTTTGCTGCCAATCCAGGCTATCATCCCGTCTTGCCGGGCTATGGTCTGCCATGGGGCACGAAAGAAGAGAAGAAAATCCCTCGATGGATTCATTACGAAGCGCAGCGGGCGTTAGCCTCAGAACAGCTTAAGAGCCAGTCACCGGAGCCATCTGCTCCGCAGCCATTGATGCCCGAAGATCGACCGCTTAACCTGGCCCCGCCAGTTCCCGACAACGAGACTTATTCGCTGCCATCCGATGTGGAAACTGCTAGCAGCCAATCGATTTTGGATGCAAATAGTTGGGAGAATTCCGCAGGATCCCTACCGGAAAGCTGGCCCGATCCACGGGGTTTCATACCTGATCCTCCAGCGAATGTGCGACCAGAGTTTATGCCGCAGGCGGACCCAGTTATTTCGCACATGCGGAATTTTAATGGACATGACCAGGAGTTCACCGAGCAGCTACAAGAGTATTTCTACTTTAGGGACGATGCACGATTTGGTGGATGGCAAGCATATCTCCAGCGCAGCGAAGACTTTATTCGCTTTTGCTGCTATCTGCATCTGGCTGAAACACTTCAGTCGCGCGGCGGCCAAGATGAAAGCCGCCTGATCCTGCGTTGGCCGATCGACCGCTACAAGCGGTAAGTTGGATTGAATGGTAAGTAAAGACTCACCTCCTGCCGATCACTTATCTGCAGCTGCTGTTGGTCCAACTATTCGGCGGTGAGAAAATGCTACCAAAGCGTTTTTCCATGCTAACTTGGTTGTCCACAGCATCTCCGTTGCTAGTTGCATCGTACTCGATCCGCTAGCAAGTCGCGATCCAAGATCACTCAATCCCTTAACGCTCTTTTCCTTCGAGCAGTGGTCGAAATCGCGATTCTTCCAACTCCGCGCAGCAGGGAGGCAGCGATGCACAACGAAGTCAATGTACTTGCAATGGTCAAAGGCGAAGAACACTACGTATTCTTGTACGACGACAAGAACCGCGTTGAGACGCTGCGCATGCTCGGACGCTATGCCGCAGATCCCCAGTTGAGTTTCAGCTGGTACGATGCTGCAGTGATGAGCAAGAAGATCCGCGAAATGGCCTACGAGGAAGAACCTTCCGACCCAATATTGACTCCAAAAAGCACTTCCAGAATCTCGTTCCGGCACGAAGAGGACATGATCTAGTCACTTTGCTTTGCTGTGATTGCTTACATTACCAAGTGAGACCAATGATTCTAGAGACGAAGGGGACGTGCATTCGGGTGGCAGGATGATGCACGGCGAAATTGCGCAATTCTTGACGTATTTGGGAGTAGAGAAGAATGCTTCCCCTTTAACGGTCAAATCGTATCGCGAAGATCTGCTCGATCTCGCTGACCACTTGCTTGATGTACTCGGATCGCCCGCCAAAGCTGCGGATATCACGCCAAGGGACCTACGAGCTTACACAGCAGCTCTCCATGAGGCGGGCTATGCGCGATCGAGTATCGCTCGCAAGCTAGCCTCACTACGCAGCTTCTATCGGTATGCCCAGCGACAGGGACTGACCCAATCCAATCCTGCCAAACCGCTGCGAAATCCGCGGGGACAACGCAAGCTGCCTCATTTTCTTTCTAACGACGAAATCGGCCAGCTGCTCAACGCGCCGTCGAGCAACGATGAGCTTGGTCTGCGTGATCGCGCCATCTTGGAAACGGTATATTCCGCTGGCTTGCGGGTTAGCGAAGTGGTGGGACTGAATTGTGGCGACTTGGATTTTGGTGAAGGCATTGTGATCGTCCGCGGTAAAGGAAGAAAAGAGCGGCTCAGTCCATTGGGACGGTATGCCATAGAAGCGATTCGGTCCTACGAACGCCAGCGCACAACATCACCCCAGGAAGCAAACGGGCGTGCGGCCCCAGTGTTCGTCAATCGCTTTGGCAAAAGACTGACCACGCGCAGCGTTGGGCGAATGCTAGAAAAGTACATCAAGCAAACGGGACTGGACTTGAGAACTTCGCCCCACACATTGCGGCATAGTTTTGCGACGCACTTATTGGATCGCGGCGCCGACATTCGCAGCGTCCAAGAGTTGCTTGGCCACAAGAGTCTGGTAACCACGCAAATCTATACCCATGTATCCACGGCCAACCTGCGTGAGATCTATCTCAAGGCCCACCCGCGCGCGCGCATATAGCAGCGATTCTTGCGTCCGCTTTCCAGCCGCTACTCCGTAGCTGGACCAACCGATGGCAGACTGTGAACGCGGCCGAAAATGTTTAGCGCTGAGGAATTAATGTATTGCCCTCACCGCGCACTCCAGCCAACAGCTTGGTTAGCTCACACTCTCGCGAACGCGGCCGATAATGTTTTGCACAACAAGCCATCAGCACCTCAGCAAACGTAGAAAGCTCAGCAAGCGTGGAGAGCTCAGCAAACGTGGACACAGCAGAACGCGACAACAGTTTTGGGCAGGAGGTTTGGGGCTGGAAACGCTTACGCGTTCACGACTCAGGATAAAGTAAAGAGACTACCGGCCGCTTACGCGATCACGGCTCACAAGAAATTTGTGAGCCGTGGGCCGTAAGGCACCGGGTTCTTATCATGAGAGCTTCGCCTACTGGAGTGTCGAGCGGGAAGGGTGTTGCGGTTCGAAGGAACTCGCGCGGGGTGGTGACATAAGCTCTCACCGCCAAGGACCAAGATCAATAACCCTGGGTTACGTTTCGTTCGCCGGTA
>JAGQPR010000061.1 GCA_020426625.1 Planctomycetales bacterium
TGAAGAAGTATCGGAAAACTAATGCGCTGGAGCATAGTACGTTTTTGCCCTTGGCATAGGGCCGAGTAAGAGCCCGAATTGAAACTGAAGTCTTGCCTTGTCGAAATTCTAGTTCTTATTGATCTCGGCGCCGCAAACATTACGAACACTATTCAGCATCCGTCGCTGAAACAGCGATCAGCGATTAATTGAAGAAAAGCGCATAACCTTGCCAAATGAAAATCGCGGACTCAGCCAGCGTTTCTTCGCAAATGTTGAGGTAAAACTAATTCTCGCGTGGCTGCTAGTGGTCGCGGGAACAATTGCCCTGGATCCGGGAAGAACCTACTTACATAATCCAGGCAGCGCTGCCGAGTTGATTATCCGCAATACGGTGTTTCTCGGTTTTTTTGCGCTAGGCAGTGCCGTAATTATCATTTCGGGTGGCATTGATCTGTCCAGTGGATCCGTCATTGCCATGAGCGCGACGGTGTTTAGCAGTCTATTGATGTTGCTTGATCCCGAGGCGTTTCGAGAGGGACAGATCCCTACTTGGGTAGTCGTTGTGTCTATCGCCGGTACACTGTTGGCCGGTGCCATGGTCGGCACGCTCAATGCTTGGCTAATCACTTGTGTGGGTTTGCCGCCGTTCATCGCCACGCTTGCTACCATGGTCGGGCTGCGCAGCTTTGGGCGCGGAATGATTTTGGCCGTAACAGGCAACCGCTCACAAATCGATTTTTCAGACTCTGGATTGCGCGAAATTCTAAAAAACGTCACCAGCGTTTCCATTTTCTTCCTGATTTTCGCCGCTTGTATATGGTTCTTGATGAGTCGAACAATTATCGGCCGCCACTTGCACGCTATGGGCGGTAATGAACAAGCGGCGAAACTGAGCGGTATCCGCACGGATCGGCTGAAATGGTTGGCATATGTAATCGGTAGCGTCTCAGCATCCATCGTTGGAATTGTCTACTTTGCCGATCAAGGGTCTGCCAAACCGGACATCTTGGCGCGTGGTTACGAATTGAATGCCATCGCAGCGTCCGTGATCGGCGGGTGTTCCTTAACCGGAGGCGTAGGTACGATTCCCGGGACAGTCTTGGGCTGTTTGTTTCTACGAACCGTGATTGACGCCGTGAATAAAATTGTGGGAACCGGTGCCGATGTTTACGAAGGAATGATCGTAGGCATCGTTGTCGTGTTAGCGGTTACTTTTAGCCAGCGTGAATCAAGTCTTTTACGTCGACGTTTTTTCAGCTCTGCAATTGGCTGGACTGCGGTACCGATCCTCAGTTTGATTGCTGGCGTGTCGTTCGTCCTATTTTTTCGTGAAAAGCCGTGGTTTGCTACCTGGCAACCACTTACGTTCGGCCTTGCCATCGCTGCTTTGCTCACAACTCGCGCTGTGCTTGAACCGCGGCGTCGCAAGTGATCCCGGTCAATCCGCAATCTACTCCATAGTCAGTCCATGCAGCCAATCATCTCCATCCAAGCTGTCGGCAAACAGTTCAACGCCGTGCGCGCATTGGACAATGTCAGCTTTGATGTCATGCCTGGCGAGCTCCACGCAGTCATGGGTGAAAATGGAGCGGGCAAAAGTACATTGATGAAGATACTTTCTGGAGTCATCAATGAGTACGAAGGCCAACTGGTGTTGAGTGGGCAACCCTGCCGATTCGCGGATACGCGGGAAGCGGAGAATGCTGGCGTTAGTATTATCCACCAGGAACTGAACCTGGTTGAACAGTTGCCTGTCGCTGCCAATATCTTCTTGGGCCGCGAACTAACCAACCGTATGGGTGTCCTGAATCAGCGTGAAATGGATCGTCGCGCTGCCGAACTGTTGACTCAACTGGAGTCACCTATCCCCCCGACGATTCGCGCCGGAACATTGCGAGTTGGCGATCAACAGTTAATTGAAATCGCTAAAGCGCTGTCATTGGACGCGACCATTTTGATCATGGACGAACCCACCAGCGCGCTGACCGAATCAGAGGTTGCGCGACTGTACGGAGTGATCGACAGACTGCGCTCACGAGGCGTCACGATACTGTACATTTCACACAAGATGGATGAAGTTTTTCGGCTTGCCGACCGCATCACGGTATTGCGCGACGGCAGGTTCGTCACTACTGTCAATCGTGTCGATACTTCGCCGCGAGAAATAGCGCACTTGATGGTTGGGCGTGAGCTGGAGCCCACACACCGCGCCAGTTCAAGCGAATCGCAGCCCACCGTCCTGGCAGTCAAGGGGCTGTCGCTAGCCTGGCCAGGCCACTCAAAGGCATGGCGTCTACGGTCAATTAACTTCGAATTGCATCGGGGAGAAATCCTGGGTATTGCCGGGTTGATGGGAGCGGGGAGAACCGAGTTGCTGGAGTGTCTTTTCGGTGCAAGCCAAGTCCCACCAGAGGGCGAAATCGTTTTGAATGGAGCCACGCTGCAGTTCCTTCACCCGGCTGACGCCATGCAGGCCGGGATCGCCATGGTCACCGAAGATCGCAAGCGAATTGGTCTGTTCAGTCACATGTCAGTCGGTTCGAACATCACGATCTGCGCTCTTAGCGAGTTAGCGACCAAGGGTGTGCTGTCGCCTCGACGCGAAAACGACGCGGCCAATGAGCAGATTGGCAGCCTGTCCATCAAGACTGCCGGGGCGGAAGCTTCCATCAATAGTCTCAGTGGTGGAAACCAACAGAAGTGCATCATTGGTAGATGTCTCTTGACCAAACCCGATGTCTTACTGTTGGACGATCCAACTCGCGGCGTGGATATTGGCGCCAAAGCAGAACTTTATCGGTTGATGCAACAGTTGGCCGAACAAGGCATGGCCATCATCGTTACCAGTTCTGAGTTACCGGAGCTATTGACCGTTAGCGATCGCATTTTGGTGTTATGTGAGGGCGAAATCACGGGCGAATTCCCGCGAGGCTTGGCCACAGAACAGAATATCATGGAAGCGGCAACTTCCCTGGTGAGTCATTGAGTTCATACGTGCGAAAGTAGTCTGCGGACAACTACTGGGGCCAGTATAAACATACAAACTTCGACACTTCTCGCTATTTCCCACCACATGGGTTAATGCGCAGTCGTGCTCGGCCATACCTTGATAAAGTGGTCGCGCATCAACGGTGCATGGTCCGCACCCTGCGAGCTGATCTTGATGTCTTCAAGTTCGCGCGATGGCATGTGGCAGTCGATGCAGTTGTCCGCGATGGTGTTCCCTAGCTCACCAAATTTGCCACAGTCCGGCAAATCATGACAATTTTGGCATCGCTGAGAAAATAGTTGTAAGTCTCCTCGTTCGAATTCGTGAGGCGCATGGCACGTCGTGCAAGTCATATCGGGACTCTGCTGAAAACACTTGCTCTGACGCAAGCGAGGCAGCTGACTGTTCGAATGAACACCAGTCGCTTGCATGTTTTCCGAAAACGTGAAGAAATGGTCGAGTCGGTCGCCCGGTCGAAAAGAAAACGCTGGCTGCAGCATCGCTACCGGTGTACCTCCATGACAAACCTGGCATACCTCTATCGCCCGTTCTGTGGGTAGCTCAGCTGGGTTCACAATTCCGTGGGCAGTCATCTCTTGTGGATGGTCGCGATGATACGCCACGTGCTCTCGACCGGGTCCATGACACTTTTCGCAAGTGACACCCAAGACGTAATTGTCTCTCTGGAATTGATTGATGTTGCCGGCGACTTCCTCAAAATATGTGGCGTGACAGTCCAGGCAAAGGGCCGGAATTGGACGGGCAAAATCAGCCGTTCCGTCGCGATAACCAGGGCTGTTGGTCCAGCTGTCGGTCACACTCAAGTAGGAGACATGCATTTGATAGAGCAGAGACTCTTGCCAGTACAGGTAAGTTTGACCGACTTTACCGGAACCAGTGACCAGTCCGAACTGAAACTCAACTCCATGTGTCTGCTGACCGTCGTCGTACAGTAGTCGCTGCCAGAATTCTCCGTCGCCATCCAGCATTTCAAATCGCAGATTCTCACTGACAGTCGTAAGTACTCGATGCGCATCATCGAATGCGCCTAAGATCGATTGGTCGCTGGGTTCTGCCGAGGTTTTGAAATGTGATGTCTTCACAAAGCTGTCAAAATACTCTTGATGGCATTCGGCGCAGGTCTGAGCGCCGAGGTATCCCGCTGACAAGAAGTCGCTGGTCGCTACGTTCTGTTGAGGAAGTTCTGGAAGCAAGATGCTGTCGATACGGGCGTTGCCGCTTTCGTCCCTCAGAAAATCTACCTCGCCAGCCATATAGGTTTCAGCTGGCAAGAAATAAACGTTGGTCAAGCCTGATGTGGTAGCTTGCGGTCCAGGTTGCAACCACCAGGCGGTGGCGAATGCCAGCGGCACGCACACGGCCGCCATGATTAGGTACTTGCGGAGTTTACTAGGTGATTCAGAAAACAATGCTCTTGTCCTGGCCATTAAGAAGTTGCCAATAAGTTCCAAAGCATCCACGCAGCAGTTTTTCCACGCAAATAGCCGCTATTGGCATTAGCCACGGTTGTCCAAGTATCAGAAAACTTTGCGTTGGTACTTAAGTCTCTTGTATGCCTCACCTTATAAGCTGCGAGGCATTGAAAAAAGAGGGGCCCGAAAAAGAAACAGGGACGAAGAGGTCTACTAACGAAAAGAACTGGGCAGTCCAGCGATCCTTAGACATCGCGCTGACTGCCCAGTTTGCAAGATCTGCTATCCACTTACTTGCGATAGCTGACCCAATAGATTGACGGAAGATTCAACGTTGCAAATCAAGAGATCAATTGACTTCCTTTGCATCAACTAGACCGGGCAATGGTGACTGGCAAGACCCTGGGAGCTGGCAGTCTCCGAGCAGTATTTCCTGTTTCGGACGCTTCAGCAGGCTGAGCCGGTTTGGCAACTTTCCGTTTCGTCGGCGTTATGCTGACAACTTCAGTATTGCCTGGTTTGAGCTTGACCGTTTCGCTGGCTTCCATTGGGACACCCGCGGGATTTGCCGTTTCCACCACGATCTCGAACTTGTACGTTCGTTCGGGATCGAGATTCTTCACCACAAAATACCTGGTTGGCCCGATGCTGATCGTCGGATCGCCGTTGACCTGAACGATGGCCGCTTCAGGCACGTTGACTGTTAGGTAAATTGCGTCGCCTTCGATAATCTGTCCAGCGACACCTGGGGGCAACATCATCGCGTCGCCCCAGACAATTCCACCTGCTGGTTGTCCACAGGCACACTGTGCAACGCTCTTTGCCGCTGGAGCAAATAAGCAGGTGAGTACTGCATAGATAATGGTCACTCGACGTGGTTTCAACTTGTGAATGTTCATGGGTCTCCTCGTCCATTAGAGTTTGAAACAACGAGCAAGCTTACATCGCACATGGTGTTGATGAGTCATCGGCGGACAGAATTTGCACGGTTGTGCATTGGCAGCGAGTCGCTTGTAGTGATCTGGGAAACTTATTGTTCGCGAAGATTTTTGTTGTTGCCAGCGCCCTGGACTGGCGTGAATCTAATCCGCACATTTGAACATCACCTACAACGTTTAGGCTATTCACACCGACTTCAGAAAGTGTCGTAGTTGTGCAAACTACGGTGGCTGTGCTGGTTGCGCGCGTCCTAACTTGATAAACTCACGCACCTTCTTCGAAAACGTTTGTCGGTACTTGTTCTCGATAGAATCGGTGCGATGAAGACCGAGGGCGATCAAACAGCTTGACATAAGTTTTGAGCAAGCATCAAACTGGGGGCGTTATGCAGATTCAGGACGATACACCTTTCAAAATTCTCGTTCTGGGAGACTTTTGCGGACAAGTCAACCAGCGAAAGACGACTCCGTTAGCGCGCCGACGGCCAATTCGAATCGATCGAGACAATTTCGATCGCGTCATGCAACAGTTAGAAGTTGGCTTGAATGACTTACAATTCGCCAGTCAGGAGCACCCTGCTGCGCTTCGATTTCGAGAGATTGACGACTTTCACCCCGACCAATTGCTTTCCCAGTGTGATTTTTTTTCATGCTTGAGTTCCCTCCGCGACAGACTCTTGGACGACGGCACTTATCGCGAAGCGGCCCAAGAGGTTTTATCTTGGAGTGGTGCTCCCATTCAGTCACAGGAACATGAGGGACCGGCACCAGTTTCCGCCAAGGAAGAGCCCGCACCAGTTGCTCCACCTCCTTCGGGTACAGGTAGCTTGCTGGATCAAATGCTCGATGATCCTATTCAACCTGCGGACACCGACGATCAGTGGACACAACTTGTTCGAGAGATTGCGCTGCCCTACTGTCTGCCCGATGCTAACCCGAGGCAAGCCGAATTGTTGGGATGCGTTGATTCGGCGACCCGGGTTGGTCTGCGCGCGTTGCTGCAACATCCAAGGTTTCGCAAGCTTGAAGCAACCTGGCGTGCGCTTCACTTGCTAGTGCATCGTCTCGAAACCAACACGCAGCTGCAAATCTCAATATTGGATGTCAGCGAGCAGGAGCTGCTGCAGGACAGTACCTGTACCAATGTGGCTGAAAGTGGCTTGCACCGAATACTGGTAGAACAAACCATTGAGATCGAAGGTTCAGATCCATGGTCATTGATCGTCGGAGATTTCCTTGTGGGCGATCATCACGACAAACTACTGGCGTTCTTGGGAGCTGTCGCCTCCGCGGCTGGAGCTCCCTTGCTAACGGCGGCCGACGACCAACTGGTTGGCTTTGCGGGCGATCGCGAGTTCCCTGAAATCGCTCCCTCGGCGTTGCAGGAGAGTGACGCGTGGGCGGGGTTGCAAGCATCACCAGAGGCATCCAGTATTGCGTTAGTGTGGCCGCGATTCCTGCTGCGATTGCCCTATGGACAGGAAACGAACCCGTTGGAAACTCTCGATTTTGACGAGATACCAGCTGATGAAAACCAGGCTGCGTTTGCCAGCCAATTGTTGTGGGGTAACGGTTCCTACTTGTGCGCATTGCTTCTGGGAGAGTCGTTTACTCAGGCGCAATGGCAAATGGCACCCGGCGATGTTACGGAGATAAGGAGGTTACCGGTCTGGATCTTTCAGCAAAACGGGGAATCGGAAGTGCACCCTTGCGGAGAATACCTACTTTCCGAACGCGTCATCGCTCAAGTGAGAGCCAAAGGGGTAATGACTTTGACTTCAATTCGCGATCAAGACTCCGTTCGCATCTCAAAATTTCACTCACTCAACGGTCAGCAGCTGTCCGGGCGTTGGACCCGATAGCGTGATTTTAAATCCACGCGAATCCACCAGGCAGCTACGATGAACGGCGCATCCTTCGCAAGGAATTTCATGAAAACTGGGATGCAAAATCACGAATATCCTTCTCAAGTGCAGCCAATCGCTCCATCAGCGTTCCTTTGGCAGCTTCCAAATCTTGGCTATCTGCGCTTGGCAAATAGGTGAACATATAGAATTTCACTTTGGGCTCAGTGCCAGATGGGCGCACAGCAAAGTAATTGCCTTCGATCACCAAATCGAGCATGACCATGTCCGCCTGAAGTGAGTCGAGCGACTGAGTCGATCCGTCGGCAAGAAGCGTCGTGAGAGACTTGAAGTCGCGCACCGCAGCAACCTCAATGCCTCCCAGTTGCTTGGGCGGCGAGACGCGAAACGCCTCCATCAATCTACGCATGTTAGCCATGCCCTCGCTGCCTTCCATCTGAACATTGACTAAATGCTCTAGATGATAACCATGCTCTGTCAAGAGTTCGCCAAGGCGTTGGTGCAATGATTTGTTTTGTGACTTCAAGTGTGCGATGAGCATTGCCATCAACAAGCAGGCGACCGCTCCGTCTTTGTCGCGGCAGTACTGGCCAACCAGATAACCGTGTGATTCCTCAGTTCCAAACACAAAGCCAGCAGGCCCGACTTCATCCATCTTGCCAGCAATCCACTTGAAGCCAACGTGCAGATTGCCTTCGGTGCGCACGCCATAGGAGGCTGCAATTCGGCGAGTCAACTCGGAAGTCACCAGCGTTTTGACGATATAGGAATCGGCGGTCAACTGCCCCAGCGATTGCATCTTCATACAGACGAAATCAGTAAGCAGGGCACCGATTTGATTGCCGTTGATCGTTTCCCAGGGGCCACTAGCGTCGGTAGTCACCGGCGCAGCAACGCCTAATCGGTCGCAGTCTGGATCGGTGGCCAGGATGACGTCAGCTCCGCAACCCTTGGCCCAAACAATAATATCTTCAAAAACGGCTTTGTTTTCAGGATTGCTAACGTGTCCTGGTACGTTAGGGAAATCTCCGCTCGGTTCGGCATGAGGCCCAAAAACCTCGAGCTTGGAGAATCCCGCCTGCTCGAGCAGGGGCCTTACTGCGAATTCGCCAACACCGTGCAAGGGCGAAAATACAATTTTCGCGTCGCGTGATCCCGGCCATGCGAATTGGATTGCTTGGGCAAGATAGGCGCGGTCAATCTCCTCGGTGCAGATGATCACTTTCCCAGCCGACAAGGCCTCCGAAAAATCGACTCGTTTGATCTCGTCGACGGACATAACCCTTTCAATGATGGCCTTGTCGTGCGGCGGTAAGATCTGCCCACCCGTCGACCAATAGACTTTAACGGCATTGTCACTAGGGGGATTGTGGCTGGCGGTCACCATAATCCCGCAATCACAATTTTTTTCGCGAACTGCGAACGACAGTTGCGGCGTCGCGCGGTACTGATCCAGAAAGTAAACTTCGAAGCCGTTGGCCACCATAATCGACGCACACAGTTCAGCGAACTCTCTGGAAAGGTGCCGCGTGTCGTAGGCAATAGCGCAGCGCAGTTGGTGTCCATCGCTGGGTTGCGCCAGTATATAGTCGGCCAAACCTTGAGCGCTCTCGCCGATCGTGCGCTCGTTAATGGCATTCGAGCCAAACGGATACATTCGCCCGCGGCGACCCCCAGTGCCAAACGGAATAACCGTCCAAAACACGTCATCCAGCTTCTGCCATTTTTCTTCATGGATGTGCTGCACTATTGCTGACTGGTATTCCTGGTAACGATTCTCAGTAAGCCAGCAGGCGAGATTCTCATACGCCGAACTCGTCAACTTTCCATCGGATACCGCCAACTTGGCAGACGAAAGGGCTTGTTCTATGCTCATGATCGCTTGAAAAACCTAAGATAAAACGAGTAGCTTTAGCTGATTGTGCGAACGGCCCCCCGGACGGGCGGCAAGTCCGCCTATGCAGAGCTTGGCAGGCACATGATCAGGGGCAAAACAACTCGGCGGATTTAGCCCGCTCTCATCGCGACGAAGCGTCTTAGACCAAGTTATTTTCGCCAATAAGTTTAAGAACCGCAGATTCTATGTTAGACAATCCGGCAGTACTACTGGAAAAACGGGATTCAAGGACACTTCTCGCTGAACAACACCGCATGTAGCTTTCAAAACTTGTGCGTTGGCGCTTGTCTGTAGTCAGCGCCGCGCCGACTCCCCTTACACAACCAGTATCAGCCCGACAATTCGGAGAATGCAATGAGCGAACCTATCATCAGTGTCAGTGGCCTGCGCGGCACGATCGGCGATCAGCTAACACCCGTTGTGGCGGCGAGATATGTGGCCGCCCTGGCGACAACCTTGCCGAAGGGTTCCGTAGTTGTAGCTCGCGATGGCCGCGAGAGTGGCGCGATGTTGACCCAGGTTATTTTGGCTACCTTGGCCGCGAATGGATTGAACGCGATCGACCTGGGCGTTGCGGCGACTCCGACCGTAGGTATCGAAGTCAAGGAACATGCGGCTGTAGCAGGAGTACAGATTTCTGCCAGTCACAATCCGCGTCAATATAATGGCATCAAACTTTTCGGACCGGATGGACGAGTGCTGACCAAAGCCAAAGGCGAGGCGGTATTGGCTGCTTATGCTGAGAATCGCGCTGGCTGGGTGTCCGTGGATGACCTGGGGCAGATCACTCAGTGCAATGACCCTCACGCCGCACATCTTGCTCGTGTTTTGGCAACCGTTGATGTCGAAGGCATTCGCCAAAGAAAACTGCGGGTACTACTGGATAGCAATCACGGCGCGGGCAGCCTGTTGGGCAGTCGTCTGCTGGAAGACTTGGGTTGTGACGTCACCTTGCTCGGTGACCTGCCCAACGGCAAATTTGCTCATACGCCTGAGCCCATTGCCGAGAATCTGACGTCGGTTTGTTCCGTAATTGCCAGCGGCGAATTCGACGTCGGTTTTTGCCAGGATCCTGACGCGGATCGACTGGCAGTGATTGATCAGCACGGTGTCTTCATTGGTGAAGAGCTAACGCTGGCTTTGTGTTTGCTCCAAGCGCTGCCAGCGACAGCCTCCAAGGGGCAAGTAGGAAATCATCGAAGCACCATTGTCACCAATTGCGCTACCAGCAGCCTGTCCAGGATCCTTGCCGATCGGTTTGGTTGTTCACTCAAGCAATCGGCTGTCGGTGAAGCCAATGTCGCGGACTTAATGATTGCCGAGAATGCAGTGTTTGGTGGCGAAGGCAATGGTGGTCCCATCGATCCACGTGTTGGCTTGGTCCGCGACAGTTTTGTGGGGATGGCTCGAATTCTCGATTTGTTGACGACCTCTGGTCTTTCCGTCAGTGAATTGGTGGCCTCTCTGCCTCCTTTAGCGATGGCCAAGGATAAGATGACCATTTCGACCAATTGCCTGCCTGGACTTTTCGACGCGTTAACCGTCGGGATGCCTGGCGCCCAAGCCTCGGAACCTGATGGCTTGAAGCTGGACTGGGGTGATCGCTGGCTGCTGGTCAGGGGCAGCAACACTGAGCCCATCGTTCGTTTCATTGCTGAAGCGCCTACTACGAGCGAAGCTCAATCGCTGTGTGACGCAGCCCGGCAAGTGGCTCAAGCCATGCAGTAGTTACAATCGGTCTTGTAGTGCGTGTTCACTACCTCGCGAGTGCTCGCTGGCGACCAACAAATTCTCGTTTCAGGCTGACATTTCAATCTGGCAAACTGCGAAACGGATTAAATCTCAAGTAGTTGACGTGCCGGTATAGTTCATTGCGCTGCAAAAGGTCTGCATGAGTTCCACAATCAGCCACTTTGTGATCGTGCAACATCACCACAACTTCGCAATTCCGCAATGTTGATAGTCGTTGAGGAAGAACGACCGTAATTTTTGAGTGGTGGACTAGTCCGCGGATCGCGTCCAAGGTACGTTTCTCGGTTTCCAATTCGAAGTGCTTGGCTGGCTCGTCAATCACAATAATCGATGCCGAGGTCATCGCGGCCCGTGCCAGGCCAATTCGAAAGGCGGCATCGGCCCGCAGCCGGTCGTCGCCGGGAGTAATTAGAGTGGACAGTCCGTCGGGTAACTTCTGCAGAGTCTCCGTCAAGTTTGCCTTGGCGATCGCTTCGTGAAGGTCACCCTGCTGGGCACCGTTGGCCGAAAGAAGGTTGTCCTGTACGGTGGCGGTAACAATCGAACCATCCGCGGCGACCCAATGCGCACAGTGCGCGATGCTTTCAGGGGTGATGTCCGTAACCAGCTCGCCATCGAACAGCAAACGACCGCTGACAGGACGGCCAAACCCCATCAACAACTCAACCAATGCTCTGGCCTGGATGCGTTGACTGGCTACCACACCGATCAGCATGCCCGGTTTAAAAGTCGCCGAAACATTCTCCAGTAGTTTGCGCCCGTGGCTGTCCTGCAAAGTGACGTGATCCAATTGTGCGCTAGTGGAGACTCGTTGCATCGCCTTCAGATTCTGGCCGGTAACAATTGGCGCCTGCAGCGCCAGAAAGCGTTCTAATTCACCCGAGGCGGTTCCGATGGTTTGCAATTCGCGGAATGACGCCTGGAGTCGATACGCGCTGGCAGCAGCTCCCAAAAAACATAAGGAGAACGTGAGTGCGCCTGCGACGGAGAATTGGCTTTCTTCTCCCAGGATTTGCACCGAGGCCACAAAAAGGAATAGTACTGCCAGACCACTGGCAATCACGATCAAACAAGGGGATTTCCAAGCGGAACTTGTCAAACTTTTCGTAGCATCGCGCTGATAATGGGCCAATTCCTCATTGAATCGATGATCCACCGCAGATTCGTCGTGGACTGACTCCAACAAAGGCCCTTCCAAACAAAGGGCTGTCAGCTCAGTGCGCTGTTGGGCGGCACGTTCGCGAACGACTGGTAGAGAAGTCCGCCGCATGCGATCGAGAAAACGGTAGACCATTGCCACAAAGGCAGCTGCTAACATTGTCAGCAGTCCCAGCATGGGTTGAATCAAGACGCCGAGCAAGACACATGCGATTATTTGCACAAGGTGTCGAGGATAGGTCTTCCACCAGCGACTGGCACACAGGCGAACTCGTGGTAGATGATACTCCAAACAATCGGTGAGCGCGGTCTCTTGTGCTGCCAAGGTTCTGGCAGTGGCCAACACTTTTGCCTGCCGACGCAGCGTTTTGATCAATTCAACCTCGAACAATATTGCCGCTTGCTGAATGCTGCGATAAAAAAAATAGAGCAGTACCGCCACCGTGAACAGAAGCAGCAGTTCGGCTCCCAAGAGTACTGAAACTTGTCCCAATATAGATAGTTTGTTTGGTAAGTATTCATGGAGATTGGGGAGAATCCAAGAGACAGACTGTTGCTCGCCAGCATGGCCCTCCCCACGAATCAGGCATTCCACGATACTTCCCAAGATGAATGACAACAGTGGAACGAACAAGGCAATCACTGAACCCAACAAACAGGCCAATGTGAGCTGTTGCCGCCCGGCAAGTGAGATCAGTGCACTCAAGGACTTGGGGATCAATGCAGGGTCTCCTGAAACCGCGGCAAAATACATGAAGCTCAACTGGCAACCAGCTGTCGCACTTGGCATGTCGCGTCTGGGGCCCAAGGGCTTGCCGCACTGCTTTGATGCCAAAGAGAATTCGCAGACTGGTCCAAGCAACGGCAGGAACACACTCCTGCAATGTGCAGTCTAATCGGAACCGAGTTTCGATGCAGCTGGCAGCGAAAAGAACTTCACCATCGAATCAGGAGGGGATTGAAGTGGCCTGACCTAGCGGATGCTGTAAGATGCGTCCACTGCGTTCTGTTGTGCCGTGAGGTGACGGCAATGATGCATGTTTTTTTTGCTCGGTAAAGAATGAGGCGTACGCAACTATGCCTGCTTTGCCAAAGCATTAAAGCTGGACGCGACCTGTATGATAACTGACCGTACGAGACATCAGAGGCTGGCATTATTCGGGGAGGCTTGAGTTGGCGCTGTGATGAAGTGCGATTGGAGTCGATCTTCGGCGATCAGTTTTGGGCCTCTCTGCCCAACATACGCGTGCCAAATTTGGTGCGTTTGACCATACATAGAGATTAACTGCTGATTCCATTCTTCGCGTTCTCCGTGAGCCCACAGCACGGCCGCCTCCGCCGGTGCAGCTCGGTTGTATACCCACTCTTCATGAAATGAATGGTCCGGCAGGTAATGCACTAAGACTAAGTGCTGACCGGGCATGGCCAACAGCTGCCGCTCCATTTGATGGCGACGGATTGCCCATTCACGATTTCCGCGAAAAGGCAGGCGGTAAGCAGCGTAGGAAAGGAACGCAAGTTGCCACATGAGCAAGCCGCAAACCAGCGGACTCTGGCGCCACAAAGCCCTTGGCCGCGCGTTAGCAATGCGCACTGCAATGGGGCCAAGGTCACCGATTGCCTGAATGCCACGCTCGCGCTTTGGTGAGCTACTGCTCGACTTCCTAACAGTGGACTTCTTCCAGCTGTGCAAAGTGTGTTTCAGACCAATTACCGACAATACGACAAGCCAGGGGAGTATGGGAGCTAGATAGTGCGGGAACACCCAACAGACTAGGCTGGATGCCATGATTTGAATGACAATGGCCAAGAAAAGTAGTTGCAACAATCGAAAACGAGAACTCCAGGGCCTTGCCGCCAATGGCAACAAACTGCATGAAAGTCCCCAGAAGCTAACGATATGGTATAGCGACTGAGTGATACCTAGCAGCCAGCCTGTGAAACCCGCTCGAGCCGTGTAGCTTTCCAAGGACCAGCCGTAGTGGTAATCGCGTAAAGTTCCCGGCACTTCCTCAGGCGACATGCTGGGATTGCGCTGGTGCTGAAAGATGAATAGTGGCGCGACGCCGTATGTTTGCTCGTGAACTTGATAAGGCATGCGCGTCCAGTGACCCGTTGTTGCCTGGTTCTGCAGAAGCGTTATAGCCAATGCGCAGCCGACTGGTACGATCGCTAGGCAGCTGATCCTGACGGAATCTATCATCCTCCGGGCCAACGGCTTTCGATGCCAGATGCACCATAGTATGCCAGCGCTGACGATGGTATACACTAACCCCTCATAGGGACGCGTCAGTGCCAGCATCGCTACGCCCATTCCCAATACGACTGATGCGATTGGACTGAAACGTCGTCTAAGTCGCAAAAGGGCGCCCAATACGAGAGCGCTGGCAGCGGCTGTCAGCCAACCACTCATCAACGTCGCTGACCAGCTGGTTTGCATGGCTGGATGAACGGCAACAAGTAATCCACCGAAAATGGCCCATCGTCGGTTGGTGACACCTGCCAACATCCAGCAAATGCTGCTGGAACATATGCATGCAGCAAACCAGCAGCCGGACACAGGTGATCCGAGCAAGAAGATGCCAGCAGCAATCAAGAGTCCGGGGCCAAGGGGGTACTTGGACGCATAGGACGGATTCATGATGATGTGAAAGCTCTGCAGCGGTTGCCAAACCTCGGGACGCGGATTGGCCATTCGCCCGTGCAACAGCGTATCGGCTGACAGCAACTGGCTAAACTCATCATGAATTCGTGGCACAAAAGGGCAGCGCCAGGAGACTGCCGCCGCCGTTCCGAAAGCGAGCAATCCCACTAGGGCTATCCAGACTGGCCAACGCCAAGTCCGAGTTATGCGACGGTTTCCAGCCACGGTCATGGGCTCTTCCGTCCTATGCAAACATACTGTGCGCCGAGTGGAACTGTCGACATCCATTTTTCCAGCGGACGCAACAGCCTCAGGCAATGCGGAAAATAGAACATAGACCAGGTGGAAAGCAACTCAAATCCCACTGCTTTCATGCGTCGTCGCGATTCCAGTAATGATAAGCAGATCGCCTCTCGATCGAAGGCAATGCGCGACATGACCCATCGCGTCCCTGGATTCCAAGGATTGTTCTCGAACAGAGCCAAAAGACCTCCCGGTCGGAGAGCCGTATGGATTTTCTCCAGCTCCACTTGACGAAGATGCGGTGGAATGTGGTGAAATACTCCCGAAGTGTAAGCGACATCCACGCTTTGAGGTTCCAGCTGCGCGCAGTCAACGAGCCATCGATAATCGTTGCTTCCCCATCGTTGTCGAGCGATATTCAGCGATTCTTCTGAACAGTCCACGCCAGCCACCATTCGGGCGCCAAGTTGTTGGCGTAGCTCACCACAGGCGTTCCCAACTCCGCAGCCAAAATCAAGCACGCGCTGGGTTTCCCCATACTCGCCTTCACGTAAGAAACCGCTCAGAGCTGCAATGCGTCCGTTTACAAAATATTCAGCCCCCTCTCCGCTGAGCGAGATACCGCGATCCAACTGGGCCTCGTAATCAGCGGCGGTCGAATCGAACACTTGTGCAGACGATATCATGGTTTCTGTGCCAGGAGCGAAATGGTCTGTGAGCGCCTACGTGAACATGGGTTGCAAGCTGATTTCGTGAGACCAATCGCTTCAACGCCGGGCCATTCGTAAAACGCTCATCAAGAAACTGCTGAAGGCGCATTGAGTGCCCAATGCAATGGCTCCCACTGCAGGTATGCTCCAGCGCATCGTTTGAGCGTAGTCCAGGTTGCCAAACCCACCTGCAGCCCAGCCAGCAGCCTGCCAAGCAACTACACTGACTCCCACTGCGATCAAGGCCGCAGAGGTCCACAGAGTGCGTTCTAAGGTGCAGCGATTTACAAATCGCTCGACGCGAGCGTCTGCGGGTAGGATTCCCTCAGCGGCAGCAAAGGTCTTGGCCAATAAGGCGAACGTCCCCAATTGCGTCGCCATCAACAGAGCCAGTGTTGCCACTAGCAAAGTGTGGGCCTCAAAGACCACCCCGCCGATGCTCGCTCTGGTGAGTACCAATGCGTAGCCTGACAATCCCAATCCAGCCAGCGCTACCCCGGGAGCCAAAAATGTCCATCGAGGACTTTGCAATAGAAAGAACCTGAGTGTTCGCCAGCCGTCTCGGAATGTCCTCAAGTGCGGACGGTGCGCTTTCCGACCATCGGGATGGAGCGTAATGGGCACTTCGGCGATCTTGGCTTTGAAGAGCGTGCTCTTGATGATCATCTCTGTGGCGAATTCCATGCCGGTGCAACGCTGGTTAAGACTATCGTACAATTCCTTGGTGAAGCCGCGCATACCACAGTAGACGTCGTGGATGGGTGCATGGAACATCTTTTGAACGAGCCACGTCAGAGCTGGATTGCCATATTGGTGCAGTAGAGGCATCGCATTGGGCATGACTCGACCACCGCCACTGGGCAATCGGCATCCTTGCACCAAGTCGGCCCCGTCACATAGTTTCTCGTAGAATCGATGCGCCTGGCTAAAATCGTAGCTGTCGTCGGCATCGCCCATCAGAATGAAGCGACCACGGGCGGCTTCAATTCCACCCATCAACGCAGCTCCGTATCCTTTGGCTGAAACATGGACCACGCGTGCGCCCAATTCTTCGGCGATTTTGACTGAGTCGTCGCGACTGCCATTGTCCGCCACGATAACTTCACCTGAAATGCCCATTTTTTCCAGGGCGAACATCGCTTTGATCACGCATGTGCCTACTGTGTCTGCCTCGTCCAGGCAGGGCATCACGATGCTCAGCTCCAGATTTTGCAGATCCTTCTCAGAAGTTGGCTTTGCGCTCGCCTGCCGCGGCGCGTCGCAAGTGGCGTCCGATGGGGCCTCCCGTTCGACAGCTAACAAGTCCAACACCCGTCCCAGCTGTTCTTCGACGCGCTCGCCTACGTCAACTGCAAGGTCGCAATCTGGTTGGCATTCGACGTCTCGTTGGCTCAGATCATTGAGCAGGGCAATATCGGTCGGCAATGGAGATTGGCTCATGGCTTCGCTGGCATCCTCGGCGCACTGACAACACAGTTGGCTGTCAGCACGGTTTGCGTGTGACGAGATCTCGGGACAATGAAACCTAAACCACTAATGCGATCCGTCAAATTGATCGAACAGGGAAAGAGAGGGCTTCTGTGCGCAGATTGATGAGGCTGACGATTCTGGCAGTGAAAGCGATTGCAACGTCCGTTGGAAACGCCCCTGAGTTCTTGAGAAGTGGCAACATTTCACCCGCTGGCCTCATGCAAGTCACGTCTGGTTGTGTCCTCTGGTCAAGCGGGCCATATCGCGAAAGCCCATTTTGTACTGGGCAAAGAGTGACTTCGGCAGCTGTCAACGGGGCAGGCAGCTGAGAAATTCATGCTCGGCTTGGCAGGCAGTTGGCTTGGAAAGGGAGACTTGCCTTTGACCGCCTGTCAAGATAATCAGACTTGCTTAAAATGAACAACGTCGTGGTTCATTGCGTAGAAAACTGCGACGTTTCCACATGCAATTTTACCTGTTTCAGGAGAGCTGGTTTTCCTATGTCGGCACAGCAATTGGACGATCAAATACGCCAGCACGCCCAACTCTGTTCCAACTTGAAAGACGAAGTGGGGCGGGTTTTGGTTGGGCAGGATCATATGCTGTCTCGCCTGTTGATCGGATTACTCACCGGCGGCCACGTCCTGCTTGAGGGACTGCCGGGACTGGCAAAAACACTGACGATACAGAGTTTGGCCAAGGCTATTGATACAGGCTTTTCCCGGATTCAGTTTACGCCGGACATGTTGCCTGCGGACGTGATTGGCACCGAGATTTTCAACCCCAAGGAAGCCAGTTATTTCGTTCGCAAGGGGCCCATTTTTTCCAATCTGGTTTTGGCTGATGAAATCAACCGTGCCCCTGCCAAGGTCCAAGCTGCCCTGCTAGAGGCCATGCAAGAACGTCAGGGCACCATCGGAAGTGAAACGTTCAAATTGGAAGAACCTTTCTTGGTGCTAGCCACGCAGAACCCGATCGAACAGGAGGGAACTTATCCGCTTCCTGAAGCTCAAGTAGACAGGTTTATGCTCAAGGTGGTCGTGGGCTATCCATCTAAGGAGGAAGAACGCAAAGTGGTCGACCGCATGGCGAGCGGTCAACCCATTCCCGAAGTGCGCAAGGTGGCTTCGCCCGAAGATATCTTGAATGCCCGCTCAGCGGTCGAGCGCATTTGGATCGATGAAAAGGTGCGTGACTATCTGGTAGATGTGGCACGGGCCACCCGCAATCCCAGCGAATATGGGATTGCCGACATGGATGGGATGATTGAAACCGGTGCTAGCCCACGCGCTTCCATCAACTTGATGAAGGCCGCCAAGGCGCACGCCTTCTTGCAAAGTCGCAGCTATGTGACTCCGCATGACGTCAAGAGCGTTGCACCGGAAATACTAAGGCATCGCGTAATTCTTACGTACGAAGCTGAAGCGGAAGGTAAGTCGCATGATGATGTCGTGCGCAAGATTCTTGACAATGTGCCGGTACCCTAACACGCTAAACGACACCGATGTTAGCGCGAGAGATCATACAACGCGTACGCGAAATTCAAGTTCGCACCGGCCGGCAAGTTGCTGATGTGTTGGCCGGACAGTACTCGTCCGTCTTCAAAGGACGTGGAATTGAATTCGATGAAGTACGTCCCTACATTCCCGGTGACGAGGTGCGGTCAATCGATTGGAATGTGACCGCGCGGATGGGGGAACCCTTTGTCAAACGCTACGTGGAAGAGCGACAGTTGACATTGATGCTGCTGGCAGATATTTCCGCTTCCCAAGATTTTGGATCAGCTTCAAAATCAAAGCGCGAAGCCGCGGCAGAATTGTGCGCACTGCTTGCGTTCTCCGCTACGTTCAACGACGACAAAGTCGGTTTAACACTGTTTCATGGCGGCATCGAACAATACATCCCTGCCCGCAAGGGGCAGAAGCACGCCCTGCGCGTGGTCCGCGAAGTTCTTACGCATGAGTCTAGGATTCGTGACAAACCGATTGCTTCCCGGCTCCCCAGGAGATGGCTACCTTCTTTTGGTCGCCGTGCATGGTTCCGCTCCGGGCGTCAGTCTACCAACATCGCTGGCGCGGTTGAGTTCTTACTGTCGGTCACTAAACGCAAGGCAGTATGCTTTGTCATTAGCGATTTCTTTGACGAAGAATACCTCAAGTCGCTGCAGATGGCGGCCAAGAAACATGACGTCATCGCCGTCCTCATCACGGATCCACGCGAGTTCGAATTACCGAATGTTGGCATCGTTAGTTTGCTCGACCCAGAAACCGGCAAGATGATGAGCTGCGATACCGGCTCAGCCGCAGTTCGCCGGGCGATTCGCGAACAATCGCAGCGCCGCGTCGACAAGCTGCGCCGTGAATTGCGAGGCGCAAAAATCGATTTCATTCACATCGACGCCGCTGGCTCGATCGTAGACCCCATCGCACGTTTCTTCCGCATGCGCGAACGGAGGCGAAGGTGATGGATACGCACGCGATCAACTCGTCCCAGTTCACGGATGAAGGGCAAGACCGTAATAGGCTGGCAGGTTGCAGGAGCCTCTGGTGTCAACGCTTTCGCCATGATGTCCAGCCGTTGCAAGCGGGCCTCGCACGTTTACGAACGCTCCGTAGGTGTACCCTGTGGTTGGCAGTCTGGCTCGCGCTTTCGAGTAGCCCAGCTACAGCTCGAGGTGAAACGCTTAGCCATGCCAATACGGTTGGACCGGTAACGGTGACCGCCTCACTGACTCCCGCTGAACCACTGATCGGCGACGAAGTCGTTTTCCAAATTCGTGTCGAGGCGGACGCGGGCGTCGAGTTGCTAATGCCTGAATTCCAGGAGAATTTTCAACGCTATACGATCGCAGATTTCGTGCCGAGCAAAGAGATCCTGGCTAATGGACGAACGATTGAAACGCAAAAATATACGCTGCAGCCGATGTACTCCGGGCCGCAATCCATTCCACCAGTTCTCGTAGAATTTGTAGACAATCGCCCTGGGCAGAAAACGACTCCGGAGGATTTTGATGCATACGAGATCTTCACCGATCGAATTGACTTCACGGTTCAATCTGTCTTACCCAAGGACGTGTCTGGGCAGTTAAAGCCCTTGCTCGGCAAACTGGAAATCCAATCGGAAACAGCCTCTCGCAATCTGTTGTATTGGTTGTTCGCCATAGTGCTGATCGCAATCGCGGTCTGCTTGGCCAGTATGGGATACTGGCGGAAGTCGAGCCAGCGAAGGAACGCCTACGAATTCGCGCGAACACAAATTGATCGACTGCTCAAGGACCAGGATTCACCCACGCCCGCGCTGTCGATCGAGCGGTTTTTCGTGGAGATATCCGCAGTGATTCGCAAGTACTTGGAGCATCGCTTCGAAGTTCGTGCCCCGGATCTAACGACAGACGAATTCTTGCAACTGGCCGCCGCAGGCAGTGAACTATCGAACGATCATCAGACGCTACTCGGCGAGTTTCTCAAGCAAGCCGACGTTGTCAAGTTTGCAGGCGTGCAGGCTTCGCGTGATGACGTGCGCCGCTCGAGTGATTTGGCAATTCGTTTTCTGGAAGAGACCCGTGAAAACGCACCCGATGTTGATGTCTCTAGCGAGCAAATAGTTGTTCCCAACGCTAACAAGCAAGCAGGGGGGACAACTCATGTTTGAATGGGAATTTCGCGACCCTTGGTTCTTGATCTTGCTGCTACTCGTTCCGCTAGTCTATCTTCAAACCAGGCGGTCCAAATCGTCTCTGGCGTACTCGTCGTTATCGTTGGTAGCACACACGCCAGTGTCCCTCAAGCAACGATTGTCTGCGCTGCCAGCGCTATTGCTCTCTCTGGCTGCTTCAGCACTGATCGTCGCACTTGCCAGGCCTAGAACGCCACAACATGAAACTCGCGTCTCCCATGACGGCATCGCTATCATGATGGTCGTGGACCTGTCCTCAAGCATGAACGCTCGTGACTTGGTCGAAGACGATCGCTCGATCAATCGCTTGGAGGTGGTGAAAGATGTGTTTCTTGATTTCGTTTTCGGTGGCGAGTCGGGCGTTGGCGCCGGTCGACCCGATGACCTGATTGGACTGGTGACGTTTGCTGGATTTGCCGATAGCATTTGTCCGCTTACTCTCGATCATGGCAATCTGGGCAATATTGTCAAAGACCTGCAGATCGTAAATCAGCGATCCGAGGATGGGACGGCACTCGGAGATGGACTTGGGCTGGCCGTTGAGCGGTTGCGACGTAGCCAAGCCAAATCGCGAGTAGCGATTCTGCTAACTGACGGAGTAAGTAATGCAGGGGTGATTACTCCTGAACAATCTGCTGAACTGGCCGCGCAGTTTGACGTCAAAGTCTATTGCATCGGCGCTGGCACCAATGGAATCGCGTACATGCCGGTGGCTGGCATTTTTGGCGGTACGCAATTGGCAGCTACTCAGGTAGAAATCGATGAAAAGACGCTTGAGGAAATCGCCAACACAACGGGAGGCAAGTATTTCCGTGCCGAGAACCGCGAGTCGTTAGCAGAGATCTATCAGGAAATCGATCAGTTGGAACGTACAGAAGTCACCGAAGTTCGTTACCTTCGCTACACGGAACATTTCCCATACATCGTAGCCATTTCCATGGGCCTGATGAGCGTCGCCACGCTTGCCGGTAGCACGATATTCCGGAGGTTGCCATGAATGGTTTCCGGTTTGTCAATCCGCAATGGATTCATTTGATCTGGGCCGTTGCCGCGTTCGCGATAATGTTAGTGATGCTCGAATTGCGCGGGCAGTCCGCATTGAATCGGCTATTATCATCGCACATGCAAATCCGTTTAATACGTCGAGTTTCGTTGGGGCGGAGATTGGTGGCAGTGGCTCTCTTCACTGGTGCACTACTGTGTCTAGTATTCGCCATCATGCGCCCCCAGTGGGGTAGAGCCGTCCAGGCCGAAACGCGCGTTGAATCGCAGATCATGATATGCTTGGACGTTAGCAAATCGATGCTTGCGGAAGATGTGGTGCCCAATCGATTGGATCGTGCCAAAGCGGAAATTGAGGCTCTACTCGGTCTCTTGGACGAAGGCCAGCAAGTTGGCTTGCTGGCCTTCGCGGGCAAGGCATCTGTTCTGTGTCCAATGACTACCGACTTTGGCTTTTTGCGGTTGATCTTGGAAGAGACTTCGCCAGAGTCCATTGGACTGGGCGGGACGCGCATCGGCGAGGCCCTACAGAAAGCGGTCGATGGCTTTCGGGAAACGGGCGATATCAACCGCTTGATTCTGCTGATCACAGATGGGGAAGATCACGACTCGATTCCACTGGATGCTGCCAAGGCCGCCAAAGAAAAAGGTGTGCGGATTGTCTCTATCGGATTTGGCGATGAAGCTGGTAGCAAGATCCAGTACACCGATCCACGCACGGGATCACGCGATTATGTGACTGACCGAAATGGCGACGCGGTGATTACGCGACTGGATGGCGAGATGTTACGAGAGATTGCCTTGGAAACCGAGGGTGCTTACATTCCTGCCGGAACTGGCGCTTTAGACCTTGAATCCATCTACCAGGCCCATGTTGCGACTATGCTCAAGGGAACAATGTCCGCCGAGGAACGCATCGTGCGCAACGAAGCCTTTCAATGGTGTGTGCTCGCTGGGTTGGCATTGTGGATCGCTTCACTGTTAAATTCTACTAACTTTAGCTTGTCAGCCGCCCCCGGACGTCGACTGGCTAACACAGCATCAATCTCCGGACGCAAACTAACCAGAGCCACGGCAGTTTTAGCTGCTGTCTTGCTGACGCCAGCTGCTGCGGTCGCGCAGAACGCTTTGACTGCCGAACAGCCCGATGCCTCGACAGTCGATGACGACGCCGCTCTCAATTTGGACCCAGCCGCGGCAGACAGTGCATCCCGCGCAGATGCAATCACTAGTGAAGAAGTAGTGGGAAACACCTCAGCTGGCGGCAAACAACCTGAAGAAATTGAATTGCCACCTCGGGAGTTATACAACTATGCGATTGCTTTTGTTCCCAAGGACTTGGAACGAGCCGAAACGCTGCTTACATCGGTTCGCAACCGGGCTGGAGTCGATGGAGAACTGCGATACCGTGCGACCTACAACTTGGGTTGGGTGGAAGTTGCCAAGGCCGATTCGTTGTTGGAGGAACAGCCTGCTGAGGCGCTGAAACATCTGCAGTTGGCCGCAGGACGGTTTCGCGAGGCGGTTCGTATTCGACCAGAAAGCACTGAGGCAAGGCACAACTTGGAAATCACCGCTCGCCGCATTCTGGAGTTGGCAGACAGTCTGCGACAAAAGGAGGACGGGGATCTGGCGCAGCGACTGGACGCCTTGTTGAATCAGCTGCGCGAACACCAAAGTCAGTTGCAAGCAATTGTTGCTAAGTACGGTGACGAAGCAGCTGTCGATGACGATTTGAGGCGGAAGGAGTTTCGCAATCAAGGTATCAGCCAGCGGGGACTAATCTCTGATCTGGAGCAACTGGCCGAAAGCGGGCGCCAAGAACTGGATGCGTTGCAGGCCAAGCCGGAGGAAGAATTACAGCCGCCCGATCGCATGCGCATCGCACAGCTGAACAACGCGCTATCGTATGTCGAACGGAGTTTAGAATGGATGCAAAAAGCCCGAAGCTTCACTCGTCGGCTGGAGGGCCAGCGCGCATTCCTCAGGTGGTCAACCGCGTTGAACGATGTTCGACGCGGACGCGATCAATTGCGAAATCCAGTCGAGATACTGTCTTCAATTGCTGGTGATGCGATCGAATTGGCAGGTCTCACTCAGCTAAAAAATAGCGCAGATCCTCAACCAAATTCTGGTCCTGCTGATCAGATACAAGACTCGCCACCGAGCCGCTTGCCCCTGGCTCCCGCCTGGCTGACCAATGAGTACCTGGAACAAAGCCAGCAATCGATTACCGAACGCTCGCAAGAATTGCATGCGATGTTTTCGTTTGCGGTTGATTCGAATTCTCAGTCGCAGTTGGAGAAAAATGGCTTGGACCAAACCCAGGTTGACGTGGAAAATGACTCCTCTGCGGACAACACCACAGGAGAAGACGAAGCCCAAGCCATGTTGTTTGACAGCATTCGTTTAGCACTGCCATTAATCAGCGACGCTGGTTCCCAATTCCAATTGGCTAGCGAACGGATTAGCCAGTCGGATCTGACGGAAGCCAGCAATTTACAGGGCCAGGCGATAGCCAATCTATCCAATGCAGCTGAGCTCTTCTTCGATTTTCGTCGATTGATCGAGTTGATCTACGCGGACGAGTTGACTGTCAAAGCTAGCCTAACTGTAGCGAACCAATCCAAGGATGAAACTGGCACTGCAACTGACAATGATTCAGCGACACGCTCGGCTAGTGAATCGGCAATGTCGGTAGGGCAGTCGTCGGACGAGCTAGCCGAATTGCAACGGAAGAATCTCGTGCGGGCCGATCGCTTGAAGAAATTGTTCGAGATGGAAATGCAGCAAATTGCTGCGACAGAAAGCAATGCCAACGCGACGACCACTGATGCGAATGATAAAAACGCAACTGCCGAGAATGAGAATTTTACCCGCTTTCAAACAGCACAACAGCTGCTCGCCGATGCGGTGTCGGCGATGAATAGCGTGAATGCGCGACTCTCCACTTTGGGCGCGCTTGGCTCCTCACAAACGGACACAGAGACTACAGAAGCGCCTGCGGGCTCTGGGGACGAAACCGAACCTACACCGGGCGACGAAATTCCCCAAGCGCAAGATGCAAGTGAAATCGGCGAAGTAGGCACG
>JAGQPR010000620.1 GCA_020426625.1 Planctomycetales bacterium
TCGAACCCGTGTTACCGCCGTGAAAGGGCGATGTCCTAGACCGCTAGACGAAGGGGCCGTTAGCAGGGCTTTCCCAGCTACGGAGCAAAGTTTTTATCAGCAGACTCTCGCCCGGTCAAGGCTATTCCACCGCGTATTCTTCTATCTGCCGCGAACTACTGCTCTTTCCACCCGTTTCTGTTAGCGCAGCCATGATTGCCGCTGGAAAAATGATTGCTACGGTGATAACACAGTCTCGCTCAGCCACTGCTCATGCGGAATTCTTCTATGGAATCGGCTATTTGGAGGTACTGTTCCAGCTGAACAAGTGGCTGTGGTCTGGCGTGGCTGCCAATCTAGTCAATTTCCTCGTACTCGACATCCTCGGCGCCATCCTCGTAATCGAGCTCTTCATCGACTTTGTGATCTTCCACTAGCTCGTTAGCTCCTGCGCCCTTGACAGCCTGCCGCACGGTAGTTTTTTCCTCGGTAAGGGCAACCGAGTGGCGACTGGGGACCACTGCTTTGGGTTTAGTCAGGGATTCTTCTTCATCATCGGAATCAGGTCGGATTCGATTGCTCCGAACCGGCGAACCCGAATGGTTCGATGATGAACCGGCCGGGAGATCGCTTGAATCACCGCTATACATGGCTTCCCATTCGGCGATGGAAACCAACACTTCGCGAGCTTGAGATCCGTTGTACTGTCCAACCAGTCCATCTTCAGCCATGTAGTCGATAAGACGTGCAGCTCGACCATAACCAATTCCCAGTGCCCGCTGCAACAAGGAGCAGCTTCCACGTCCTTCGCGAACTACTACGTCGACGGCGGCGGCGTACAGATCGTCGCGTTTCTTGAACCCTGTCGGGGCGGATTCCTCCCCATCTTGTTCCTGAACTTTCAAGTTCACCAGTTCATTCACAAAGTGTTGCTCACCGGTGCTGCAGTGATCGACTACCGCATTGATTTCTTCGTCGCTCAAATACGTTCCCTGCCCACGCAACAACATACTGGTCCCAGGCCAGAGAAAGAGCATATCCCCATTGCCCAGTAGTTTATCGGCTCCCATTTCGTCCAAGACAACTCGACTGTCCGTGCGGCTAGCAACCTGGAACGAAATTCTTGCGGGCAAATTGCTTTTGATTAGCCCTGTAATTACGTCAACGGTGGGCTTCTGTGTCGCTAAAATCAGGTGAATTCCGACTGCCCTGCTTTTCTGCGCAAGGCGAATGATGTGCTGCTCGACTTCTTTGCCAGCTGTCATCATCAGGTCTGCCATTTCGTCGGCCACGATGACGATGAAAGGCAGGTGATCGGGAATGGCATCAGCTTCTTCAGCGCTCTCTGGTCGGAGTCGATCGATGATTTCCTCGCGTCCCAGTTCGTTGTAGCTGCTCAGGTGTCGTACGCCAGCTCGCGCCAGCAAAGCGTACCGCTCTTCCATCTTGTCTACGGCCCAAGCCAAAATTGCCTCAGCCTTTCGCATGTCTGTAACAACAGGGTGCATCAAGTGAGGTAAGCGACCGTATCCGCTCAACTCCACCATCTTTGGATCGATCATCAGCATGCGAACTTCATCGGGCTTTTTCGTCATCAGGATAGAAGCGATAATCGCGTTCAGGCATACCGACTTGCCCGTGCCAGTGCGCCCAGCAATAAGCAGGTGAGGCAGCGAAGCGAGATCAGCCGTCAGTGCGTTGCCTGAAACATCCTTGCCAAGAAACAAGGGTATCTTGGCCTTTTTACCCTGCGGTCCCTGCTCTTCAATAACCTCACGCAGACGTACAACCTGGCGCGTTTCGTTAGGCACCTCAATACCGACGGTGTTCTTACCAGGAATTGGAGCAACGATGCGCACACTTGGCACTCGCAGTGCAATGGCCAAATCGTCGGAAAGTCCGGTGATCTTGGACAAGCGTAATCCGGCTTGCAATTCGACTTCGTATTGGGCAATCACTGGACCAGTTTCGATTTCGACAACTCGGACATTCAGCCCGAAATCATTGAACGTTTTTTCCAGTATCTTCGCTTTTCGTCGCACCTCGACGGCCTGGGCTTCAAAGTCGATATCGTCGCTTTCCAGTAGCATGTCCAAACCTGGCAGGACATATTCTTCTGAACCGGCGGGGAGTTTCGTATCATCCAGCTCCGCCAAAGAATCGTCATGTTCTTCCTGCGCAGCTCGCTTGGCCTTTGCTGCTTTGGAGTTCTTGGGCGGTCGCACTCGCGGTCCAGGTGCATCTTCTTGCTCAACGTGTCCCTCGTCAGTGCGGAGTTGAATAATGTCTCCATCAACAACGAATTCTCGATACTCCGGGGCATCCTGATTCTCCCAGTCTTCTTCCTGGACTTCCACAGGCGTTGCCGAGTGTTCGGTCGCCAATACGTTTGGCGATTCTAGATCTTCCTCCAAGGGAGCTTTCTTGATCAGTCCTGTGGCCAACGACTTGGCTGCCTGCACCAACCCGAGGCGTCCGCGCTCGGACTCGTCCGCCTGCGTAGATTCTCGGTTCTTAGCCGACCTCTGCCCGTTAAATCGAACTCGCAGCTGATCACTGCTTTCATCCAGCTGCTCGCCTGCCAACTGCACACCATGTTCAACATCGCTCAGACTGCGGCGCAAGGGGCGCGAGGTAGGCAACGAGACTCGCTTTTTGGTTGCTGCTGCGGCGGTAGACGCAACACTCGCACTGCCCATAAGCATCGCCCAGGCAGCGCGAACGAAGAGGTAGTCGGTACTGAGCAACAGTCCAGCAAGAAATACAGTCAGCGAAAGGATCACGCTGCCAGCGATCGCGAAGTGTTCATTCAACCAAGTGGAAGTCAGAGTTCCCAAGTAGCCGCCTGGTCCTATCAGCGGTGTTAACGGGGCAGGCAAGGCCAACAACTGAAACAGAGTCGTGCATGCCACGATGATTAGCACCCAGCCAATTTGCCGCGATGCTCGTACGTAATTGCTTTGCACTCGGAACATCCAAGCCGTGAGTACACATAGTCCGGCAACCACCAGGATGGATCCCACACCCAAGGTTTGTACCAGGATCTGCGCAATGCAAGCACCAATCCAACCACACCAATTTTGTATCTCAGCATTCGGTGGATAGACAATCTGGTCGTTGGGCAAAACGGCAGCCAAGGGTCCCGAAAAGGTACCAAGATAGTCAGCCGAATCGTAGCTGAATAAGCTGAGCGTTAGAAACAGGCACACAGCAGCGAGAATCAGCGCCTCGATATCGAATTCTACGTTTCGAGAATCGCTCATGGCTGGCGGCGGCTCCTTACGAAATCGGATGAACGGACGGAAATGGATCCATCCAGTCTTCATCGTCATCTTGGGCAGTGGAGTTGCGGGTCACCCGATGGATGTGCAGGGTCTCTCTAGCTGCCAGGAGCTACTCAATTGGAGCAGCCGCCTGATTAGTCATTACTGGGATAACTGTTACCTTCGTACCGAAGGAACGCTTGCTATATTTGCAATACGGTATCGGTGTTTGGTGTCAAGATTGCTTGAAGGGGATACTTTAGTTAATCGGCTAGGCACGGCGATGCGGAATACCCATGCTGGCTAGCCCGGATTATTCATGAAGACCGTCGCGAGGGGCCGTAAG
>JAGQPR010000621.1 GCA_020426625.1 Planctomycetales bacterium
TACGGTTGCCAAGCAGGTATTCGAGGACGAGGGCGGACACGGGATTGTCTGGAAGCTGCTATTCACTCCGGTCAAAAGCACGAGAAGCCTGCAAGCGAATGCTTGTATGTGGGCGCACCTTACGGACATTTCCCGCCAACTGATTTGGCACGGCCACAAACTATCTCCTGGGGAGTGGAAGGACGTTATCTCTGCTGGCCTAAAAAAGCAGAAGGTGGTCCCTAACATAGACGGTGATGGTTTTGTTGTGTTAGGCGCCAAAACGAGTAAAATGTCAATAAAGGAAATGGCCAACATGATTGAATTGTGTATTGCATTCGGTACGCAGCAAGGCGTGAAGTTTTCGGCGCCGAAGTGGATGGAAGATCAACATAAGGAGTCGTTTTGATGAGCAGTTACAGGACAAACGCTGGAGAAGTGGCGACGGAATTGAGGTGGACGTTCTTTCGGTTTCTGCCAATTGTTCTGGCGGTAGTTGTAGTTGTGTTTGTTGTTGGTTTTGGTTTGCGCAGCGTTGGGTTGGTTGGCGGAACTGTTGTTGAGCGAAAGGTGTTTGAAGCCTCGTATCAACGCAGATCTGCGTTGGCTGCGCAGATTGCTACAGACGAGGCTGTTTTGGCTGAAATCAGCAGGCAACTTGCAAACCAGAGACTGGATGATGGCACAAGGCACAACTTGGAAGCGCAGGCTGCTGCAGCAAGGGTTCGTATAACAACCACGAAAGGAAAGCAACAATGAAGAATATGTTTTTTGTATTTGTCGTTTTGTTTGGAGTTCTATTGTCAGGATGTAACCAGAAATCGGTGACAACAGAGACTCGGGACGCTGCGCGGGTTCAACAACAACAGAGCCAATATGAAAAAGGCCAGCCAATCCCATCGTTTGATTGGTCGTTGGAGCGGCACCTTGTTATCGAGCTTTATCGTGTCCGCAATCAAAAGGCGGCAACGCATTCTGTTTGGCGTTCTGACTATGGGACGATTGAGGGTGATTGCCCGTCGTATGGGTATGGTGTTCCATACGACACAAGCCTGACAAACCCGCTTGTTGCGACCGATACAAGCCTCGAAGGCGATAGAAAAACGTATCAAGGTGGGGCTCTAACGTCTATCGAGCAAGCGGAGCCTAACGGCGTATTTGCCAGCAAAAACACATCAGCCACTTGGGTTATGTGTATTGGAGAGGCTGGAAGCATCGAACCTGTCTATGTTGAATCAAAAGTGTCTGTGTATCCAGGCCCGGTGAAAGTTGACTACGAGCGCAACCGCGTTACTCGTAGTGGTGCAGCAACGGTGCTAATTCAAAAATGAAGCGCTCGCCTATCAGAAGTCGGTCGCTGAAATCTCGGTCTGCCGCACTCGTGCAGGCTCAGGCGGCGTTCAATGCGTTTATTCGTGCGCGTGATTTTGGTTTGCCGTGCATCAGTTGCGGAGAGGTTAAGGAGTTACAGTGCGGACACTACCGAAGCGTTCGAGCTGCTCCTGAATTGAGGTTTGCCGAAGAGAATGCTAACGGCCAGTGCGAGCGATGCAATACTAACCTTGGTGGAAACAGAGAAGGCTACCGAAGGGGGATTATCGAAAGCTTTGGCAAAGCATATCTTGACTGCCTAGACGGACCGCACGAGGCCAAGAATTACACCGTCGAGCAGCTACGAGAGATTCGCGCCAAGTACTCAGCACGTGCTGCGGAGTTGATTGCAGATATGGCGGCATGAGTGCCAGAAACACGCCCGCCAACGCACGCCGAAGCGGTCGCATGGATCGTGCGCAATGGACACGAGCGGCAGTATTGCAGGGAGTGCCTGAAGCTGTGGGCGAAGCTGAACGGGGATGCGTTCATGCGGAAGGTGGCGAACGAGGCTCGCTCGAAGTTGGACAAAAAAAGGTGATCGCAATGGCTAAACGATCAAAGCACCGCAATATCAAAACAGTAGTCGACGGAATTACGTTCGACAGCAAGGGCGAAAGCGATCGATACAAAGTGCTGAAGTGCATGCAGGAAGGCGGGGAAATATACGACCTCCGCATTCAGCACAAAGTACAGATCGCGCCAGGGGTAAGGATTCCCGGAGCAAAAAGAGCAAGCCCGCCAATCCGGTATTTTGCTGACTTCTGCTACCGGAATTTGTGCGGCGAGATTGTTATCGAGGACTTCAAGGGAAGGCTTACCCCGATTTACAAGCTCAAGCGTCACCTTTTGGCATTGCAGGGTGTAATCATCAAAGAAGTGCGCGCATGACTACCCGAGAATTCGCAGCTATCGCGGAGCGCTTGGACTGTCTGGCGGACGAAATGCGCGACGTGGCTAAAATGCTTGCAAGCAACAAAACAGGTACTACGATTGGACCGCATGTGTCAATGTTGGACCTGACAGCGCGGCGAGTGTCTCAGATTTTGAGGAGGCACCTACCGTATGCGGATAATGCGATGCACTTGGCTGGAGAGCTGGAAAGCTGGCGCGACATTTGGCGAGGGTGGGCAGAGCTACCATCTAATCGGCAGATCGACGCTATCAGAGCTGTGTGCTTGTTGTATGCGTCGAGATTTCTTGCTGCCAGAGCGCAGGAGTTAAGGACATGACGGAAGATCGGCTAGAGCAGTGGAATGAACGAGCGGCGATACTTGCGGAGAGTGTGCAACTATCTCGGGAAGAGTCAGAAGAGCAGGCTGCGTTACAAATGGGGATGACGGATTCCGAGCTGGACGAGGCGAGGTCAGCAAGTGGCTGAGTTGGAACGGTGGGAATACGGCAATCCTGAGTTAGTAGCAATGAGGCGGGAGGCTAGGACATGCAGCGGATGCGCGACGATCAAAGAAACAAAACTGTGGGGCGCAGTGGTGAAAACGTGCGCAAATGGAGTGCCGAAAGTCCGATGCCGGAAATACAAGCCCAAACAGTGAGCAAGGAAAACGCCGTATCGGGGATCTTGGTAGAATGGGCGGATTGGTCGAAGGGCTACCGGATGCGAATCGGCTACCCATCCAAGTCCGCAGGTTTTGAACCAGGCGGCGGCGTAGTGACGAGAGAAACGTCAGATCATCAGTATGACGAAGTGACGAATGATCGTTGCCGAATTGTGGATAGGTGCATTGATGATTTGCCGGTCAAAGCGCAGTCCGCAGCAATACACCGCTGCTACCTGTCGGCAGTCTATCGGCTACGAGACTACGAAAAGACGTTAATCGACGCGCACGAGGCGCTAGAAGTGGCGTTCAGGCGAAAAGGCGTGCTATGGGGGTGATGAAGTGATAAAGTCAGACAAGTGGATTCGTCGAATGGCGCAAGATTACGGAATGATTGAGCCGTTCCAGCCCGTACAGATACGAGAGATAGACGGCAGGAAGATCATTTCCTACGGAACGTCGAGCTATGGCTACGACATCCGCTGTTCAAATCGATTCAAGCTATTCACCAACATCAACTCAACGATTGTCGATCCTAAGAGCTTCGATCCAGCATCGTTCGTCGAGGTCGAAGGCGATCACTGCATCATCCCGCCTAACTCGTTCGCACTGGCGAGCACGGTCGAGTATTTCCGCATTCCTCGTAGTGTGCTGACTGTCTGTGTCGGCAAGAGCACCT
>JAGQPR010000622.1 GCA_020426625.1 Planctomycetales bacterium
CAACCACTCTCTTGGTGGCTTAGTTGAGGTTTACGACCGATATGACTATTTCGATGAGCGCAAAAAAGGCCTTGAGCTATGGGCCAGTTTTCTTGAGAACTGTAACAACAATAACCATGAATATTGAAAGCATTAGAGAATCTTTATCGCTTCCATTATTACCAGGCGAAGGGCCTTTTGGTTTATCTGAGACAGAACGACTCGACCCAGAGGACTGGGCCTGGTTGTTCCTCAGAATGAACGGCGACTATATCGACGGATTTAAACGCGCTTTAGCAGCCGCAAACGAAGAAAAAGTCGAAGTCGAAGTCAATATCCTACAAGAGCTTTGCCAAGGCGCCTTAGACAACGACATCATTCTAGACCGTGATGGTACCTGCCGTAGCCGCTTTGGATTGGCAGCGTGGCTAAACCCAGACTTAAAACGCTTGCCAAAACTTTATTGCGAAGGCTCTTGGTTTTTCCCCTTGATACAGCCGATTCTCGAAAACTATGAAAATACCGAAAGGGAAGAAAACGAGTTCATTGCCCAAAATCGACGCCTAAACTCACCGATTCCCCAGTTCCTTAAGATACGTGAAGGAGTATTTGGCTATTTGCCTCCAAGCAACCGCCCTTACTTCCCTCCTGATCCTCCTAGCCGGCCCAGTGAGCATTCCTTCTATGACTCCCCAGCTCCTAATATAAATGTCGCCTGGGAAACAGCATATGTCGCAGTTGACTGCAGCGTTCCTCTTGATGGTCAGATGCTTGCATTGAAATGGTTAGCAGAAACAAACCGGAAGCATCTTCAAGGGTTCCGATATAAAACCCATAAGAATCCGATTTCGCCGGAAATCGTTAATGTCAGGAAATCCACCGCTTTTTCGCACTTGAAATTTTTAAGGTCAGCAAAAGGCAGTTATGACGTAAACGCTTCCGAATTTTGGTTTTCATTTCGCATTGATGTTCTTGGACCGTATGGCTTACAGCTTGACGCGCATAAGAAGCTTCTGAGCCTAAAACATTCAGAGCTACTCGATCAAGGGCTTATTCGATCAACTCCGCCATGCCGTTTAGGGCCCTTGCCAACGATGCGAGATGGCAACGGCGGAAATTATTTAAAGGCGCTGGTAGTTGCCTACGAGTTGCATCGCCTCCTCAATAACACCAAGAACGTAGTGGACTCCCTAGGTTTTGAGAGATTCCGCTACCCAAATGGAAGTCAATCAGCTTGGCGCTTGAACTTCGCCGATAAGATCGAAAACTACATCGATAAAGCCTCAGTATTTGTCAAAGGAGACTATCGCTGGTTTATACATCAGCAAAGGCCTTCAGAAAACAGCGGAGCCTAATAGGTCTCACTGCCTGCACAGTTATCAGCACCTAGCCCCACAAATACTCGTCTAGCACAAGAACTGCCTTGCCGCAAACGCGAAGAGGCGGTTTTCACTTTGAAGGGAATCTTCTAAACCTTGGCTTACCCGATGAGCAGGTAAAACCAAAAAAGTACATTGCGAACTTGATTCGGGCCTGAATCGTCCTTGAAACTCAAAAACGATAGGTGATCGCAATGAAACGTAGTACCCAACCTGTAGCAAACGCTTCTCGCTGCCCCGCGGAATCCAACTTCTTGTCGCAAGAAATTCAGGACTTGATTGTCCGTACTCGTCGAGTCACGGATGACCGCGTTCTCCGGTTGCCCCATGTCCGCGAAAAGGTGGGGCGCGCCAATGCAACCATCTGGAAGGATGTCAGCGAAGGCACTTTTCCGCCCCCGGTTCGTATTGGTCCCCGTGCCGTTGGCTGGCGCAACTCGGAACTGGCTGCCTGGCTGGAAGCCTGTTCGATTGCCAGCCGTACCCGGCAACCGATCGACATGAAGGTCTTCATCGCACAACTGATCGCGCCGAAGGGGACTGAAAATGTCCAATGAGCAACCGAATCAGCTTCAGATGCTGACGCTGGATGATTCCTTCGAGCAATCGCCTGGCGCAAGAAACTTCATTCTTCCGGGATTCATTCCTGAAGGGGCGAATATCTTTGTGCGTATTGGCGAGGGGGTGGATGCATTGGAGTTTGCAACGCAAATGGCCTATTGCTGCTCTGGGGGACTGAGTTTCCAGCCTTTCGGAAAACCCGCTCCTGCTGTTACTGCAGCATTTTTCCGGCCCCATCACGGTCGTCGCGTTCATGAGCACTTCCAGATGCTTGCAGAAAAGCAGCAAAACGAAGCCTGTCGCGAGAATGCTCGTAACAACCTCCATTACTACGTCAAGGAACTGGGAGGCAACCAGATCGGCTACCTCAATTGGGCATCGACTCAAGATCTGCTCGATAAATCTCTGCCTATTGGGTGCAAGTTGATTATCCATTTCGATGCGCGTCGGGTCATTGCCAAAAGCAATGCTGATCCGATGGACTATCGCAGCCTTGCCAATCACTTGAAAAGGCTGAACAAGGATGGCATTTCAGTTGTGAGCTTCTACCAAGGCAGCAAGCGTGGATATGACCCCCTTGAGGATGAGCTTCTCTCGGATGGCAGCAATTACTTCATGGAATTGACCTATGACCCCGGTGCTCCCCGCGAATTCGGTGGAGGCTTCAACGTTCACCGTCGAAAGATGAGCGAGTTCGACATGATCCCGACCTGTTACCAACACTGGTATCGGGTTGTCGACCGGCAGATCGAATTCGGCTGGGAAATCCGTGATCGGGACGACAAGGCCACGGGCAAGCAACTTGAAATCCACGAGCGCCGCATGCGGGTACAGCAGTTGTTGGCTGACGGCATGCAGCAGAAGGAAATTGCCAGCGTACTCAAGGTTGATCCGGCGACGGTCACTCGCGATGTCTCGAAGATCAAAGCCGACAGCAAGCCGAAACCCGCTGCTGATGTCTTTGATGACGATTTCGAGTAGGTCCAAGGCACTCACACAAGTGCAAGCCTGCAATTCTGCAAGTTTGCAATCAACGAACTCAAGGTGATGGCTGGACCGCGTTCATTTGCGTGCAGCCGTTACCAATCACACACATTTTTGCAGCCATGATCGACAAATTTATCGTCCAAACACCGCTTGGTCCGGTGTCCAATCACCATTACGAGCGTCTTGCTCAGGTTTCATACTCGCGCTTTTCGCATGCAAAAACCAAACCGACCACCACGTATATCGACACCCCGCTGACCGGGGCTCAGGCTGAAATCCGCTATGCCGTCTTTGAGGTGGCGGGTCGCAAAATGGGCTATCTGGAGATCACCATTGCACTGGCCTCCAGTACGGTCGGCCATAACCTGATTCATGCCGGGTTGGCCTCTATTCGCCACGAAATCCGGGTTGGCGCTGCCTTGGTGCGCGTTCTCTTGGCAACGGTGGGCTTGAACGAGGATGAAATCAAGCGCGCCATGGTCGGTGCACGCTTTAAGCTCGTGGAACTGACGTGGCACACTCTGACCGCCAGCGAAAAGGCGCGCATCAGCGCCCAACTGCGCACCATCGAGGTCATGAAAGCCCAGCGCCGTGCCAGTCGTCGTCACGATATTCAGGTCAAGGATGTGGATGTCCGCGACAAGAACGACAAGCTCGGCCTGCTGGTTGAATTGAAGT
>JAGQPR010000623.1 GCA_020426625.1 Planctomycetales bacterium
TCCGTGGCTGGTTCCGTGATCACTGTCGGTCTGGCTATCGTTGTTAGCATTGTCCGCTACCTGGGCTGCGTATCCGCGTCTGATTAGCTCTTTGGCTTGCCCTTCGGCAATGATTGGAAACCGGCGTCCCGACTTCCAACCACGCCAAGGACGTAGAAGCTCTACGTGCATTGCCTATACCCGAATAATCGTTTCAGCACCCGATGCCGCTACCGTCGTCGGAGCCGATGCACCCTTGGTGAGGATAGCCACCGCCGAGCCATACGTTCCGGTAGTGCCGTTGCCAGCAGTTGCAACGAGGTCGAGGTATCGCTTCTTGCCTTTTAGGTCGATCTGGAAGACGATCACATTGCCGTCGTCAGTCGCACTTGGAAGTGCTGCTGTGCCGCCTGCAATGTCAGTCCCGCCATCTGCAGTCGCCCCGGTAATGTCAGCGAATCCAGATCCAGAGGTATCAGATTGCTGCACTTTCAATGCAGCCATCGCGATATCCGTTGCACCAAGATTGAAAATAATGGTGCAGTAGTCATAGTCGAGCGTGTCGATTTCGATCGTCGTCCAGCTCGCGTCATCGACAATTGCCACCGGGGCAATCACCTGCTTGAACTTTGCGTTGAATAAGTCGTTCAAAGGATCACCTCCGATTAAGATGCTGCGGTTTTAAGAGCCACGATAGGACGAGTGCGAACCGTATCGCCCCGCTCGTGAACGTTGATAGCTATACGCTGCGTACAGCGAATGCCAATGAGGTCGTTTTCAAAGTACCGATCTACCGAAACGGCAGTCTGTACGCTGCGTCGAACGCCGACAGTAGCTGCCAGCCCCAGGTCGCCGAAGTAGGCAACATGTGTGCTGACTGCACCGCCCGTCGACATTACCTGAGCGAATGTTACTGGGTATCCCAGGAACATCATTTCACGTGTGCCAGTAAGGTCACTTACTGCGTTGCCACCAGCAGCATCCAACAAACGCCCCATGCAATTCCAGTAGGCCGCGGAGTTGATGAACCAGCGCGGCGTGGCGCCTGCGTATTGCGGATACAGAGCAAGAGTTGCCTCGAAGTCTGCCATATCCAGAGTTGCCGCGGAAACATTGCCGCTAGCAGCATCCTGCACGGCCGCCGCGTTCAATGCATTGGCGAGTCCAGTAACGCCACCATATGTGCTGGTGCCATCACCCAAGAAACCGGCTGAGTCGATCTTGTCCGCCATGGCGTATGCCATGCTGGTCGTAATCATGTCGCCGATTTCGACAACGGCATCTTCGTCCAGCTCAGTCGAAACCTTGGTAAGGCAAGCCAGCTTGCGAGCGTCTAACTGCGCACTTCCAAGCCCCGCATCACTTGCCGTGATCTCGTCCGTTTCTCCCGGCCAGTATGCCGTTACGTCACTGATCAGCCTGGGCACTGTGATGTTGTCCGATCCCATCGGGATAGAGCGAGCGAACCGTGTGAAGACCCCTCGCTCTTCGCGCAGTCGAGTAAGCGCCCGTTCCATTTCGTCGGGAATCAGGAATCCGCCTGAGCCTCCAGAAAGTCCCGTCATCGACCCGCGAACGAGCCCATGCGTACGGCAGAATTCACTGGCACGATCATTGCCATATATTCCAGCAAGGGCGACGTTACCGGCCACGTATGCGTCTCGTTCTGCATCCGGTCCAGTAAACGCCTTCAGCTTGCCGTGGATGCGAGCCCGAGCCGGAACCGTGATACGAGCGACAGGCTGACCTTCTGTTTGCTGGTCGTCGATCTCTTCCGCGAGTCGCGCCGCACCAGCCGCCTTGCGTTCTGCATCGATCTTGTCGCGAGTGTCGCGAGCCTTTTCCGCTTGTGGAATCGCGTTTTCCACAATGTGTGTAACGCGAGCCTGCTCTTCCTCGTTAAGCTCTCGCTCTTCTTTGGTCGCTACCGCTACGATAGCTTCGAGTTCATCGCGCAGAGCGTCGATTTCCTCGCGAATTTGCTTTGCCGATCTCATTGGCCTTTTCCCTTTTGGGCAGGCCAACAAAAAAAGCAGCATTGGCCTGCGAACTAGAAACGTGATGAAACGTCCCCGGTTTGCTTGCCCGTGCTGCTAAAGAGTCTGACGGTTAGCGGTTCGGATTGTTTTTAGCGGACACTCCCGCTAGCTATCTTTATTCTTACCCTGCGAAATAGTCTAGGTCAAGCAGTTTTCATGGATCTTGCACGCAACTTAGCGGCCTCTCGTCGCATAGGGTAGGGAGTTTTGCTACCTGGAAGAACGTCGCGCAAGATGCTCTTAGGAGTGTTCCTGTATCGCCCCTTGGCAATCTTCACAGGCTCAACTGCCTCTCCCTCCATTTCGTCCGCGAACCCCATGTCAATAATCTCCTGTCCAACCATCCACGTTTCCGCAGATAGCAGTTCCTCGATCTCGGCAACTGTCTTGCTAGAACGATTGGCGTACTCTGGAACCATCCTGTCCCTGTACTTGTCCAGAATATCCGCCTCCTTCCTTAGCTCCTCAGCGTTGCCCATAGCTATGCTCCAAGGATCGTGAATCATGACCATCGAGTTATTTGCAATGGCGCGACGAACCCCGGCTTGCAACAGATAGCTCCCCATCGATGCAGCAAGGGAATCTACAATAACATCCACGCCGCCAGGGTGACGCTTGAGGGCGTTAAATATCGCGATTCCCTCATCAACACTTCCTCCAGGCGTGTTGAGTCGTACCGTCACTCGCCGCCCGCTCATGTGCGATAGAGACTCTGCCACTGTTTCAGCGCCGACCATGCCCATCCACGCTGGTCCAATCTCGTCATAAATGAACAGTTCACCTGTTTCAAAATTGGCATCATACATTTGCTACCACTCCTATAGTGTTGGCTCGATTCTTCCAGGTTGATACGCACTTGGAAATGTTACTTGCTAGCGTGTCGTTAGTAGAATAATCGCAGACATCGAGCAGGCGGCGCTTACTTTCTCGGCAGTAGGTGCTTGCCGCGTCCCGGTCTATCCCGAGTTCCTCAAACCAATTGGCTAACTTTGGTTCCCAGTTATCTGCATAGAACGCATCCACCCAACCAACATAGTTGCGACCTTTGCTAGCAGCTTGCTCTACACGCCTAGCCTCAACTCCTATCAAGTGTTGAAGACGTGCTACCACCGCAGCATTCCCAGTGTCGACAACGACTGTATCCGTCTCCATCGCTGAGCCACCAGGCGTAATCGCTGGATTCTGGTGGGTGTCCCCGCCATCGTATGGAAGCATGTCGAGCTTTTCGCGTGCTTCGTTGGGCGACATGATCGTAGAGTTGATCGCCAGAGACAGCGATTCAACCGTTGTCTTGTGATCACTCCGCAGGAGCGCTGCACTGTTGAACTTGATGTAGTGTGAATCATTCTGGAATTCCAGCGTAGAAAGAAGCTTATACGCTAGTTCCTCTTCCCAGCGAACCAACCATCGGTTTAGGCAGTTCATCAAATACGCCAGGTTTTTCTGCTCCAAGCTGTTGTAGCTCACGCTGGAATCATCACCAAGAATTTGCTCCAATCCCAACCACAGCGCTGCATCTTGCCGCTGAAACTTGCGATTGTCAGTCATCTCAGCGTCTCTGT
>JAGQPR010000624.1 GCA_020426625.1 Planctomycetales bacterium
ACCGTTCACCCCTTCGGCGAATATTTACAAACCATGGTGGCGATCAGCGAGAAGTATCGAAATTCGACTTGTTGATCTTCTCGAATTCTATGGCCCTGACCGCGACCCAGAAAGGCCACTCTGACTTTACCTTGACATTGGCCAACGTACAGAAATCATCACATAAGCACCAACGCACAAGCTTTCTGATACTTGAACAACCGTGACTAACGCCCAAGCGGCTAATTATGCGGAAAACTTCTGTGTGCTGCTTATCAAATTGGATCTTCGCCAATCCAGTCCAAGGCAGCGTCCTGCTCACGTTCCATGAACCGTATTCGGCTTCGTCGTCTGCGTGACATCGCCATCTTGAGGCTCTACAGGCTTGCCGCCATCGGGTGCATTTTCCGTGTTTTCGCTTTCGGGAACGCTCACTTCCTCTTGTGATTCAAATTCACTGGCGTCGGGCAGCTGCAGAGGGTTGGGGGATATTTTTTCCCAGTGCTCCTTCAGTTGCTGTAGATACTCGTAGGTTTCCTTCTGCCGTGATGCTTCGATAATTCGCGTTGTGCTCTGGCGCCCGCCCTCAGGGGGCAATTCACCAAGCTTCACCAAGAGGTTTTGAACTTCTTCCATTTCGATCGCGTTGGCCCACAGCAAGACTTGATTGTCTTGCACGTTGGCTCCCACTCGCATCTTGTCTTCTTTCTTATTGTCGTTATTCCGCGACCCATAGTAATCGTAATACGAGTAATAGTTACGTCGGTTGTTGTTGGTATCTTCTTCTTCAGCACCCATCAAGAACTTGATACTGCCAGCCACCGATTCAGCATCCAGTCTCCGCAGCTGAATCACTTCGAAAGATCGTCCTGATCCATCAAGCCGGTCGATCACCTGCTGAATCATGTATTGGTCAGCGATGGATGCGTAGGCGATGATCGCATTGTTCTCGCTGTCAACTTGCAAACGCGTCGTCGGCTCAAGCACATCCATCTCGTTGAGTGAGGCGACCAGCTGGGTTGGTCCCAACGAAGCCAGTCGAAAGACTTTCATGCGGTTCTGCAGTCGCTGGTAGTCTGCCCCATCTCCATTTCTCACATCCATTCGCTTAATGAATGATGCGATCACTGCCATCTTATTGGGTTGGGCATGAACGATGATGCTGTTACTGCGATCGTTGGCCACGAGATAAACGTCGTCTGGGCGTTGGCGACTTCCTCCAGAAGGGGCGCCGCCTTTCTTAGCAGCAGCTTGCATCTGTTGTTGCATTTGCTGCTGCATCTGCTGTTGCATTTGCTGCATCATCCGCGCTTGATCGCGCATCATCGACGAACTGCTGCTGCCGCCGCCACCGCTACCGCTGCTAATGCCCAAGAAAACTTCCAACTGTTCTTTGACAAACGAGGCGCGCGCATGCTCGAGCGGGAATTCCGTTGCCAGGTTTTCCATGGCCACCGTCGATTGTTCCTGCTCGATAATTTCGTGAATGTCTCTCAAATTTGAAGCAGCGTCCATCACTTCGAGTCGATTAGTAGACAGTAGTGGCGTCAGCTTGCCGTTCTTGCTGAGCATAGACTGAAATTCTTCTCCCACTTCTTCAGCTAGTAGCCAGCTGAGTGCAAAAGAAGTGCGGACAAACGAATGGGGAGGCAGGTTGGATAGCTCCGAAGGTCTGACGCGAGGGACCATCGAAGGATTGATGGCATCGACTTTGTTGACGATCAAGACCTCTTCGGACTTCAACATAGTGAATCCGCGCATCAGTAGCGCGCGGTTGAGCATGTCGCCAGTTTCCTCCAGCGTGTGCGGTCGTTGGGTTGCCAGGTTGATGTAGTCTCCCGGCAATTCTTGCCAATCCAACGATAGCGCGGCGACAGAGGCGTACCAACGCAGCACGTCCGGCCACGGCTGATTTCTGAATTGAAATTGCAGCATTCCGTCTTTTGGCTCAACTTCCAGCTCCTTTGGATCCGGGGGCTCTGGAGGCGCATTTTGGCGAACAACGTTTTTCTTTTCACCGTCTCCACCCTTGCTCGCATCATCACCTGTCGGCTTCTTGTTCTCCGGCGGTTTGCCACCAGGTGGGGTGTTTGGGCTGCCCGGCTGGGCGCCGGCAGCTCTGGCATTGGCCTGTTCGAGCGCGGCCTGCATTGCCGCGTTGTCCTGCACGACCGCATTTCCATCCTGGACAACTACAGTTTGTCCGCTGGGTGCTGCAAAAGAGCGTTGACCGCAAACATCGTCTTGAGTGGTAAGCAAACCAGCCACAAAACAAACAACGCAAAAAAGCTGCTTCCGCGCTCGTTCAACAGGATTTCGTGTCATCAACACAACTCGTGGGCTAGAGTAAACTGGCTCTCGGTTTCAGTGGTCGAACGCAGCGTTGTATAGCGTCGCAGCGAAATATTTGCCCTCATTATGGCTGAACAGGTAGCCTGAGGCCATTCAATCATGAGCAGAAAATGGAATTTCGGTGTGTAAAAAGCTTGTAATAGGCGTGGACGAAGCTGGTTACGGGCCAAACCTTGGCCCGCTAATTATTGCGGCATCAGTTTGGAAAGTCCCTACTGAATTGTCCGAAAACGAATTGACCACGCAATTTGGTCGGCTCTTTCAGGCCAAGAAATGGGCGCGCGATTGCGAGCACGTCCCCCTGGGCGATTCAAAAATCCTGTTCAGCCCTGGTAAAGGGCTGGCAACCCTGGAGGCTGGTTTGTTGGCCGTATTGGCAACTGCAACCTCTGGAAAAGGCTCATATTCCAGCACTCTGCAGCAGTTGCTCGCAGCGGTCAAAGTGACCATTGACTCAGGCTCTGCGGCACAGCCGTCAGCGAGTTGGTATCAGGAAATTGACGAATATCCCGTTCCCATGACCGCTGAAGTATTGGCAGACTTGCCGCGGCTGAGTGAGTTGGCTCGCACTCAACTGACTTCGCTGGGCGTGGAACTAGTGGGGCTGCGCGCTGTGGTCATTACAGAGCGTGAATTCAATCGACAATTGGCACGACTGCGTTCAAAAGGTGAGCTGCTTTCGCAAGCAAGCTTGCAATTGGTCAGCGATTCGCTGCGGGATAACCAACTAGCCGCGGAGGTCTTTTGTGATCGGCAGGGCGGTCGCAAGAACTATCTTCCAGTGCTGTTGGCCGCGATGCCTGAGGAGTGGTTTGTCGAAAATGCGTCGGCGCCCGCAAGATCGAGCTATCGATCGACCAGTCAGCCGGAGCTTACGATCCATTTTTCCGTCCGTGGAGATCACTTTCCACCGACGGCCCTTGCGTCGATGTTGGCCAAGTACTTGCGTGAACGCTTGATGCAGTCGGTCAATGAATTTTGGCGCAACCATCTGCCAAGCTTGAAGCCCACTGCCGGATACCCCATGGATGCCGCCCGGTTCCGACACGAGATCGAAGCGGTTGCCAAGCGGCTCAGACTGGATCCAGAAGATTGGTGGCGAACGAAGTAACACGTCCAGCGACTTGCGACAAAGTTTTTTACAGTGGCTCACTTCTTGAGCTACGGACAAGGTTTGCTCTGTGTTATCGCACTCGTCGGCTCTTGTTCCAATAAGCTGGCGGAGTCGGGACAATAAGTGACGTTG
>JAGQPR010000625.1 GCA_020426625.1 Planctomycetales bacterium
CATAAACGAAAAACTATGTTCGACGCGAACCGAGACATTATCTAAAGAAAGCGATCCATGAGCGTTTCCTCCCCAGCAATTGAAAAGTTAGCGATTGATACCATTCGCACCTTGAGCATGGATGCCGTGCAGGCCGCCAAGAGTGGTCATCCAGGTACGCCGATGGCTCTGGCCCCAGTCGCCTTTCAGCTGTGGACGGAGATGTTGCGGTATGATCCGAAGCTTCCCAACTGGCCCAATCGAGACCGTTTCGTTCTCAGCTGTGGTCACGCGTCCATGCTGCTGTATTCACTGATCCATTTGTCCGGAATCCGCGCCACCGACGTGGACGGCACGGTCCGCGACAGAGCAGCGATTACGCTGGATAACATCAAGAATTTCCGCCAGCTGCATAGTCCGTGCGCTGGACACCCTGAATTTGGCGAGGCGGCTGGTATCGAAACGACCACTGGGCCGCTGGGGCAGGGTATCTCCAACAGCGTCGGCATGGCGATCGCCTCGAAGTGGTTTGGCGCTCATTACAACCGTCCCAGTTTTCAACTTTTCGACTTTGACACCTACGCTCTTTGCGGAGACGGTGATTTGATGGAAGGGGTGGCCTGCGAAGCGGCGTCCCTGGCCGGACACCTGAAACTGTCAAACCTGTGCTGGATCTACGACAACAATCACATCACGATCGAAGGCGAGACCGATTTGGCCTTCAGCGAGAACGTCGCGCAGCGATTTCAAGGCTTGGGCTGGAACACGATTAAGGTAGACGATGCCAATGATTTGGCAGCGATTTTGGCAGCATTGCAAGAGTTCAAACGCTGTGAAGACAAGCCGACGTTGATCATCGTCCGCAGCATCATTGGCTATGGCTCCCCCAACAAAGCCAATTCTCATGCCGCCCATGGTGCACCTTTGGGTGAAGACGAAATCAAGCTGACTAAGAAGGCGTACGAATGGCCCGAGGATGAAAAGTTTCTCGTCCCCGAGGGCGTGCCCGAGTATTTCGAGCAGACTCTTGGAATGCGCGGCAGTCATGCAAGCCAAGCCTGGGAATCGCTGTTTGCTGACTACCGCCAACAGTTTCCAAAGGAAGCAGCGGAATTGGAAGCGATATTTGCGCACCAATTGCCGGACGGCTGGGACAGTGGTCTGACGGAATTTCCTGCCGATGCCAAGGGCCTGGCTACCCGCGTCAGCAGCGGTAAAGTGCTCAACATGTTGGCTCCGAAATTGCCCTGGCTGATCGGCGGCTCGGCGGATCTGGCCCCAAGCACGATGACTTTGCTGGATGGCGAAGAAGATTTCGGCTGTGGGAATTTTGGTGGACGCAACATGCACTTTGGCATTCGCGAACATGGTATGGCGGCAGCCCTGAATGGTATGTCGCTCAGTGGCTTGCGGGCCTATGGGGCGACGTTCTTTGTTTTCACCGACTACCTGCGACCGTCGATGCGGCTGAGTAGCTTGATGCACCAGCCGGTCTTGTACGTATTAACCCACGATTCCATTGGGTTGGGCGAAGATGGGCCGACCCACCAACCAGTAGAGCATTTGGCTGCCTGCCGCGCGATTCCAGGGCTGTACCTATTCCGCCCTGGCGATGCCAACGAAGTGGTCGAATGCTATCGGGTGATCATGCAGATGACTCGCCATCCTGCGGCGCTGGTGCTTTCGCGGCAAAATGTACCCACGTACGATCGAACCAAATTTGCACCTGCGGCCGGGACGGCCCGCGGTGGTTATGTGATCAGTGACTGCGACGGCGCACCCGAGGTCATTCTCATTGGGACCGGCACCGAGTTGCAGCTGTGCATGCAGGCCCAAGAGCAACTTACTGCGTCTGGAGTTAAGACTCGCGTCGTGAGCATGCCTTGTTTGGAATTGTTTGACGATCAGATGCCCGAATACCGCGAGAGCGTTTTGCCGAAGTCCTGTACAGTGCGTATCGCTTGCGAGGCGGGTATTCGCCAAGGCTGGGACAAATACATTGGCGCCGAAGGCCATTTTGTCGGCATGAGCAGCTTCGGTGCGTCGGCTCCGTTTGACCAGCTGTTCGCGCACTTCAAGATTACCGCCGATCAAATCGTAAGCGTGGCACAAGTCGCTGTTCGCGGATTGGATTGATAGCAGACGATGATAACTGTTAAAGTCAATGCGCCGACTGGCACGATTATTTTGGACCGAGCTGATCGGTGCAACGCATTGAATAGGAGCATGATTTCCGAGCTGACACAGGCGCTGGACGATTTGCGCCAAGAACGCAAGGTGCGTGGTATCGTGCTTGCTGGAGCAGGGCCGCATTTCTGCACAGGCTTGGATCTCAAACAGTTGCAGGAAACGGCGTCAGATTCCCAATCGCAACAAGCCTGGTTTCAGGATGCCTTGGCCTTGCAAGCTCTCATTGAAACCGTCCTCCGCTTGCCCAAGCCCGTGATCGCCGCGGTTGACGGAGCAGCCATGTCTTCCGGACTTGCACTGGTCTTGGCCTGCGATATGGTTGTCGCCAGCCACCGCTCGATTTTCAGTGTTCCCGCCACTCGACTTGGCTTGGTTTCGGGATTGGTGGTCCCCTTGCTCGCCTTTCGACTGGGAGCCGCAACTGCGAGCCGTTTGGTATTGGGAGGAGACGAACTGCCAGCCGTGGAAGCTAAGACGCTGGGGATGGTCAGCCATGTCGTGGACTCCGACATGGTCTGGGTGCGGGCAAGCACGTGGATCGAGCAGATTGCCGAGGGTGCGGCTGAGTCCTTACAGCTTTCCAAACGTGTGCTCAATGAAATGGTCGGCGAGAGCCTGTTCACCATACTCTCAAGTGGTGCTGCGGCGATGGCCACTTCACTAACTACCGAAGCCGCCGAGGAAGGGCTGCGGGCCTTCAGCGAAAACCGCAAGCCCACTTTTCCCTAGTGCGAATTCTGGCTTGCAACGGCAGCTCTTGCGGTTGCAAAACCAGAGTTGATATTCAACGCGTTGCAAAGTCTACAGACTGAGCGATTCGGGGGCGTGCATCAGTGCGCCACCTGGTTGCCAAGAATTCGCTCAGCCAGCGTCGATGAAACGCCCGTCGCTCGTTTTGAGCTTAACACTTTGCTCGACTTTTTTCATCATCGCCTTCTCGACCGGCGCTTCATGACGCACCACCCAGCCAGCTTCGACAACGCTGCCAGCGGTGAGGAATTTTCTTTTGATGGCTATCATAACGATCGCCCCACTCATTCTCGCGAAACTCTCCACGACTGTTTGATCCGACGAATACTCCGGCAATTTCAAGGGGTCCTGACTCGAAGCTCCAGCCGCTTGTCGCATTGCTTCTGTTTCCGTGGGGGCGGTTGGCTCGAGTCCCGGTGTTAGCGTGGTATCGTAACCGCCAGCAGTTTTGAAACGCATGATCCTGGCGGCGGTTTCCGGATTGGAGGCTCGCGCTAAAACGACCACGTCGTCAGGATTTGCTTTTTTCACGAGCTCGTATGCGGTTAGCATTGCACTTTTCTCCGTTTCAAGCGGCCTGTGGTTTCGAACGGTCTTGGATAGCCAGCCTTACAATGGAAAGCTAGTGGTCTGTTACAGCCTAATTTTAGGG
>JAGQPR010000626.1 GCA_020426625.1 Planctomycetales bacterium
TACCGTTCACCCCTTCGGCGAATATTTACGTATTGGTGCACCGAAATCATTGCCATGCATCACCTTCGGTCGCGGTCGTTTCATTGCATCAGCTAGCTCAAACATCCGAGAGTGAACAATAAAATGCTCCTGAATTCTGCAAAGCCGCTCGCCGTGTATTCTTTGGGTGGAATGCTTGCCTTGATCATTTCATCAACGACGGCGTTGGCGATTGAACCTGAAACCGTTAGGCTCTGGGACAAGGCTGCGCCCGGTGCATTGGCTGAAGAAGAAAAGGACATTCCAACAGCCATTGTCTATTTGCCAGAAGGCACGAAGGAACCCACGGCCGCGATCGTCATTTTCCCAGGTGGAGGTTATGGGCATTTGGCAATGGATCATGAGGGGCACCAGATTGCTCAATGGGCCAATTCGATGGGCATGGCTGGCATCATCGTCAGCTATCGTCACCGCAATCGCGGCTACGGTCATCCAGCGCCGATGTTGGACGCTCAGAGGGCAATTCGACTGACCCGCGATCACGCGAAGCAATGGAACATTGATCCGCGGCGAGTTGGAGTCATGGGGTTCTCTGCAGGCGGCCATCTGTGCACCACCGTCTTAACTCATTTCGATGCCGGGAATCCAGAATCTGAAGACGCCATCGACCGCCAGAGTTGCCGTCCCGATTTTGGAATTGTGTGCTACGCCGTAATCGCCTTGGGTGAGGATTTTACGCATCGCGGCAGTCAACGAAACTTGCTCGGCGATTCTCCCAGTCAAGAACTGATTGATTCGCTGTCCAATGAAAAGCAAGTCACTAGCGAGACGCCGCCATGCTTCGTGTGGCATACTGCAGAGGACAAAGTGGTCGCAGCCGAAAACAGTTTGCGTTTTTATTCGGCTTTGGTCAAAGCAGGCTCCCCTTCAGAGCTGCACATTTTCCCTCACGGTCGCCATGGCATCGGCTTGGCCAAGGATTTTCCAGGTGCCGATGCTTGGCCGAATCTTGCCGAAACTTGGCTGAAAGCAACAATGTCAAAGTAACTGCATTGCGAACCAGCAAATCTATTTACACACGGGAGTTTGAAATATGAGAACGGCATTATTGATGGCTACAGTAATTTCTTCCTTGGCTTTCCCTGCAGGGGCTTGGGCCGTAGAGGACGAGAGCAAGCCGACGAAGGTGGAGCTCGCTGGAGGCAAACTGGTATTGATGGCCCCCAAAGAATGGAAGCTTGAAAAGTCAAGATCGTCGATGATCCAGCACGAGTTTTCTGCACCTGCCGATGCCAAAGAGGGCGCAGCCACGGCTCGTATCACGTTTTCAACGGCTGGCGGTTCAATCAGTGCGAACATTGATCGTTGGAAGGGCCAATTCGAGAATGTCGACAAAGACAAGCTGAAAGTTGAGAAATTCGAGGCTGGCAAGCAGACCGTCCACTTGGTTGACATCGCTGGTGACTTCAATGAATCAATGGGCGGAGGCCCGTTTGCACCAGGTAAAATAGTTAAACGCGCTGACTATCGAATGATTGGGGCCATCATCGAGACCCAGGGGCTGGGACAGCACTTTATTAAGCTGGTTGGTCCTCAAGACGTCGTCAAACCGCTCGCCGATGGCATGAAAAAAATGCTGCAGGATTTGGTAAGCAAGTAGTTGTACCGGACGCTGTCTTCGAGTCTGCTTTTGAGGATGATGGATCATGGCCAAGTTCGTACTAGCTCTGGATCAAGGAACCACTAGCTCAAGGTCCATCGTACTTGCAGAAAACGGCGAAATTGTTGCGTCTGCGCAGAAGGAATTTACGCAGATGTTTCCTCAGCCAGGATGGGTTGAGCATGATCCCGAAGAAATCTGGACCAGCCAACTGGCAACCGCCAAGGCAGCGCTGCGCAAGGCAAAGATTTCTGCGGATCAAATTGCTGCTATCGGTATTACCAACCAAAGGGAAACTACGGTTGTCTGGAACCGCCATACCGGGCAACCCATTCATAACGCGATTGTCTGGCAAGATCGGCGTACGGCAGACATTTGTGATCGGCTGCGCAAAGGAAAATGGGCTGGCGAAATCGCTGCCCGCACCGGTCTGGTAATCGACGCCTATTTTGCAGGCACAAAACTCGCCTGGATCTTGGATCACGTTCCCGGAGCTCGCCAGTTGGCTAAGGCTGGTGAGCTAGCATTTGGGACTGTCGATTCCTGGCTAATCTGGAAATTGACCGGTGGTAAAAGCAATGCAGGAGCGATCCACAAAACGGATTTCACAAACGCAGCTCGAACGCTGTTGTGCGACTTGCACACCGGACAATGGAACGACACCCTGCTGCAAGCGTTAAAAGTTCCGCGAGAGACGTTGCCCGAAATCTGCTCGTCGAGCGAAGTTTTTGGTCAGACTACAAAGTCGTTGTTTGGGGCGCCCATTCCAATCGCCGGTGTCGCTGGCGACCAACATGCGGCGCTCTTTGGGCAGATGTGTATCGAGCCGGGTATGCTCAAGAATACCTACGGCACTGGATGCTTCATGTTGATGCATACTGGACAAAAGCCCAAGCCCTCTAAGTCGAACTTGTTGACCACCGCTGCTTGGCAGATTGGCAAGCGGCCCGAATATGCACTCGAAGGAAGCATTTTCGTCGCTGGGGCAGTTGTTCAATGGTTGAGAGATGGTTTGAAGATTATCAAACGATCTCCAGACGTGGAAAAGCTGGCCGCAGAGGTACCTGACAACGGGGGTGTATATCTGGTGCCAGCGTTTGCGGGCTTGGGTGCCCCGCACTGGGACGCCTATGCTCGCGGGAGCATTCTTGGTTTGACGCGCGGAGCCAGCAGCGCGCATATTGCCCGGGCCGCGCTGGAATCCATTGCCTACCAAACGGCAGATGTCGTGGATGCCATGCGGGCAGATGCCAACATTTCGATCAAGTCCCTCCGGGTCGATGGCGGCGCCGCTACCAACAACCTGCTTATGCAGTTCCAGGCAGACATCCTGGGAGTACCTGTGGTTCGCCCCAAAGTTTTCGAGTCTACCGCGCTGGGCGCTGGCTACTTGGCAGGGCTCGCTACGGGCGTTTGGCAGGACAAGCAAGAATTAGTCAAGAACTGGCAAATTGACCGGACCTTTGAGCCGTCGATGAAATCCTCACAAGTGCGCGAGATGCGGGCTGGTTGGGAAAAAGCGCTTCTGCGTTCTAAGGCTTGGGCCTAAGCCTATTCTTTGCCCGGTCAGACTGAGGTTCGAGCAACAAATGGCCTGCTTTACCAGAGCATCACGACTGGACGCGACCTGTAATATTGCACCAGCTGAAACGTGCTAGCTAGCACCGGTTACAGCGCCTGGCTGGCGCGTTGGCTCGCATCAAAGTGCCAATAACCCCCGCAGGCCATCCAATTAGTACATTCTCGCAGTGCTATCGAACCTTCGGACAGCAATTCTGCCCCATCGCTCGCAATGACTCATTCTCGCTTGCGCCAGCAGAACTTTCGTGATTCCCTGTCGCATAAGAATGCTTGACCACTTGCATTTACCGTAAATTCCGACACTTCTCGCTAATCGCCACCACGGTTTCATCGCAAC
>JAGQPR010000627.1 GCA_020426625.1 Planctomycetales bacterium
AAGATCCTGGATAATATGATCCTGCCCGCGCACTCGATAGCTTAGTTGCCTGATCATTGCCTCTTGGTCGATTACACGTGATTTGCCTTTTCGAGATTGCTCAAGCATCTTCATGAGCTGCTCTTTGTCGGTGATGTCTAGTGGATCCATCATTGCTCTTTCTTTATGCAGGGGACTGTGGGCGGATACGCAGTGAAAGTGAAGCTGTGTCATTTTCAGTCGCCTCCATGAGCGGCTTGCGAACCAGTTTCTGGATGCGTTGTGGCACGAACTGAAAACCTTCACCTTCGACGATTTGCAGGACTTGGACAGCAAGGATTTCCGGCGCCACCTTGGACAACGTGACACCATGGTCACGGCATTCTTTCTGCATCAGGAGGGCAACCACTTCGGCTTTCACCAAGTCGTTTGGAGCTGATAGGAGACAAACCTCAGTCACGGCTTCTGCGATCCTGGCATCGATCTGAATCTCACTCGTCACGAGTTCGATTGAGCTTCGCAGGCTTTGCGGCTCGCGTTGTTCTGGGGCTCGCTCGGCATTGGGCTTCGCTGATCGGCAGCTGGTCAGAACGATGGTTGTCTGCTGAAAGGCGATAGCGGCCGCTTCGCCAGGGGGGACCAGTTTCCCGATGCTCAGTAATTGGACGATTGCGGATACGACGCCTTCGTCTGCACGCTCGATGTTCTCGAATAGCAACATGAAGCAGGGTGTCCGATGAACGATGTCAAACAGTTTCCCCTTCTGCCCAACCGTACCCAACAGAGATTCTCGCGTGAGTTTCCCACAATCGTAAACCTCCACTTGGGCGGAGCCATAAAGCAACTTGGCCACCACGCGACTCAAGTGGCGTTTGCCAATTCCCTCAGGGCCTGCCAGCAAGAAAGATGCAAGCGGTCCAGTCTGATCTGCTGCCTTTCGGCTCTTTCTCAGCGTCAGATTTTCATGCAGTCTCGACAGCATGCTGTCGATTACATCATCGTGCCCACGCACTACCTGCTTGGCGCGTTTGCTGGCCAGTTCGAAGTCGTTAGCGGATTGCAATTTCAGAGACGGCCGTGATTCTGCAGTGCCATCCAAACATTGTGGCTGCCCCGTAAAGAAGCACACGCAATTTAAGTAGCCGCGCAAGAATTTTCCGTTTGCGAACCTGACCAACACCGCTGGATGTTCGCGAAGCATGTACACAACAGTTACGTTGGTACCGGCCAAGGTGGTTGCGACTAGCAGCACGATCCAGTGGATCCCTGCGAGCGTCGAAACCAGCCACCACGCAACGTAGATGTAAAATAGGATTTGAAAGAAACGGAACATGCCAACGGAACTCCTGGGACCGACGTGTCCAACGGTCTAACCGAGTAAATAGATCAGCCCAATGACGCAGAGCGTCAGGTTGATCCGGAAGAACCAGTAATCATTCCAAAGGGCGACAATCTGATTTCGTTGAATGGGCATTATTGAACGACGACTCCCATCTGGTGCGACTCACCCTCCGCCATATAACGGGCAAAGTAATGGCCGCGGCTTGTGCGTAGCGAAACGGTGACACCACCGCCACCATCCCGCGTCGCAATCATCGTGATCGAGTTCTGCCCGCGGCTCAGAGGGATCGCCACGACGCTGCCACCGTTGATCAGTGGCACGGTTGCAAAGGGAGTCCCGTTCACCAAGAGCTCGACGACATCCCCGTCTTCGTCGCAGCAATCAAACAATTCGATCTCAAATAGTTCCGCGCGTCCGTTTCGCAAATCGGCCGTCATTGGCAGGTCCGGGAGAAGCTCTGGCCAGCTGATCGCAGCGTTATCTGCAACTGATTGCAGCCCTTGGGCCGTCTGCAGAGTCGCCGTCGCGGTTACCAGATCGTTTCGTCGCAGAGCTGAACGCAGTTCTTGGGTTGCTCCAAGGTTTCGGTCAGCTCCTGTGACTGTCAGCGATCGAACTGCCGTTTCGTTGCCTGCTCCATCGAAATGAATAAGCTGCTGCGCGAAATCCGTAGACGCCTGGGAAGCAGCCTCAACATGCTGCCAGTTCTCGTGCCGCTTTTCTGTGCCCCCTTGCTGCAACCACAGTCCAGCGACTATCGCCGCCCCGCCCAATGCCAATCCCCACAACCAGTGTTTAGCCGTCGGCGGGCGCGGTGCGTCCACTTCTTGGCTGGGCCAGAGATCGTCGGAGATCTCCTGATCTATTAATGGAATCGGCAAATCGTCATGGGTAGACTGCGATTCTTCCAACGCCGGACCGCTGGCCGCCTGTGCCAGAAAAAGGTCACGTTTCGCCATATTGGATGCCCCTAAAAGTTCGTGGTTGATGCGAATTCTCGTGCTCGCTCAACTACAAACTCAGGGGCGTTACGCGGCGTCATAGAATGAATTTTTGGTCGGAGAGCCCCCAATTCGCGAAACGACAAGATTGCTCCACAAGGCAGCCCCCAACCTTTCGAGCAAGACCAAAGTTCACCTGGCAACATTTGCCCTGACGGTTCGTCCTGCGTCACAACGGCGATCCAAGTCGGGATTGGAATCGAACCCTCCTCGCAGTCAGAATGATGACACTGAATTGTGGCGTGCGGAGATATGCAGGCTGATTCTCTCACTTCACTCATAAACACCGAACGGAAGCGGGCGAATTGAATGTGCTGGAACGTAAATTCTGACCGAGCTACAATGCTACCTCTGCTGGAGACACAAAAACTGCCCAAAGAACCGGAACTGCTCCTATGAAGCCTCTTTTTAAATCCTCCCGTCGACGTCAATTTCGCCGCCTTTTCGCGGAGCAACTAGAGGACCGAAGAGTACTCGCAACAGTGGTATGGGATGGCGGTGGCGGAGATTTCTTCTGGAGCAATCCCTTAAACTGGAGTGGAGATCAACTGCCTCAAAACGGCGACGATGTCACAATAAACTCTGGAGAAAACACGATCGAGTTCAATAGTCCTGTTGATTTGGATATCGACACGCTGACACTGCAGACCAGTATCAAAGTGACACAAGGAAGACTCGGTATTGGCGGTGATTTCGCAATCGACTCCGGACGATCCATTTCCGTCGAAGGAGCCAACTCTCAGTTTGTAGCGACCAATGCGACCTCAATTGACGGTATAAGTATTTTTGTGTCGGCAGGCGGAATTGCGTCCTTCCCGTCGGTCATAGATTACGACGCCAACTATGCCAGCCCGACATTGCGCGCCTCTGGCGCCGGTAGTGTCATTGACTTGAGCAACTTGACGAACTTGGACTTTTCTGGTGCCCACGCGCATATCATCCCTGTCGAAGCACTGGTTGGAGGGACTATCGATCTGAGCAGTGTGACTCAGTTGAGCGACCGAAGCGAATCGTATGCACGCGGACTAGCGATCAAAGCAGACGGTGCAGGCAGTAAGGTTGATCTATCAAGCCTGGTGAACTTCTTGCAAGAATCTAACTGGGATACTGGCTGGCGGAGTTCGTTGACAACGTCCAACGGTGGTGAAATCGATGCTCTGGCACTAACAACACTTAAGAAGGTTAACGCCAGTTTCGATGGAAACGGGACGCTTCCACATGCGCAGTG
>JAGQPR010000628.1 GCA_020426625.1 Planctomycetales bacterium
TCCGACCCTCCCTTCCGAAAGTGATGTCGAAAACGACGTAACTTTCGGCGGGAGGGTGAGTTGCGTTGAAACCGTGGTGGCGATTAGCGAGAAGTGTCCTTTTTCCGCATCTTTCGCGGAGCGAAAGTCGACTACCGGACACTAATTGATCGAACGTTGCTAACGCGGTCAACGCGACCTTTGGTTTCGCAGTCTGAAGTGATAATAGATGGCAGTTCCACGCGTAGTGATTGTAGGTCGCCCCAATGTGGGCAAGAGCAGCATTTTCAATTGGTTGGACGGGCGACGTCTGGCCATCGTGGACGACATGGCAGGTGTCACGCGGGACCGCATGATTACCTTGATCGAGCACGACCAGCGGTTCTTTGAGCTGATCGACACCGGCGGAATGGGAGTGGCAGATTGCGACAACTTGACCAAGGATATTGAACTACAGATTCAAGCCGGAATTGATGAGGCGGACCTAATCCTGTTTGTGGTAGATACCAAAGCAGGCATCACAGCGCTTGACGAACACGTAGCCGAGCGTCTGCGGAAAATTGAAAAGCCAGTGCTTCTGCTGGCAAACAAGACTGACCACCCCGGAATTGACAACGCAGCTTTGGAATTCCATCGGCTCGGACGTGGCTGGCTTGTCCCCATTAGCGTACTACAAAATCGCAATCGCGATTTGTTGTTCGAAGAGATCTTTGAACGACTGCCAGAAAATAGTGCGGACGAGAAACCCGAGGAAACGCCAAGAATGAAATTGGCGATCGTGGGTCGTCGAAATGTTGGCAAGAGCACTTTCGTCAATTCACTGGCTCAGGCCAAGAGAATGATCGTTAGCGAAGTGCCGGGTACAACCCGTGACAGTGTGGATGTGCATTTCAACCTGGATGGCCATCGGTTTGTGGCGATTGACACTCCCGGCCTGCGACGAAACAAAAGTATTCGGACCGATATTGACTTTTACGGATTGCACCGGGCACAGCGCAGTGTTCGCCGAGCCGACGTGTGTTTGCTTTTCTTCGACTGCATGGAATCGATCAGCAAAGTTGACAAACAGCTGGCTCACTACATCGAACAGCAATACAAACCTTGTATCTTTGTCGTCAATAAATGGGACAAAGTTGCTGGCAAAGTTCCCACAGAACGTTGGGTGCGTTATTTGCGAGAACACTTTCATTCGATGACCTACTGCCCCATCGCCTTCGTTACCGCCGAGAGCGGCAAGAACATGAAGGCTGTATTGAATCACGCGCAGATGCTCTTCAAGCAATCGCAAACTCGCGTGTCAACGCCGACGATCAACAAATTGCTTAAGGCAGCCACACAACAACAGCAACCGCCGCTGTATTTGAATCGGCGGCCCAAAATTTATTTTGGATCGCAAATAGCCACGACTCCTCCGACCGTCATCATGATGTGCAACATGCCGCAAGGGTTTCCGCCCAGCTACAAGCGTTACTTGATCAACGTTTTCCGCGACAATTTGCCCTTCAGTGAAGTCCCGGTCAAACTCTACTTTCAAAAACGTGAGAGTGGAAATACCCACGACCGAGCCGACCAGTCGGATGAATCCGAATAGTTCGGGAGCCAAGCCGAGCTTTCAACTGGAGTACGCACCCCGCGCGACATTCATTCCAATTGCTCTTTTCCAACTGGTTGGCCTGGTTGCATGACAGTGCCGGAGATTACGCAAGGCGCACTAGACGTACAAAACCTCGCCAATTAAACAACTCCGGGGCGATGTTTGAACAGACTTCATCCACGACCGTAGTGACGTCAGGACGGCTACAATAGTTGCCTCTTGCCCACCAACATCCCTCGTCCGCTCAATCTGTATTTGCCTTTTCAGGAGTCTATGGAATGTCCGCTAAGAAAATTCTCTGTATTGTTGGTGACTTTGTGGAAGACTACGAAGTCATGGTGCCCTTTCAGATGCTATTGATGGTTGGGCACGAATGCGATTGCGTTTGCCCCGACAAGAGAGCTGGAGATTCGGTGGCAACCGCGATTCACGATTTCGAAGGACATCAGACTTACACTGAAAAACCAGGACATAACTTTCGACTGAATGCCACCTTTGATGACGTGTCTGCCGCGTTTTACGATGCCCTTTTGCTACCTGGTGGCCGAGCTCCTGAGTATCTGCGACTGAACGAGCGTGTGCTCGAATTGGTGCGAGAATTTGATCGAGCGCAAAAGCCAATTGCTGCAATTTGCCACGGACCACAGATTCTGGCGGCGGCCGGAGTGTTGCGAGGCCGCGCGTGCAGTTGCTATCCAGCGGTAAGCCCAGAGGTTATCGCGCAGAACGCGAATTACGTGCCAGCTTCCGAAGGGTTTGACAATGCTCATGTGGAAGGAAATTTGGTGACCGCCCCGGCATGGCCCGCCCACCCCGCTTGGATGCGCGAATTCCTGCAGCTACTGGGAACCCGCTTCGAACTTTAGTAGCCCTGCAGTCAGACAGCGACTCGAGCACCGCCTGCCGAGACAACCTCCTTCAAGAATCGCACATTGGAGTACTATCGACGATGTCCCACAAGATGTTGTCCATCGCAGAGCGACGCGCGCTGGATGATCTGGGTTTTCTCAACTTAGGAATCTTGCTTTCATCTTCGCAGTTGGAGGCAATCCTACAACGCACGGGCGAGTTGTTGGCCACCGAAGGCGAACGGGCCGGTTGCGAGCTCTTAGATTCTCCCAACATTCGCTACCCCAAGGAACAAGGCGCAGATCGACTGGCGGACTTGGTAAACAAGGGCAGTGTGTTCGATGTTTTTCATACCCATCCACGATTGCTGGATGGAGTTTCCCATATCTTAGGAGGCCAGTTTAAGCTTTCCTCGCTCAACTATCGCGCTGCCAAACCGGCCAGCGGCGAGCAGCGCTTGCATGTCGATTGGCATCAAGCCGTCGCGCCCGGTAGTGCACGCGTCTGTAATTCGATTTGGCTGTTGGACGATTTTACAGAGCTCAATGGAGCGACTCGAGTTATCCCGGGATCACATCTGGCGGGAAAGCTGCCGCAGGATGTGCTGGACGATCCGCTGGCCCCGCACCCCGACGAAATCCTCTTGCAAGCTCCGGCAGGAACTGTTTTCTTACTTAATGCCCATACATGGCACGGCGGCACACTCAATCGAACCGTGTTTCCTCGTCGGGCAATTCACAGCTACTTTTGCCATAGCAATGAATTGCAGCAATTGAACCAGGCCAAGTACTTGCGACCTGAAACAGCCAATCGCCTTTCGGTTGATCAATTGAGGCTGATCGTCGGGCCGAACGTCCAATTGACGGCTACAGATTGATGTTTCCGCCAATAAACCGAACGGACCTACATCTATACGGGGAATTTCCTTACACTTCTTGCTAATCGCCACCAAAACTAACTCTGCATTTGGGCCCTTGGGAGAGTCGCGAGCGGGCACGCGCGAAGCGGGTCGGCGAGCGGAGAGGGGAATCTTCCTCCCCGTCGCTGGGGCTCCGCCCCTCCCCTCCGAAAGTGACGTCGAAAACGACGTAACTTTCGGTGGGAGGGTG
>JAGQPR010000629.1 GCA_020426625.1 Planctomycetales bacterium
CACCTCGGCTGCCCAGATTCCCAGCTTTTCACCATCCCACCCCCACCCCCCCAAAGCCAAAGGGATAGTTATTACTGGTGGCGATCAGCGAGAAGTGTCATTGTTTTTCCATCGAGCCCTAAGCCAAGGCTGCATGCCCTCAGTCGCGACGGGTTGCCAGGAGCCGAGTCGCAGTGATTCCGCTGCCGAATTGCATCGCGGGGCTGGACCGATCAGAATAGCCTATGGGATGCTCTTGGCGCCGACAACGGACGGGGCGATCTGTGGCGTACGCAGATTTCCAGATTTCCTTTCGCTTCCATGGCGTTGTTGCTGGCTGCATGGCTTACTCTTCCCGCGACTCTCCTTTTCCAAACCGTTACCCCACCGATTTACAACTTCGAGGAAACTGATGCGCACTAGTTATTTTTGGGTGCTTTGTCTGCTGATTTCGCCAGTCTGCGCTTGGGCCCAACAACCCGTTGCAGCGGACACTCAACTCGCCACCGCTACGCCCGTGACCGCAAATGCTGTTGAAGGCGAGCCCACTCAATTGGACGTTGCCGCTGATCCGACGAAGCCCCCCAAGGACGACGCGAATTACGCTTTGATGGGCGAATTCTTGGGAGTTCTTAAAGCCGCAGAAGGACAAGAGGCGAAATCAGTAGGGCTGCAGATTCGCCCTCTCGGCCCCGACCACTTTGAAGCATTGCAGTACGACGGTGGGGTACCGGGTGCGGGCGCTGCTGCGACGCCTCTGCAATTGATCGGGCGTCGCTCGGGTGACATGCTAGTCTTGTCCGGTGGACCGTGGGCAATTTTTGTGGAATCCGATGCCTGTGTCGTCCTTGACAAACAAGGCAATCGTCTCGGGCGTCTAGAGCGAATCGAGCGCAGCAGCCCGACGATGGGCGCTCAGCCGCCCGAAGGGGCATTTGTGCTGTTCGATGGTAGCAACACGGAAAACTTTACAAACGGCCAGATCACCGATGAAGGCTTATTGATGCAGGGCGCGGATCTGATTCCCATGTTCCAGGATTTCAATCTGCATCTTGAGTTCAGGTTGCCTTACATGCCAAATCAAGATGACCAGGAGCGAGGCAATAGTGGATGTTATTTGCAAAGTCGCTATGAAGTTCAAGTGCTGGATTCATTCGCCCAATTGCCCAAATTCAACGGATGCAGCAGCATCTATCGCTTTAAGAGCCCCGATGTAAACATGTGTTTGCCTCCGCTTCGCTGGCAGACATACGACATCGAATTCACCGCTCCACGTTGGCGAGCCGACGGAACCAAGTTGCGCAATGGTCGCTTGACTGTCTGGCACAATGGTGTCAAAACGCAAGACGACGTCGAGCTCCCAAACAAAACTGGTGCTGGCAAGCCCGAGGAGCCCACACTGTTGCCGATCAAGTTGCAGAATCACAAAGACCAAGTTCGGTACCGTAATGTCTGGATCATTGACCGTGGTCTTTCACGCATCGATCAATTCCCCGTCATGGCCAAGTGACAGTATTGGACGTGCTAACTCAGGCTGTTAGCAATGAATTATTGCGTTGCATGGCGTAGTTAGGACATTCATGATCAACGGGCATTCTGTCAGACGCGAGCATTCAGCACCAATTGAATTCAGCTGATCGTGGCTTGCGATGTGCGGCGGACCCGCGTAAGCTCGATGAAAACGATTCTTTCATCTTGCAGTTGGTTGGAAATGTCTAAAGTCCCTAACGAACCTACCATCGATCTCAGTGAATACGAATGGAATATCAAACTCCGCAATCTCACTATGGAGGACTATGAAGCACTGCACGAAATGCAGCTCAAATGCTTTCCAGGTATGACTCCTTGGTCTCGCGAGCAGATTCAGAGCCAGATCAACACATTTCCCGAAGGGCAATTCTGCTTGGAAATCGATGGCAAGCTGGCTGCTTCGGCCAGTTCGCTGATGCTGGATTACGACGTCAACCTGGCTTGGCACAACTACAAGGCGATTGCCGACGGTGGTTACATCCGCAACCATAATCCGAAAGGTGACACGCTGTATGGTATCGAGATCATGGTTGATCCAGAGTTTCGAGGCATGAAACTCACTCGCCGGCTTTATGACGCGCGCAAGGAATTGTGCCGAGAACGAAATCTAGCCCGCATGATCGTAGGAGGACGAATTCCTGGCTATGGAGCGCACGCGCATGAGATGAAGGCCAGTGAATACGTCGAGAACGTCGTCGACAAGACACTCTATGACCCTGTGCTGACCGCTCAATTTGCCAACGGTTTCTCACTGCGCGGGCTGATCGCCGACTATCTGCCTTCGGACACAGCCTCCTGCGGCTATGCGACACATCTTGAATGGGTCAATTTGGATTACGTTCGCGGTGCCAAGCGTCGCTACCACCATGCTGTGGAGCCCATTCGTTTGGCTGTTGTTCAATATCAAATGAGAACCATCGCCGGCTTCGACGAATTTGCGAGGCAATGCGAATTCTTCATCGACACCGCGTCGGAGTACAAGTCTGACTTTGTGCTCTTTCCTGAACTGTTCACCACGCAGCTTCTCTCGTTCATGCCTCAGTCTCGCCCCGGCGAAGCGGCGCGGCTGCTGCACAGCTTCACGCCGCAGTATTTGGATTTATTTACTGAGATGGCGGTCAAATACAATATCAACATAATTGGTGGCTCACACTTTGTGATCGAAGAGGACGTATTGCACAACATTGCCTACCTTTTCAGGCGTGACGGAACACACGGCAAGCAGTACAAAATTCACATCACGCCTAGCGAACGCAAGTGGTGGGGAGTTGTACCTGGCGACCAGGTAGAAGTTTTTGATACCGACTGCGGTCCCATCTCGATTCTCATTTGCTACGACATTGAATTCCCCGAACTCGTCCGGATTGCGGCACAAAAAGGAGCCTGCATTGTCTTTGTACCGTTCAATACAGACACGCGACACGGTTATCTGCGCGTGCGAACGTGCGCTATGGCCCGCTGTGTAGAGAATCATATTTATACGGCTGTGGCTGGCTGCACGGGCAATTTACCATTCGTCGAGAATTCTGACATCCACTACGCGCAGTCCGCAATTTTCACGCCTGCAGACGCTGAGTTTGCCAGAGACGCCGTGGCCGCTGAGTGCAATGCGAATATCGAGACAATGATTATCCATGACGTCGACACCGAGCTTTTGCGCCGTCACAAGGAAAGTGGCTCGGTACAGAATTGGAATGACCGCCGCCGCGACCTGTACAAAGTTACGTATCGGGATGCGGGCGAAGAACGCGAGGTATGATGCGCGACAACAATTATGGAGTGCTCTGACGTGCTCCCACTTGTCAGAGCGTTGGTTTCAAAGCAGACTTTTTTCGGCTCGTCGTCTTGGATCTTGTTGGCCGACGTTTCTGGGCGAGATCCAAAGCGGTGACGAACATGGCGAGGCACCGCACTCCGAATGCGGACACAGCAGTCTTTAGTTAGGACCTGGGGAAAAATAACTTGGGCACTTTTCATTTGCCTCTCCAACCCCAGTTTAGTTAACGGCGCCGCGCAG
>JAGQPR010000062.1 GCA_020426625.1 Planctomycetales bacterium
GAATCCAATGCATATTGGAATTCTGGCGAATCCCACTGCGGTAGAAATGTCGTCCGTTCACGGTAATGATGTTTTCGCGAGTGGCTTGATCCACTGGAAGAATCCAATGCATATTGGAATTCTGGCGAATCCCACTACGGTGGAAATGTCGTCCGTTCATGGCAATGATGTCTTCGCGAGTGGCTTGATCCACTCGAAGAATCCAATGTCCCGCAACTCTCGCTCTAGCGCAGCGTATTGAGTTTGCGTCAACGTAGGGACTGGTAATCGAGAGGGCCCACAATCGATTCCGATCATTTTCATGATCGCTTTTTGAGCGCCGCGCGGACCGTACGGAATGAATGCACGCACGATGGCTTGCGATCGCAACTGCTCTTGTCGAACCGTTCTCATGTCACCAACGGCAAATGCGGCAAGCAAGCGTTGGTAGATCGCTGGCGCAAAATTGTAAGTGCTGCCGACGGCCGCGACGGCACCAGCGGCAAGTCCACATTGCAGCATCTCATCGAGTCCCCAAAAAATCTGCAGACGTTCCTGTGAGTTGTCCACACAAGTCTGAAACTCGAAAACGTTCTGCGACGTGAATTTGACGCCGCGCAAGTTCCCGATCCGCTGTTCGGCTAACTTTAAGAACTCGATGGCGCTGACGCCAACGCCTGTAACCGCCGGAATGTGGTAGTAGTAAAACGGCAACTCCGGTGCGCCCCCGGCGATTTCTGCCATTGACTCGACCAGCGTTTCAACCGAATCAGGTTTGAAGTAGACCGGGCTAACTGCCGAAATCCCATCAGCACCAACGCGACTGGCATGGGCGGCCAGATGTCGAGCCTGCATCAGACTTTCGCTGCCGACCTGGACGATGACGGGCAGTCTGCCATCGGCTGCCCATATGAACGACTCAGCCACGGCGCACCGCTCGTCAAAGGTCAGCGAAGCACCTTCGCCAGTGCTGCCGAGCACATACAGCGCTGCAAGGCCCTGGGAAATCAGTCGGTCGACCATCGGTGCGATCGCATCGAGATGCAACGACCGATCCTCATGGAGCGGTGTAAACGTCGCCGCGACGAGACCTTGGAGCGGAGCAATGACTTTGGTCATAGGGTGCGGTTCGCAACAGGCTTATTACTGGAATCGTAAAACGTAGTGGATTTCGCCAGAGGTCCTCTGCTGGAATCGTAAGACGTAGTGGATTTCGCCAGAGATCCTCTGCGATAGCGACGGTTCGGGACTTCTGGCGAAGTCCACTACACGTCGTTTTTGTTCGGGACTTCTGGCGAAGTCCACTACACGTCGTTTTTGCAGGCATTTCATTTTACCGAATCCACGATTGCATAAAATGTACATCGCAAACAATCTTATGGGCACTTTGAATAATCTGCATGGCTGCCCGGTCTTCATTGAGAAATCCCGCATGGCGTAACGAGCATTCACAGATGTTGGTACCGTTGAAGCCATCGAAGCTTGCGCTGCTGCGGGCATCAACACTTTGTCCGCGTCCAAGTTCGATCTCCCGGTAACTCTCGGAAGGCGACACTTTTAGCTTTCAGAATCTCCCTCGCTTCGACGCATTCTGACCAACGAAGAAGTGCGCGCTTGAAACTGAGAACATCCTAGCCGCGCAGGCGAGGTGCCACACTCAGCACTACATCGCGGACAGCGGTGTTGCTGGGAGTAAAACCGGCAACACACAATTTACGAAACGATTCCTTCGGCATCAAAGACGCAGAACATTTCTCGTCCGGTGTCGGAACGATGCTGCAAGCCTTAAGTCATACTGCTATGCGACTTGGGCTCAGTCCCGGGTGAAATAATGCGACACTAGATGGAGCGACTCGCGACATCTCTAATAGTCCTGCATAGACCGACAATTTCATCTCGCGAATGACTGGCAGACACTGCGATGCGGGCTGTGGCAGCATTTCTCTCTACGGTCGGGTAGAGCGCCGTGGTCAGCAAGAAGCCTTGCCGAAGGATGGAAGAACAAAACTTGATGCACGCGTCTTCCTCCGCGAGAACAATACCGCGTACGGGCGAAGCGGAATGTTGATTGATCAGCGGATAGCCAATGCCATCCAATTCCAGATCTAGTACTGCCAAGTTGTCGCGGAAGAGTCGTTGTCGCTCGCCGAGCTCTTCCGACAAGTGAATTCTTGCAGACTCTGTCGATGCAGAAACGAGCGCCAGCGCTGGACTCCCGCTAAAGGCATAGCTTGTAGCGTAACGGCGAATTAAATCCAGATCTCCTTCCGTAGGCACGGCCACCGCGCCGCCGTTAGTACCGAAAGACTTGTTCAAGGAAACTACAACGATTCCCCGATGCGGACAGCGGCGAAGATGGGTCATGGCATGGCCTTGGCCGTGTTCTCCGATAACGGAAAAACCATGGGCGTCGTCGCAATACAAGAAGCCATCCACTTCCTCCAACATCAGCAAGATTTGTTCGATAGGTGCAATGTGCCCCATCGAACCGATGCCGTCGCAAATCACGACTGGGGTGTCTCCCGCTCGCCGAATTGACTGCAGATTGCTCTTAACCGCTTCCAGGTCACCGATGTCGACCATCATAACCGCACCAAAGGACTCTAGTACGGCACGCAGAACCTGTATGGATGCATGGGCTTTGCGATCGAGAATAAACCTGGGAGAGCGCATAGGAAAACTGGGTAGAACTCCAGACGCGAACAAGGGCAAGACCCCTATGTGGGCCAGCGAGGCGGATTGAAAAACGGTCACGGACATCCCGCCCAAGATTTGCGACAACAGGCCTTCGAGCTCCAGCACTTCGTGCGTGACGATCCTAGTGCGAGCGCAAGCCAACTGGGTAGACCAGCAGTCCAAGGAACGCTTTGCGGCTTCGACAAGGCGCTGGTCGGTTTCAAACCCCAGATAGCAGCAAGAGGCAAATTCGACGATCTTCTGGCCATCGCTGAGCGTGATTGTTTTTCCGTCGCGGGACTGCGCAATCTTCGCTCCCAAGCCGGCATTCTCCAGCTGGCGAAAGCTATCGCGACTTGCGGCAACTCGCTGGGCGAGCCAGTTTTCGGGTTCGGTGTTGGAAATCGTCATTGTCTCTTTTGGCGCTCTTCTAGACACTTCTCGCTGATCGCCACCGATTCAAGTTATAAACCGTTTAGCTACTTGCAGTTGCGGGTTAGTTGGTATTTCACGTAGCCTCAGTTTCTCTGAGGCTCGAAGAATAACACTGCGTTGCGACATCATCTTCGGAGAGGCTGACCAACGTGGTGGCGATTAGCGAGGAGTGCCCTTTCTTAGATTGTTTTGAATTTCCTCCCCACCGACCTCAAAGCCCTGACAAGCGAACTGGATTGGCTCGAGGAAATCGCCGTGAAACGTTCCAGAGCAACACCCCGTCAAAGTTGCTCATTGGCACTAAGAATTCGCATCTCAGTGGCAAGCATCGCGACCATAGCGAGCTTGCTCCTGGAGCACTAGTAGTGCGTCTTCCAGCGTTGTTTGAGGATTCGAGAACACGGCTCGGAAAATAGTATTCTTGGGGCCTTCCTCTTCAAGCTGAACACGACTCAGGGAAACACGACCGCGGCCCTCTCGAACTTGCCGCTCGAAAATCTGCTCGTTCAATCGATTGATAACAGAGGGGTCCAACGGCTGCAATCTGGGGGTACAGCTCTGTGGTGGTACAAATCGATAGGCGACAAGATTCGACTGCGGCGGACTCAACAATTGAAAGCATTCGGAGCTACGAAGTCGATCTGCAAAGTCTTTTGCGGTCGCAAGTGAGCGATCCGCAAGCTCAGCGTAGCCCTCTCGCCCGAGGATGTGAAGGGCGGCATGCAAGAGCAGAATACTCGCGTCGCGCGAACCGTCGATGGCATGCAGCCCACGATCTTCTTCGTCATGAAAAAGATAATCGGCCGAATGGTGAATCGCCGTCAGCGTACGCGCATCGCGCAGCAAGACCATGGCCTGTGCCACTGGCAAGTGCATCTGCTTATGACAATCTAATGCAATCGAGTCGCCACGTTCCAGTCCTTTTAAAGGCGTTCTATAGGCCGCCGAAAAGAGAGCACCACCTATCCAGGCGGCGTCGACATGAAACCAACAATCAAACTGCTCCGCCAACTCTCCCATCTCTTCCAACGGATCAATCGACCCGAACTCCGTGGTTCCTGCAACCCCCACCATCGCCAGGATGTTTCGCCCCTCGGCCCGCAGTCGCTCCAATTCATTTCTTAGGGCCGCGATGTCGCAACGATAATCTTCATCGGTCGCGACAAAGCGCAGTGCGCGAGGCCCAAGCCCCAAAATGTCGACCGCCTTGGCAATTGAGTAATGCATCAAACGCGAGCCGACGATTGCTGAGGGCGTATCACTCGAGCAACCGTTGGGAAATCGATTGTTTCGCGCTATCCATAGCGCCGACAGATTAGCCATCGAGCCACCTGAGGTCAGCATCCCCGGAACCAGTTTCGATTCCGCTGTGCGACAAAAGACGACTTTGTAGAGATCCCTTAGAACAGCACTTTCGCACTCGCCAAACGCCCCCGAACTCTTAGCAGAAACCAAATTCTGGTTCAAAAGAGTGCTCAACCTACGAAACTCGGCGGTCCACGCCAGCGGAACCGAGGTCATATTGCTGAGATTACAGGGGTCCGCGTTCCCACTGGCCGATAAAACTAAAGGTTCGAGCCATTGATCGATATATGCTTCCAGCGATCCCTTCGAGGGTGGAATCGAATACTGGTTGAGCTTCGATTGGATTACGGAACGGACATCAGCGCGCTGCTGTGGAGACGAAGACGCCCATTGGTCGATTAACTCGTCGACAGTTTGCCGAAGTGGAGAGAATTCATCAGTCTTGGTTTGCGATTCCAATCCAAGCCGCGACAGCGAATCAACCATGGATGTCCTGATCTAAATTGCCATTGGCCAACGCACCATTGCAACCAAGGTCTATGTGAGAGATAGGGCGGGCGGGCTTATTCCCCAAGCTGCTTTTGTTTTTGCAGTTGCTCCCATTCTCGCGTCTTCTCTTCGACGAATCGCAATTCACTATCGATGGGTTCAAAATCCTTTAACCTGCACAACTCGTCGCAATTAGCCTCGATGTAGTCCAGGCACGTTGCTTTGTCACCATCGACGCCCACATCGTACCAACCTAAGGCGTTCTCGCGATAGACCGGCCAGATGGAGCAAGTTCCTTCATGGTTGCGGACCACTTTGACATGTCCGTCTTGCCAATCTGTAAATTGGTCATCCATTCTTCATTACCACTTGCGTTTACCGAATTTGCTTTTGTTGGGGGGTAGGTCAGTGGTGCAGCCAAGAGGGATAGAGTTTACACGGACTTGTCGCAATTTAAAATGCGCCCGACGATTTGAGGAATTTGGATTCTATCGTCTCCAAGTTCGAAACGGAGGCCCAAAGTGAGGCCGTGGAGGCAGGGCTATACCGATTCTCGGGCAATTGCTTTCGGATTTCGTCAGAAAAGCAACCATCCACACGAATGCTATTGGTTCTTGCTGCCGAAAACGGCGTATGCCCTCCTCAATCGAGGGAAGAAGCGCACGAAATCCAGCGACATCGATCCATCCGTCAAAGCTGCAATAACAGGGAAAGCGAATGCGTGGATCAACCGGAGTCCGATCCACGCGAGCCGCCATTTTTTGATGGAATCTACGCTGAAAAAATCGTTGTGTTGAGTGGAGGATTCGTTTCATCTCAGCCCGGAAATCGTCGCATGCATGCTGTCTACTGCGGGTTAAAAACACACTGCTTCGTCTGTCGGCTTTCCTGCGCCGCGCAGTTGAATCTCCTACCATACCACATCATGGGTAGATTCTGCATAATGACGCAACTATCGCTTGCCCAATGTCATTGTCGCCCCAGTAACGGTGAGGGCAACTTCTTGTTTTAGTAGCTTGCTAGGGAAGAGAAGAGTGAATAGGCATCTCCTACTTGTTGGCATTCCTCAACTGATCGAGCCACTTCCTTGACCAAGAATGAATTCCTCGACCGAATTTCCGGACTCGACAAACGACAACTCATTCTGCTTGCCGATCGTCTAAAGAAGAACTTGGAGTTCGAACACGCCAAACAGGACTCTCCCATCGCCATTCGCTCGATGGCGTGCCGCTTTCCTGGCTCGCGAAGCTTGGCCGCATATTGGAATCTGTTGAAGAGCGGCATGCAGAGTCTACGAGAGGTGCCTCCCTCACGCTGGGATATGCGGCAATATTATGACCCAGATGTGGGCAAAGCTGGAAAGATGTATTGCACGCAAGGAGGCTTCTTAGAGGATATCGAGTCCTTTGATCCGGGTTTCTTCGGGATATCGCCTCAAGAAGCGCGAAGGATGGACCCACAGCAGCGGCTGCTCCTAGAGACGAGTTGGCAAGCCATCGAAAACGCGGGTGCCGCCCGAATTATATCTGACTCGTGCACCGGTGTTTTTGTGGCTATCTCACAAAGCACTTACACGGGTGGTATGTCGGTAGGCCGCCCCCAGGAGATCGACGTTTATGCTGGAGCCGGGAATATGTGCTCCACTGCGGCGGGACGATTGTCGCATTTGTTTGGTCTGCGTGGACCCTGCATTCCCATCGACACCGCTTGCTCCTCATCGCTTGTGGCACTCCACTTGGCGGTGGAAAGCCTACGCCGCCGTGAATGCGACATGGCTCTTGTCGCAGGCGTTAATTTGATGCTCGCGCCGGAGTTGAGCGTCTATTTCTGTCGACTGGGCGTGCTGTCTCCAACGGGCCAATGCCGTTCTTTTCTGGCGAATTCCGACGGCTACGTGCGTGGTGAAGGCTGTGGGGCAATCGTGCTCCAGCGTCTTGAGGATGCCCAACAAGAACGTGCGCCAATCTTGGCAACGATTCGTGGAACGGCCGTAAATCACGACGGCCGCGGCTCCGGGTTGACCGTCCCCAATGGAAAGGCTCAGGTCGAAGTCATCCGCCGCGCGCTGGCCAATGCTTCACTCGATGCCCGCGATATCGATTTCCTCGAGGGCCAAGGCACCGCGACGTCGATCGGTGACGCCATCGAACTGCAGTCCATTCGTGCCGTATTCGCGGACAGTCGCCAGACGCCACTCAAAATTGGAAGTGTCAAATCGAACATCGGACACCTCGAAACCGCATCGGGCATGGCATCGCTGATCAAGAGCTGCCTTAGTTTGCATCACAAGACTTTCGTCCCACAACCTGCGGGCGGTCCGCCCAACGAAGTCATTGCCCAAGACTCGCAGTTGGAACTTTGCTGTTCGGCGACTCCGTGGGAGTCTGAAAAGCTCAAACGCATTGGCATCAACGGATTTGGCATCAACGGAACGAATGCTCACGTCATTCTCGAGGAAGCTCCTTCAGCCCGCCACAATGAGTGCACACAACCCCAAGCCTCTCTGACGCAATCCAGCGTTCTTTTTCTCTCGGCACACACATCTCCAGCCCTCAGCGAGCTCGCCTCTAGGGCAGCTGAAACTTTAGAGAGCGAGCCCCAGGTGCGCTGGGCCGATTTTTGCTTTGTGGGCAACCAGCGGCAACCAAGCACATACCGCGGAACAGTCGTAGCTGCGGATCGAAGTACGGCGATCGCCAAATTGCGGCGACTCGCCCAAGCTGGCACTACAGAACCTGTTGAGACTCCTGCCAAAATCGCCCTAGTCCTCTCACCGCATTTTCAGAAAGATGCGCGAGTCTGGCTGCATCGCTGTACCGAATCTCTTGGTGATGCTCCACTCGCCAAGAAGCTGGCAAGCTTCGGCGAACTGCCGAACGATCCCAGGCACGTTTTTTGGCTTCATCGGGCCGTTCTCACACTGCTAGAACATTACCATTTGCCGATCACCGTAGTCATGGGGATCGGGCTGCAAGAATTCACCGCTGGCTGTGCCAGTGGGACCCTGGACTGGGAAGAAGTCGACCTTAAACTCGCTGCAGGCGAGACGCAATTCTTGAGTGGTCTTGAGGCAGGCCAAGCCTTGATTATTCAGGAAGCCGCAGACAAGGGTTGGCTGCTTTTTTCGAGTCAAGAATGGTTCGCCGCTGATGCCGATGTCATTGGGTCTTTATCGCTTGCTGTCTCACAGGCAATTCCCTCTGAAGAGACCGCCAAACGACTGGAGAAGATCGCTGAATTGCAACTTCTCGGCTACGTGGTGGTTGCCATCGGTGACTTTCCATGTGAATTGCCAACTGCATGGATCCGCTGGTTGGGATGCGACACAAAGTCGAACGCTCTCGAGTTCTCGGCTCTGCAGGCAATCCTATTCGAGCAAGGAGTAAATTGGAGTATCCCTCGCCCCGCGGACTGGGATTTTGCAAGATGGGTCAGCTTTCCCAACACACCCTTTCAGCGTCAACGATTCTGGATTGAGGCAAAACAGATGGATACATCGGAAGGCCACGAGCCAGTCCGATCTCATCAACACGAATTGCTGCGTCTGAAGTGGCAGGAGATTCAAGCGGCTAGCGATACTCCAACTCGAAAACGCGAGCAAGCAGTCGAGTTCCTTCGTCAATGTGTGGCCGTGTATACCAGTCTGCCGGAGGCAAAATTCGACTTGTCTGCCAGTCCTCGAGATCTTGGCATCGATTCTCTCGCTGCAGCAGAAATGCACCACGCAATTTGGAGTATCACGGGTGTGCGAGTGCCATTCTCAGTCATGCTGCAGCAAAGCTCGACCAGCGCGATCATCGACTACGTCATTGATTGTCCTGCTGATGTGGCGAGAACTCAGCAGCCGCTTGTTCGTCATCCAGGTCTGGATTGCTACCGCCCGACCGATGCTCAGGTTCGGTACTGGTTCTATCAACAAGTGCTGCCAGACACACCGGTTTACAACAACGTGGTAGCGGTTCGCCTGCGTGGTCAATTGACACCGGACAACCTGCGAAGCTGCCTTGAACGTCTAACGCAAGAACATGAGATTCTGCGAACATCCTTTCAGGAGTTCGAGGATGGTGTGAAGGCGTTAGTCCATTCCGAAGGCGAAATTCAACTCGAGACACAACTACTAACCACGGAAGAGGCACTCAAGTCGTGGGCCACCAACTATGCTCGCGCTCCTTACGATTTAAAAGAGGGGCCACTGTGGAGGATTGGACTCGCCCAAACGAGCCTCGACGAAGCCGTATTGGTTGTCGCCGCACACCATATCATCTTGGACGGTTGGTCTCTGGCAATTCTTTTGGAACAAATCCTTGACGGCTGGCTGTATCCCCAAACGCAAGACGGCACGGGCCACAACACTGACAAGCTCGAGTTCTCGGACTACGCAGTTTGGTACCACGAGAATGCTATGGCCGCCGACTCGGAGTCGGTCCAGTTTTGGTTGAAGAAATTCGCGGAGACCAATCCGGTGCTGGGTCTGCCGACCGACTATCCGCGAAGAATTCCCACTGGCCAAGGGAAGCTGGCTTTGCACACGCTCGCACCCGAGTTGGTTGCGCAGGCTGAGGCAATTGCCTCCGAACGTGGCACGACGTTATTTGTAGTGATGCTGTCTGCGCTTTCTGCGGCGCTCCATCGCTATTCCGGTCAGTCTACTTTTCATATCGGAGTTCCTACGGCTGGCAGACCCTTTGCTGAGTTGAGGGATATCCTAGGCATGTTCATGAACACCGTGGCGGTCCCTATGGACTTCACTGCAGTGACGACCTGGGGCGATGCTTTAAAGAAAACGATCGAAAGTACGCATGAAGCACTCGAACACCAAGACGTGCCTTTCTCGAGGCTGATCGATTTAGCTGAAGTACCAAGAGACGCTATCCACACTCCACTCTTCCAGGTGCTATTCGCTTTTCAGAATTTGCCTTTCCGGGAACCAGCCAGCGAAGCGTTTCTTTGCTCTCCGTACGTGGTGGACCCCGGCACCGCAACATTCGATTTGACGCTCATGGTCGGTTTTCGTGACAACCAGGCTCATTGTGCTTGGCAGTATCGGAGTGAGCTGTTCACGGACGGCAGAATTTCTCAGCTGCACGACCTATTTCAGTCTTGTCTATTTAGCCTTGTCCAGCAACATCAATCGCGATTTGACAGCCGGGGACTCATTCCGTCCAAACAGCAGCAGCGCTTGCTCCGTCTTGGCAGGGGCAAACAATCCACCTACTCCAACTTGGGATTGGAAAGCCTTTTTGAGAGAGCTGCTGAGGCCAATCCCGAGCGAGTTGCTCTGTACTACGAGGATAAGACCTTTACCTTTACCGAACTTCAGCAAGAGTCAAACTGGGTGGCAGCCCAGTTACGACAGCGTGGGATCACGCGAGGCCAGCGAGTAGGTCTAGCGGTAGGTCGCAATGTCGACATGCTGATCGGAATGCTGGGTATTCTCAAAAGCGGTGCTGCCTACGTCCCCTTGGATGTCCACTATCCTGCCGAACGATTGCGGTACATCATCGACGACGCCGAACTCAGTCTGATACTCACAGAAAAGGAGAGCCGTGCATTAATTCCTGAGTGTGCGGTTACGAGCCTATTGGTCGCCGACCTGAGAGACAGCGGTTCGGACTCAGTTCAAGCCTTTGAGCGAGACAGCATGTCACGACGTAGTGACGATTTGGCCTACGTGCTTTATACGTCGGGATCGACTGGCAAGCCCAAGGGTGTGTTGGTCCCCCACCGTGTTGCGGTGAATCGAATTGAAACCGAATCGATTCCGCTTGAACCACACGAGACGTTCTGCGTGCAGACTTCGATCAATTTCGTGGATTCCATTTGGGAGATATTTTCTACCTGGCGCATCGGTCGCCCAATCTTGTTGCTCGGCTATGCACCTGCAACCGACCTGGGGAAATGGCTGGCCAATTTGAACAAGCATCAGGTCACTCGCCTGCTGATGGTACCTTCGGTGTTGCGAACGTTGCTTGAGGGGAACTACGATTTGTCGACTCAGGTGCCATCTCTACGACGAGTCATTTGCACCGGCGAACGCTTGCCGGTAGATCTGGTGCATCGATTTATCGAAGCCACTGAAGACAAAGAGTTGCTCAATCTATACGGCACCACGGAAACGTGGGACATTTCCCAGTGGTCAGCGGAGCGACTTGGTGCGGATTCAGCGCCTATTGGGACTCCCTTGCCGAACATCCAAGTGTATGTCGTCGATTCCAAGTTAACTTTAGCCCCAGAAGGTGCCAACGGTGAGTTGTACATCGCCGGTGACGGACTCTCGTTGGGCTACTGGAAGCGACAAGCGTTAACCGCCACGAAGTACTTGCCCAATCCATGGAGTCCCATTCCCGGCGTCCGGATGTTTCGTACAGGAGATTTGGCTCGTTGGTCTATCGATGGGCAACTGGCGTTTCGAGGCAGGCGAGATGATCAGCTCACCGTGCGCGGGTATCGACTCGAGCCTGCCGAGATCGAAATCATTTTGCGTGAAATGTATGCGGTCCGCAACGCGGCAGTCAAGCTCGATTCGCAGGGCCGATTGGTAGCCTACTGCGAGCCTCATCCAGGGGAAACGGTTTCCATTAATGAACTCCACCAGGTCGCCAAGCAACGACTGCCGGAAGCGATTGTCCCAAGTCACTTTGTAGTTATGGAGCGTCTACCGCTGACTCCCAGTGGCAAGATCCATCGCCAAGCACTCCCGGACCCCGATCCGACGCGGCCTGAGATTGACCAACCGTTCGTTTCCCCGCGCACGGAAACTGAGCAGCGGGTGGCCAAGATCTGGGAACAAGTATTGAACCTGAACCAAGTCGGAATCCATGACGACTTCTTCTTGTTGGGGGGGCATTCCTTACTGGCGACGCAAATGATCTCCAGGGTCCGAGAGACGTTCGCCATCGATCTCTCTCTCCAGACAGTTTTTGAAAGGCCCTACATCAGCGAGTTGGCGAAGCAGTTGGACTCCGGTTCCGGTCGTCGATCCTTGGCGCCGATCACTCCCGCGCCTGAACAGAAGCATGCGCCAGTTTCATATGCCCAAGCGCGATTGTGGTTTATCGACGAACTGTATCCCGGCAATAGTTACTACAACCTTTGCGGTGCGACACGTGTCCTTGGAGCTTTGGACCATTCCGCTTTGGCGAATGCCCTGCAATCGATCGTCGATCGTCATGATATTCTCCGGACGACATTTGAGAATTCCGAGTCTGGGCCCGTGCAGAATGTGCTGGAATCAATGCCTATCCGACTCGAACAAGTCGATTTGAGCAATCTAGCTCCTTCCCCAAGAGAGCTTGAGTTACAACGCCTCATTGCTTCCGAAGCCAAACGTCCGTTTAACTTGCGAACGGGTCCAGTGCTGCGCGCATTGTTGGTGCATCTAGGCAGCCAGGAGCATGCGTTTGTTCTTACTTTGCACCACATGATAGCCGATGGTTGGTCGATCAATGTGCTGGTCAAAGAGTTGGCACACTTCTATGCAAGTCATCGGCGGCGGGTGCCCTCTGCCTTGCCTCCGCTATCGATCCAGTTTGCTGATTTCTGCATTTGGCAGCGTCGCAGACTGCAAGAACCGGAGGTTCAACAGCAGTTGGATTGGTGGCTGGAGAAGTTGCAAGGAATCCCGGACCAACTGAATCTTCCCACTGATTCACCACGCCCTGAGCATTCAGAATATCAGGGAGCGAGTATTCGAAAAACACTCAGTTCTAAGCTGAGTGACGCCATCAAGTGTCTAGGGGAAGAGCAGGGAACTACCCCATTCATGACGATGTTGACGGGCTGGCAAGTGTTGCTAGCCAAGCTCAGCGGGCAAGCTCGGTTCTCAGTGGGCGTCCCTTTTGCCAATCGACTGCACTCGGAAACCGAGCCGTTGATCGGATTGTTCGCCAACACACTCGTCTTTCCGGCAGATTTTTCTAGCGACCCGACCATCGAAACCTACCTGTGTTCGCAGCGTCAACTGGTAATCCAGGGCTTTGCTCATCAAGAAGTTCCGTTCGAAGAACTCGTGGAAGCGATCAATCCAGCTCGCGACCCATCTCGGACTCCTCTGTTCCAAACCGCATTTATCTTCCAAAACGCTCCCTTGCCCAAGCTCCGCATGCCGGACGGATTGACCCTGGAAGCCATGGAGCTCAATTCCCCCAGCTGTCGCTTTGACTTGGAATTGCACTGTTGGGAGCAGGACGGAAAACTTCACCTGCATCTCATCTATGACACGGAACTCTATCAGGACACGACACTACATCGGTGGCTCGAAATCTACCAGTATGTGTTGGAACAAATGGCCGCTCAGACCTCGTTGCGGGTTTCAGATATCGAGCTGATTCGCAAGGACCGTCAGATTGAGTTGATTAATGGTTGGAATCCGCCGCCGACACTATCCCAACCTAAATTGCTGCACGAGTTCTTTGAGGAACAAGCCCGTAAGACACCAGACCAGCTTGCCGTTGTCTGCGGGATAGAGCAGCTGAGCTACGGAGAACTCGATGCCCGCGCAAGCCAATTGGAACAACGACTCAGGATTTGCGGCGTACGCTGTGGATCCTTTGTTGCCATTTTCATGCCGCGAACGATTGACCTCATCGTCGCACTCTTGGGAGTTCTCAAATCGGGAGCGGCCTATGTGCCGATGGACCCTACCTATCCCAAAGAAAGACTTCGGCGGATGCTCGATGAATCTCGTGCAGAGGTGGTCTGTACCAGTCGATCGCTGGTGGATGAGTTGCCGCCCCATACAGCCCAAACCGTGTTTGTCGACGAGTCCGACCCGAGGGCCGCTCCCGAACTGACCTCCGTCGACAGGATGTCTGCCGATGAATTGGCCTATGTAATCTATACATCGGGTTCCACCGGTCATCCGAAGGGCGTCGAGATTCGTCACTCGGGCGTCGCGGAATTAGTTCATTGGGCCCGCGAGGAGATTGGCTCCGACGCATTTGCCCGAACATTAGTAAGCACCTCGATTTGCTTTGATCTGTTCACTTTAGAGCTTTATCCCACGCTGGCCACAGGCGGTACGGCCTATTTGGTCGAAAACGTCTTGTCAGCCGAAGATGCGAGAGATTACCGGGAATTAACACTCCTTTCGACGGTGCCATCCGCAGCCGAAGAGCTTTTGCGCGACAGTCAATTCCCTCCACAGTTGAAAATGATCTTGCTCGCCGGTGAACCCTTACCGCAACGCCTCGTCGACAGGGTTCGAGCAGCCACCGGAGCGCCGACGATCCGAGATATCTACGGCCCTAGCGAAGACACGACCTGCAGTACTAGCGCAGCGCGTCTACCGAATGGTGCGGCTACTATTGGCCGCACCATTCGGAATACTCGCGGTTATGTACTTTCCCCATCGATGCGGCTTCAACCAGTGGGCATTGTGGGCGAGCTGTATTTGGCCGGAGCAGGCTTGGCCCGTGGGTATTTGCGACAAGCACGAATTACCGCCGAGCGTTTCGTTCCCGATCCTTTCGCGGCGTTGCCAGGTCAGCGAATGTATCGGAGCGGCGATTTGGTCTTTGGCAACGAATCCGGCGAACTCTTTTTTCAAGGACGCAACGACGGACAGATCAAGCTTCGCGGCTTTCGCGTGGAACTGTCTGAAATTGAATATTGGCTTAACCAGCATCCCTCAGTCTTCCAAGCAGCGGTATGCGTCGTCGAACATCCCACGGCAGGCATGCGGATCGCAGCATTCGTCGTTCCTGAGCATCGAGGCACAACCATTGCGGCAGTCGGTGCGGTTGATTTTCTTCGAGAGAAACTGCCGGGCTTTATGTTGCCGGCTGAGTTTCATACCGTTGAACAACTACCGCGGACCATGAGCGGAAAACTGAATCGAGGTTCACTTGCGGAAATTGCACTTCGCACCGTTCCTGCTCGGATTGGCGACAAGACCGCTCCCAGGACGCGTGAAGAAAAAATTTTGTCGGACCTGTGGTGTCGCGTCCTCGGGCGAGACTTCATTGGTGTCCACGAAAACTTTTTCGATCTCGGTGGGCATTCGTTACTTGCCGTGCAGATCGCACACGAGCTGCGCAAGCAATGGCGACTCAACTGCAGTCTTTTGGTGCTGATGCGCGACCCGACGATTGCTGGAGTTGCCGCACAACTCCTCCCGTCCGAAACCACCGATGACTTGCCGACCGCCCTAGTCGCCCAAGAGCAGAGAGTGTCCTCGAAGGGCGGCCTATCCCGCGAGCAGAAAATGATGTGGACTCTGCAGATGCTGAGTCCCTCGAGTCCGATGCTGAATGTGCCCGTTGCCATTCGTTTGCCAAGCAAACTGGAGTCTGCTCCCTTAGAGCGCGCGCTCTACCGACTACTGGACCGACACTCAGTGTTGCGTGTCCGTTTCAAAGCCTCTGAAGACGGCATACTTCAGCAGACATGCCCTCCTGCCTTTCAGCTAGAAGTTGGGAGTTTCCATGCAAGACGCGACGAGGAGATTCCCAATGATACAATCGACCAACTCAACCAGTTCGCTTCGACTCCCTTTGATCTAGGTGCAGCACCTTTATTGCGTGGTTTGCTGCTGAATAGCGAAGCTTCAGTCGAAGACTGCGTTCTGTGTCTGGTGAGCCACCATTTAGTCCTGGATGGCTGGTCGGTCTTGGTGCTGCTGGAAGACCTGCTGGCTCTTTACTGCGAAGAAACCAATCAAACCGATTTGCTTGAATCGCAGTGGATCGCTCCCAGTTTCTCCCCGGTGCAATTCCGCGATTTTTCAGATCGGCAGCTGACGGACAAAGCGCTCCAGGAATCGAGCGCCCAGTGTCGATTGCTTCTGGAACGCATCCAGCACGCCGATTTGGCCGTCCGTCTACCCGTCTCCCGATTACGACTTGATAGCTCGGATAGTGCACTAAGCCATCGTTTTCTAGGTGAGCGATTGAATTTTGTTCTCAACGATACGCTGGTGTCGGAAGTTGAGTCTTTCGCATCGGCCCAACGAACCTCAGAACACAGTATCTACCTGGCAGCCTTTGAGGTTCTTCTCTCTCGCCTCGGCGGCAAGAAGCAGTTCACGCTGGGGGGCGTGTTGGCTCAACGCGACACACTTGAAGTCGAGCGTCTAGTCGGCAATCTGTCGCGGACGATTGTCTACAACGCTGATCTATCCAATGCACCCGACTTTAGCCAAGTCGTCCAGAGAGTTCACGACGAATTATTGTGGCATGCAGAATACAACCAAATCTATTTTGACGACGTTGCCAGAGCTCTGTTGAAGAAGCGGGGAAATCTAGCCAACAACCCGGTGTTTGACGTCATGTTCACCTATCAGCGGGTACCAATCCCTCCCGCTCTGCGCAGTGTTCGCTGGTTGGAAGTCGACACAGGAAGCACTCGAGTGGCGACAACGTTCTCGGTAATTCGAACCGGTGACAGTGCCCATTGTTCCTGGGAATATCGCTCCGATCTTTACCAGCGCCAAGACATGGAGGAGTTTCAACGGATTTTCGAAAGTCTCCTTGCGGCTCTTGTTGCCAAGCCAAACCAATCGGTATTTTGTCCTCCCTTGGTCGCGGATCCTTGCCAGCAGTCCATAGTTCCAGATCGGCGCATGCTCATATTGCGAGGTGCGCGCACTTCTGCGCCGGACCTGCGAGTGGACGAATTGATTCGCATACAAGCAGAGAAACATGGTGAAGATCTCGCGATTCAGTTCCAAGATGGCAAACTGGACTATTCGGAAGTTCTCGAGCTATCCCAAGGCGTCGCGAAACATTTACCGAAACTTTGCAAAAGCTCAGCTTCCCTCGGCGTGGAGATGGCCCCTTCGCCACAAGCCTTACTCATCGTCCTGGCCTGTTTTCAGGCAAAGATCCGGTGCGTTGCGTTGTCGTCGACCACACCAGCCAGTATCCAACAGGAGCTTATGGAGCGGTTGAATGTGCATTGCGTCATCTCGGATCAAGACCGCGAGCCAGGGGGCGCCTGGGTGAAGATTTCTTCCTTGGACTCACTAAGGAACTTCGGAGAATTGGTGGACGAGCTGATCCATCGCTCACGGTTGGCAAGTGGCACCGTCGTCGACTCGGCGGATAACGAGAATCCTCCCGCTAGAGGTGACTTTGTATTTCATACCTCAGGCTCCAGCGGCCTACCCAAGTCGGTTGCTTTCGATCACGCACGAATTGTTAATCGAATCGTGACCGAGTTTGAACACTTCGCTGAACGCGAGGTGCTGTGCTGGAAGGTCCGACTAGATTTTGTGGATTCACTTTGGGAAATGTTTGCGGCCTTATGCCACGGGCACTCAGTCGCAATTGTACCAGCCATTGCAGAAGCTGAGATCGCGCAAATCATTGAAACCCTGCAGGCGACGAAGGTCACACGCTATATCTTCACGCCCAGCCTGCTCAGGATTCTCCTGAATCACGACCCCGATTTGCCTCGCAAACTTCCTTGGCTCAGATGCTGGTACATCGGCGGAGAGCCACTCCCACTCGACTTAGTCAAAGACTTTCTACGTGCCGCGCCCCGAGAATCTAAGCTGGTCAATGGCTATGGAATCTCCGAGGTCTGGGATGTTACCGCCTGCACTGTCACAGAGGATTACCAGTTTGGCTGTGTCGGCAAACCCTGGGATAACGTTGAGGTCATGGTGCTAGATCCATTCCTGAATCTGCAGCCACATTATGTTGCGGGAGAGATATACGTGGCCGGTGACGGACTAGCACTAGGTTATGTCGGACAACCCGGTTTGACGGCAGCAAGCTTTGTGCCCAATCCGTTTTCGTCGATTCCAGGCAGCCGTTTCTACCGAACGGGTGATCTTGGGCAGCTAGACCAGGATAGCAATCTCTTTCATCTGGGGCGATGCGACCAACAGGTCAGCTTGCATGGTCAGCGCATCGAGGTTGAGGGAATCGAGGCAGTATTGCGAGGTCATCCCGATGTGCACGACGCAGCGGTAGTCGTCTCGAGGCAAAACTCGCAAGAAACACTAGTCGCCTACATAGAACCTAGCGTCGCTTCGATCCCCAATGACAATTTACAAACAGAACTTCGAGATAGCGTTTTCTCCCAGCTTCCGCTCTCGCATTTGCCGCAGCGGTTTGTGATCGATCCATCGCTTCCTCGAACCCGGAGCGGAAAAATCCTGCGCAGAGAGTTGCGTGAAAGAGTGTTGCAAGCAGTTCGCGCAGTTGACGATCCACCAAGAAACGAACTGGAATACACCATTCGTTCCATCTGGCAGGAACAACTTGGCATAGCAGGGGGCATTTACCAAAACTACTTTGAGTTAGGCGGAGACTCGTTGCTCGCGATGCAGATGTTGAATCGCTTGAGTTCCGAGCACCACCTTCATTGCCCACTCGTTAAATTCTTCGAATCACCGACCATCGCTCGGCTTGCATCCTGCCGCGAAGACTCGGATCCCAGCGACGCGATGCGCTTTGCTAAATCGACAAACCTCGAGCGTGAAACTAGTCGCAGCCAGAATCTGCTGGAGAACCAGGAACCGCTATGGGCAATTCACGAATTGACCGCAGGCATGACGCCCGTAAATCACCTTTATCTAGCGGGCAGGCTGTGTGCACCGCTGGATTTCCAAATTCTCCAGTCTGCGGTTGCCAGTGTAGTTCGCCGGCATGAGGCACTGCGTTTGCGATTTGAGCTACAGGATGGAAAGGTACGACAGCGAGTTGAAGAGTCAGCCAGCGATCTGCAGTATTGTGACTTGAGATCAAGTTCCCATCCCGCTGTGGAATCTAAACGAATAATCACGCAAGAAGCAATTGCTCCCTTTGATCTTTCGACGGACGCCCCCTTCCGCTTCGTCATCAATCGTTTAGACGATGAAGTCCATGATATTGCGTGGATCGTTCATCATCTCGTCGCAGATGGTTGGTCAATGGCCCTACTCATATCGCAACTCTTTGAAAACTATCTGGCGCTGGCTGCTGGAGATTCACCAGGGACAAACCCGCAGCCACTCGGTTTCTTAGACTACGTGGACTGGTACGAGCAGGAGGTACGGATGGAGCAGTGCGAACGAGAGCTAAAGTATTGGGAGAGCAAGCTGATACCGACAAGTACCAGCGTTGTGCCCTATGATTTCCCGGAAGATCATCATCGCGATTTTTCAGGTGCGCTCATTGAGTTTGGTTTTGACGAAGATCTGACCAGAGCGTTGAAGGCCTTTGCAAAGCAAACCCAAGATACGTTGTTTAGCGTGTTGATGGCAACTTTGCAGGTGACAGTCAATCGACTTTCTCAAATGGCGACCAACACCATCCTCACTGCCTCTGCCAATCGCAGGCGGGCTGATTTCGAATCCATCGTCGGCTTTCTAGTGAATGTTGTACCGATCCAAGTAACCATTCAGGCCTCGACCAGGTTCTCAGACCTTTGCTGCGAAGTGCGGCAATCGATTGTCGAGGCATTCGACAATTCACTTGTCAGCTTCGATCGAGTCTGTGCTTTGGCGAGCAAAGATGGAAAACAACGCCTGCCCTCGGAAATCGTGATGGTGCTTCAGAAGTTTCCTAAGCATCCTTTTCCTTCGTTTCCAGGCCGGTTGGAACCGCTTCTGCTGGATCTAGGTGTGTCTCCCTTTGACATCAACATTGCTTTATTCGATTTGGGAGATGCACTAACAGGCACTTTGACCTACCGTACCCGGCGATATGATTCCCAAACCATCGAAGCCTTGGTGGCACGTTGGAGGAAGGTTGCCGAACAGTGCATTCGTGATCCCGATCGAACCATTGGCTCAATTGAGATTCTGCTTGACGACGAACTGGAGCAGTTGGATGAGTGGGGCTGGCAGTGATCGGAGCACTTTCACTTATAGAGCAATTTAGCCAATGCGCGCGGCAGCACCCAGATCGCATAGCTTTGGTGGATCAGGTTCAGAAGTATTCTTACGCACAACTGAATCAAGAGTCCGATCGGGTCGCTGCTTTCCTTACGCACCGGGGCGTTGGTTCTGGAAAACGTGTCGCATTGCTATGCCCCAGGAGCATCGACTATGTCGTCTCCATGTTCGGTATCCTGAAAGCCCGTTGTGCTTGTGTGCCGATTCCTCTCTCGTTGCCTTCGGAGCGCGTGCAGCAGGCCCTTGCGGCTGCCGAGATATCCGCGCTACTGCGACACACTGAGGTGGAACTGAACTGTCCTTCGGTACCTGAGATCATCATTGGAGACCATCGTTCCTTTGCCTCTCTCGAGAATGAGGGCCAACCCCGTGTAAACTCAGACGATTTTGCTTTTCTATTGTTTACATCTGGGTCGACGGGAACTCCCAAGCCCATTCTGATAAGACACCGGAGTGTAATTGGGCTTTTCGGGCAACCTGCTTGTGGAGATTTTGACGATAGCCGAGTCTTCCTCCACCATACCTCTTGCGGTTGGGATGCAATGCTCCTGGAAGTGTTTGGAGCACTACTATTTGGTGGTCGCTGTATTCTTTATCCCGGCGAGCGACTCGAGATCTCAGCGATCCACCAGTCGATCGTTGAACAGAAAGTGAACAGTCTTTGGCTGAGCGCTCCCCTATTTCACAGCGTCGCCGAGGAATCTCTGGAATCCTTTGCAGGCTTGGAACAGCTCTTTACGGGAGGGGACGTGGTTCGGCCTGAGATCGTCCGACGCGTACAATCTAAATTCCCCAAGCTGCAGATAACTAATGGCTATGGTCCCGTCGAGTGCGTAGTTTTTGCCACTGCCTTACGGATGCCGCAACCCTTGCCGGATTCCTGGGAGCAAACCCCCATTGGTCGCCCTTGCGGTGACCGACGATGTTATATACTCGATGCGCATCTCGCGCGAGTTCCACTTGGAATTGAAGGGAACATTCATATAGGCGGCAGCGCTGTAGCCGCCGGGTACTGGGGACAGCCAAGAGCAACCGCTGAGTCCTTCATCCCCGATTGGATCAGTCCTATTCCTGGGCAGCGGATGTATTGTACGGGGGACCGTGGCACGGTAAGGAAAAATGGATTGCTTCACTTCGGCGGCCGCCGCGATAACCAAGTCAAAATCCGTGGCCAGCGACTCGAGCTGGGTGAAGTCGAAGCGACTTTGAGGAGATGCCCCGATATCCGCGAAGCCGCAGTTGTGGTCCAACGAGGCAGAGAGGAAAAGTCACTTCGGGCCTATGTTGTGCATGCGAAGTATACTTCCTGCGATTCCCTGTCGGCTTCCTCCGATTCATCATTGGTCGAACGCGTACGGGAGTTCCTGAGTCTCAGACTTGCCGATTTCATGGTGCCTGCCGAAATCATTTTAATCGCGGAGATGCCCTATACGAACTCAGGCAAGATCGATCGACTGCGGCTCCAGCAACGGTCGCAGGCGGAGCCCTGGTTCCAGGATTCAAGTCACTCCCAATCCCAAGCTCCCTCAGAAGCAGCGCAAAGCGAAACCGAGAAATGGCTGGTCGACAATACTCAGCAAATCTTGGCGCTGGTTCGCCCCCCTGGCGTAAACTTTTCTTTCCTAGACGTCGGTGGGACTTCGCTCAGTTCAATTCGCTTAGTCTCTCGGATACAGCAGCAGTTCGGCAAGCATATCTCGCTCGTGACATTGCTAAGCGATCTTACGTTGCGCCAGGTTGCCGAGCATATCGATCATGCTAAGGCTGGCGATGAGACTCCCATCCGTCGAGTCGATGCCAGTCTCAAGCGTCTACCGTTGACGGAATCTCAACGCGCAATCTGGCTGTTCCAAAAGTCGTACCCGGCGAGCAATGCCTATCTCATTTCTTGCCAAGTTGAAGTGCGTGGGGAATTCCACTTTGATCTGATGCAACGTGTGGTCGATGAACTGGTACAGCGTCATGATGCTCTACGGATGCAAGTCGAGGAAACGCAGGATGGCCCCCAACAGGTATTTCGTGAAAAGGTCGACACTCGCATCCTTGAACTCGACTTCTCAAGCGTTCCGTCGGCAGCTGTCGAGTCGCGTTGGGCCGAATGGCAGGATCAGCTTTGCAGTCGAAGCGAATTGCTGCAAGCTCAACACCCATTCTGTGTTGCCAGAGTACAGCTTGCAGAGCACTTGAATCGTATCCTACTCGTGGTTCACCACTTGGTCGCTGATGGTTGGTCAATTGGATTACTGGTTCGAGAGTTTCTCCAGCTCTACGACGATTTTCTTTACGATCGGGTTGCGCGGCTTCCGCGCCCTCTCTACCAATTTCGCGATTTCGTTGCCTGGGAGCAGCAACATTCGGCAGCCAAGTACCAGCAGCGACTCCAATACTGGAAAGAACAGCTCGCCGATGTACCAGTGCTGTCCCTACCCTATACCTACCATCGCTCGCCGACCAGCGATGCTCCTGCGGCACAGATTCCCATTCGCCTTTCGGCTGAACTTTCCTCTAGATTGCGGGAACTTGCGAGGCGATCGCGAGTCAATCTTTTCACGCTGCTACTCACGCTCTTTCAATACCTACTATCACGAGTGACTGGGCAGTCTGACGTCACCGTGGGCGTCCCCACTTCCAATCGCCCCCTACCGGCATGGGAGCACGTGGTCGGCATGATGGTCAACACGATCCCAATGCGGATGCGTTTCGATCAAACCGCGAGCCTCCAAGACCATCTATCCGATGCTCAAGCACAGGTCCTGCAAGGCCTTGAAAACTCAGGTCTGTCCATTGAACAACTCTTGGACGCCGCGAAACTCACACAGCCTGAAGACTGGAATCCTCTTTTCCGTGCCATGTTTTCGTTGACGGAATTTGATTTAGAGCAGTTGCAACCTGGCCAACTGCAGACGCGTCTACTGCCGGGGCGACGGACGCATGCCCAAGTCGACCTTGTGCTGGACATCAACTTCAACGGCACTTGCGTTGAAGGCGTGCTCGAATATGACAAGACACTTTTTGATGACTCCATTTGTATGGGATTCTCGGAGCGCTTAGTTCAAATTTGTGAAATTGCAGTCCAACAAGCAGCTAAACCGCTTCAGGAGTTAGAGTTTCATACCTGCCAAGAAACCGCCATGCAGCCAGGTCGAGCACCAACTCTTTACGAGCAATTTTCTGCACAAGTTCGAGCCATCCCCACTGCCACTGCCGTGGCCGATTTCGATCTGGAATTGAGCTACGCCGAACTTTCCAATCGCATCGACCAACTCTCGGCCGAGCTTGTAGCTCAAGGTGTCATGCCTGGCCACATCATCGCTTGCTATCTACACCGAGGCTGGGCTCACGCTTGTGCATGCCTGAGCCTCCCCAAAATCCGCGCGATTTTTATGCCGATCGATCCGGCACACTGCGACGAAGAGCTGCTCAATTCCCTGTGTGCTACCGCCGGCGCCTTCGCCGTTCTAAGCTTTGGCGCGAACGGGGATTTTGCCATCCGTCGTTGCCCCTCGCATGTCGAGCCAGCTGTGCTCTCTGCCGGTGCACCTCTATATATCATTCACACGTCCGGCTCGACGGGGCAGCCCAAAGGCGTGGTGGTCGGCCAACGCGGGCTACAACTTCGCTCGAGTTGGATCCAAAGCGAGTTTAGGATTGGAAAGGGAGATCGCATTGCCGCTGTAGCCTCGCCAGCCTTCGACGCTTCATTGAGCGAGACCTACAACGCGCTGTGCTCGGGAGCCAGCCTGATTGTGCCCCCGCAGAACACCCTCACCCATGCGGCGAACTTCATCGAATGGCTGAACGGGAATCGAATTTCGGTTCTAGAAGGAACACCAACTTGGTGGCATTTCCTTGTTTCGGAGGAGACTTTTTCCGAATGCAGTAGTCTTCGTTTCGCCCTGTGCGGCGGAGAAGATCTCCCAAGCTCTCTGCTCGCGAATATACAAACCGCTGCTGCGGAGGTCGTCAATCTATACGGGCCAACCGAAACCTCGATAGATGCGACGTTTTGGCGTTCTCGCTCAGGCGAACTGGCGAACGTACCAATTGGGAAACCTCTTCCTTACGTCCAAGCCAGAGCCTTGGGGGCTGCGTTAATCCCCATGGCAATCGGAGAAGTCGGAGAGCTCTATCTAGCGGGCCAAGGTATCGCATTGGGGTATCTTCGACGGAATCGGGAAACCGCACTGTACTTTGTCCCCGATACCATTTCCGGAATGCCGGGCGGCAGAATGTTCAAATCCGGTGACTTGGTGCGTCTCACGAACAACGGCTATATTTGGCTTCGTCGCCGCGATCAGCAATTGAAGCTACGGGGGTTTCGCATAGAACCAGGCGAAATCGAATCAATTCTCTGCCAACATCCTCGGGTGAAACATGCCATAGTGGTAGCGTGCCGCGAGGTTCTGATTGCTGCTGTGGTAGTTGAAGAGGCTGAAGAGGCCGACTTGGATACTCAGCTCCGATCGTGGTGTCAGGCGAGATTACAGCAGTTCCTGGTTCCGAATCGATTCGTCTTTCTGGAGCGGCTTCCGACAACAGCCAGCGGGAAGCCGGATCGCCAATGGATCCTAGATCGCGTTGCGAACTCCCACCGTGTCATGGACTATGTTCCTCCGCAGGGCGATCTTGAGATCGCTGTTTCCGAGCTATGGAAACAATCGCTCGACATTGAGCAAGTAGGACGCCACGACAACTTCTTTCATCTTGGCGGTCATTCCCTGCTGGCGGTGCAGGCCCATCGCGAGATTCGCGACCGGCTGAACCTGCCCGGACTGTCGATCACCGACATCTTCCGCTTTCCCACCCTGGGCGGGCTGGCGGCGCATATCGGTCAGGGCGGCGAGGTTCCGCCGCCGCCGGCCCCGGCGGTGGATGAACCGGCGCGCGCGCAGACCATGTCCAAACGCCGCGCCATGCGCGATGCGCGGCGCATGAAGGCTGAATGACGGCCGCCGATCTGGCCCGGGCGCTGTTCGATCCCGACATCGCCCTGGCCGCCGCCGACCCCGGCGCCGACGGCCCACCGGCCCTGCCGGCCGAGGCCGCGGCGATGGCGCGGATGGTCCCGGC
>JAGQPR010000630.1 GCA_020426625.1 Planctomycetales bacterium
GTTCCTAGCCCATGCTTTTTGCTGCGCGGGATGGGAAGGCAGATGAAAAATGCCCAAGTTATTTTTCCCCAGGTCCTAAGGCCTGCCATCCGCAAGAATTCTGCAAACACCCTCGAGAGCTCCGCCCCCCGGAGGAACTCTCGAGGTGTTTTGCAGCAATAACGCAAAGCAATGCCGTTCTATCGCAGTTTCTTTATTGCAGTGTTAGCATCCAAGCAGAAGTTTCTCAACATGTTTAGCCGCTTTGGCGTTAGCTACGGTTGTTCACACATCAGAAAACTGTGCATTGGTGCTTATTTATCGCAGTGTCTTATCGCAGTGTCTTATCGCAATGGCGAAGTGATGACAGGCGAAGCAATACGTCTCAACCCTTCAATAAATCGAGTTGATTCTTCCTGAACAAGACGAACATCGGTGGCATCGGTGCGAACTTCCACTCGGAATCGATGCATGCCGTCCCCGGACGCCTGTGCAAACACAGCCAGACGTACTGTTTGGCCGCCTTCTATGACAGCAATCGGTTCGAATATCAGTTGACCAGGAATGATGCGACTTTTTTGCCCTTCGCCACGCGTGGGCTCGATACCATTTGAGAATTGAGCCACCACAGTCACATTGTGGCAGGCCTTGGCGCCGCGATTGGTCAGAGTCAGCTCGTAGGCCACTTCGCTTCCGACCGGTGCTGGCGCGACGGGATCGTTCACGGTCAACTTGAGATCTGCGACCGCTTCGACCTGCGTTATCGCTTCTGCGGACGAAAGTACATGGCCGGTCGCATCGCGGCAAATCAGCGAGATGGAGTTGTCACCTGCGTGGGGCAAGTCTACCGCCATTGGAAACGCCCGAGTCTCACCCGGTTGCAGTGACGCGATCCTCCAATCAATCTTGCCGTCGCGCACTGGCGCATCAGCTGGTGAAACGTTTATTCTGGCGCCAGCTGGTAACATAAGTTGGGCTTGCACATCTCGCGCGGCTACGTCCCCGTCGTTGGTTACCTCGACAAGATACTGCGCCGATGTGCCTAAATAGGTGACTGTGGGAGCCGTAATCGTAGCACTTAGTTGGGCTTGCCGAACAAGTACTTCAATCTGAGTGTTGCTCGTCAGGTTGCCGTCGGCAGTGACGATCGCAGCAATATCGATGGCGCCTCGCTCATTGAACGTCAGCTCCACGTCGACCGATTCCTCAGATCCACTGGCGATGTCGCCGATCTTGGAAGCACTCTCACCATAGGGGCCAGCAGTCAAGCGAACCTCGACGTTCGATGCGGTGGCATTGCCGGGGTTGCGAATATGCAGACGGTAAATATTGGGCTCGCCAAACAGGACTTCGGACGGCCCCTCGAGCGCGACTTCAACTCGGGGTGCAATCGCTCGCAACTTGGTGTCACCAGTTATGGGTATAAGTGTCCATTCCATCGCGACCGCAAAATTCTTGGCCTCTTCGGCTCGCAATTGAATCGGGGCAATTGCTGATTCTCCTGCCGCCAGTTGGTCGAACGCCCAGGTTAAGAGAGTCGCTCCGTCCGTCGCAGTTTCCACATCAAAACTACCACAGCTTGGCTGCAGCGACCGCGCTTCAATACCTCTTGGAATGTCTAGCCGCAGTATTAGTCCATTCAAGTCGATGATGTCCGAGTTGCGAACTACCAACTCATAGCGCGCTGGAGATCCGACAGGCAAGTCCTGCGGCCCATTCAACAGGACCTCCAGCCGAGGCGATTTCAATCTCATTTGCGTCTCGTTTGGCAATGCCTGAGTCGCTCCGCGGTCCATAGTTGCCTTGGCGGTACTCGTTGTGGGCTGCCCTGCGGGAATTGATTTCGCAACAGGGACAGGAAACTCAGTAGCTTCCAACTTGGCGTCTTCAACAGAGCTAAATTGATTTTGGCGACTTTCGGCGGCAGGACCATCCACGAGCCGACCCGGTACGCTGACTCCGGGCGAGTCGGTCAGCGATTCGAAAGTCGGCAAATCGGCAAGACTGGGACCCGCGTTCAAACTTGAGCCCGTAGCCATCGGTAATTCAGCGGTGGCGTCTACCGACAATGTAGCGGAGGAGTCTGCCGGCTCAGGCAATTCCAAGCTCGGCACTGAGGATGGTGTCCGAATTTCTGTGGAGGGCTTCGTGGCAGTGTTCGAGCTACTGATTTGCGATGGAGGCAAGGGCTTTCGAGCAACTTCGCTCGTGCCTTCGCTTGCTGGATTGCCGGTGCCTGGAAGTGGAATTCGTGAAACCTTCGGCACGACAGGAGTGTAATCAGAACTTCGAGAATAGCTGGCTTCCAGATTCCTGGCTTCTTGACCGGATCCGGCCAAAGTGGCTGGCCGTATGGATTGCAGTACAGCAGGAGGAATCGCTTGCTCAACATGTACGTCGCCGAATTGCTGGCTGCGCTGGGGTTCTGGTTCTGGTGGTTGCGGCGGCGCGGAAGCTAGCTCCATGCCAACATTTTCCGGCCGAATGATTTCCGGCAATGGCTCTACCTGGTTTGGCATGTAGTCGTCGTAGTTCTCCGGTCTCATTTCCGGCTCCGACTCACGCCGCAGATTGTGCAAACCGATGCGCTCCAGCCAAAGCGGTCGTTGCAGTTGAGTGGACGGCTGGCTCGGGACGGCTGAAGGGGAACTCGGTCGTGGTACCCGCTGGGCAGCGTTACTGTGCGATGTTGCTCGGCGAGATTTGCTCTCATCAGTGGAGCGTAGACCACCAAACGCACTGCCAGTCAATGACCGCAACTGGTGCACAATCCCGCCTTGGAGAATGGGTTGTGGCTCTCGCGAATCGGGATGTTGGGCACTTAATCGTGGGCTTAGCGCTATTGACAACGTCGCCAAGACCAGGGTGAGAGTGCTTCGAGTTTTCATTTTCACAATCAACGCCCCTCGGCTTCATGCTGGAAAATACGGTAGATGCCTTCGACAGTTCGCCTTGTTTCTTTCCGATTCTCTTGACGACGGGCGCTCAATACCAGAAAGACCCCGATACAAGTTGACGGACATCTTGGCTATCGACTGGGATAGATATGACGGTTAAGTCAATATTGCTGAACAAGCCGACTTTCTTCCCCATTTCCCGAAACGCATTCCCCTATGCAGATATATTGCATTGCATGCATTTGAGTGGTTCGAGCACGAAGTTGCGTGTCGTGGCTGACATGATCCGCATCATGACAATTCAATTGACATAGCAGCCATGTAGAATTTATTCCGCATAATTAGCCGCTTTGGTGTTAGCCACGGTTGTTCAAGTATCAGAAAACTTGTGCATTGGCGCTTATAATGCGACGCTTTGAAAGTGAGTCGAATAGGTAGTCGCCCGAAGGCGCGTGGCTCAACATACGAGATTACGCGCGGTAGCACTTGTGTACGCAAAGGAAACAAGCGTTGGATGCCATCCAAGTCGTCGACTTTTACAAACGGTACGGAGATACGATTGCTGCCAATGGGTTGAGTTTTAGTCTACCCGCAGGCACGGTTGGGGCGCTCATCGGACCAAATGGAGCAGGCAAGACAACG
>JAGQPR010000631.1 GCA_020426625.1 Planctomycetales bacterium
TACGGACCAATCCTAATTTTTTGCTGTCCCAAACCACTAGTTTTTGTCGCAGTCTGCGAATCAGGTGTTTTTGCGTTGCGAACTTGCTGGATTACGGATATCCTCCTTCCCAGGCGGCGGTCACTGGGGCTGCGTCCATTTCACTCACTACAACTTGTGCAGCAGAAGGCCCGCTGGAGGGGCCTGTGCTTTGTTGATGGCTTCCGAGCCCGAGACAAGAGCATAGCAGAGCGCAAGTAACGATTTGAAAGGCTGTATCGGATTATGGAAGGCGAATTTGTCAAGAAACTGATCGAGGCAGGAGTTCATTTTGGCCACCGCGTGAGCCGCTGGAACCCCAAGATGAAGCCGTACATATACGGCAAGAAGAACTCGATTCATATTCTCGATATTAGGGAAACCCTTCGCGGGTTGCTAAGAGCCAAGAAATACCTGAATCAAGTGGCCGCAGGCGGCAGTTTGGTGCTTTTCGTTGGAACCAAGCGGCAGGCCAGTGACACGGTCCAAGAGCAGGCGGAACGATGCGGAATGCCGTTCGTCTCCGAGCGTTGGTTGGGTGGCGCACTGACCAATTTTCGCACTATTCGCAATCGCCTAACTCGTCTGGAGGAATTGGAGAAAATCCGCAGCTCCGACGAAATCAATACGTATTCGAAAAAGATGCAGTCAGCCTTGAATCGCGAGTATCGCAAGATCTATCGCAACCTCAATGGTTTGAGGTCCATGAATCGTTTGCCCGAATGCTTGGTAGTCGTGGATCCTTCCAAAGAGAAAAACGCGATCCGCGAAGCCAAGAGCCTGGGAATTACCACGGTTGCGCTGATTGATACCGATTCCGATCCGGACTCCGTTGATTTGCCGATCCCAGGCAACGATGACGGGATCCGTTCCATCGAATTGCTGCTGGGCCAGTTGGCAGATGCAGTGCTAGCTGGAAGGGCAGAGAATCCAGAAGTACAAAAATCGGCAGGCAAAGAGACGATGTCAGCTGAAGAGGCTGAGAAAGCCGAGATCGCCCAGGCTTAGTTTGTGGCCACTCGATTTCTCCAGCAAGCGGTTCTGCACCTTTCTGGTTGCGTGGTTCAGCTCGAAAGCCGCTTGCTCGACGAAAACGAAGAGCTCTCCTATGGTTTGGCACCGTCAATCGCTGGAAATCGGTTTTGTCGATTTCCAGCGAGCCACGCCAACACAATCTGTGTCCGTTTGACAAGTTCTACGTCTGAGTCAGTCTTCTCAGCGAACCAAAAACCGAATGGATTCCATCGTTTACTGATACTCATTTTCCGCTGGAGAACCCTCAAGCTTCGTTTGTGGAGATTCCCAGCACAAATATGATTTCCAATATTTTGGGGACATCGAAATGGCAGAAATTACAGCTGCAAAAGTCAAAGCATTCCGGGAAAGAACAGGCCTACCGTTGATGGAATGCAAGTCTGCGCTCAATGAGGCGGGTGGCGACGAAGACATGGCCTACGAGATTCTGCGTAAGCGCGGTGAAAAACTGAACGACAAACGTTCGGATCGCGAAACTGCGTTTGGCAGATTTGGGCTGTATTGTGGATTGGACAAATCCAGTGGTGCAATCGTCGAACTAAAATGCGAGAGCGCGCCGGTGACTCAGAATGAAGAGTTTATCAAGCTGGCCAATGATTTGGCTCATGGTCTGGCTACTGCGGATAAGGTGCCAGCGACAGCTGACGAGCTGCTCGCACTCGGTTCACCATCGGTCGCTGGTAAAACTCTCGGCGATCAAATGGCTGAGTTGTTTAATCGGATCCGCGAGAAATTTGAGGTTGGCCGTATGACGCGTCTCGACGGAACTTGTGGCGGCTACAGCCACAATAGCGGTACAATCGCAGGCGTATTGATTCAGGTTGAGGGAGGTACGGACGACTCTGCCAAAGATGTGGCTATGCACATCGCTGCCATGCGCCCTGCAGCACTAAGTACTGAAGACTTGGATGCTGCAGTTGTCGACAAGGAGCGAGAACTGCTCAAGGCTGCTGCGCTGCAAGAAGGCAAGCCAGAGAACATCGTCGACAAAATGGTCGAGGGACGCTTGCGTCAATTCTTTGCTGAGCAAGTATTGTTGGAGCAACCATTTGTTAAGGACGATAAAGTCTCAGTTGGCAAGTATGCGCAAGGCAGCGGCATGCAGATTAAGAAATTCGTGTCGTATATCCTAGGGCAGGCCTGACAGACAGGTTGCCGATCGGGCCCAGCGATATCCATGCTCCTCCAGCATCGACATTCGGCTTAGGATCTGCGGAAGAACAATTAAGGCTTATCCATTGTCGTCATTACGCTGTGCCGTGATGATTGACTGAATACTAAGCAAGATATTTTTCCGTAGATCTGAATCATGGGGGCTTCTTGACACTCATCGCCAATCGGCTGCACTAAGCATCAACTAAGAATTTTGTCCCCATAGTTGGCTGCTTCGTGATAGCCACGTTTGTCTAATTATTGGAAAGCTTGTGTTTTGGTCTCCCTTCTGGATGTTGTGTGCAGCTCATTAGCAGGTTGATGCAATGGGTTGCTAACCCTCACCCGCTGAATGCCAGTCCGCTTGGCCTGCATTCTTCAGGGGAGGTACGGACGTAATGCGGCGGAGGGGGATTTCCCCCTCGCCTCGCCGACCCGCTAATGGGAAGGGGCCACTCCGTTGCTCAGACTCTCACCTTTACAGCGTTACTCAGCTGTTGAAACGCACAGCTACGAAGGGTTACGTAGTGTCCGACGAGGATTCCAGTGCCTTCCCTGGGCGACCCTTGATAGACGATAATCCCTACCGCGCCGGTGCAATTCAAGTTGAAGTGGCGACGTGGCCTCTCGCGCGACGGAGATTGTTGACTGCCCTGTGGTGGCTTGTCTATCTACATCCGGTAATTGTGCATGCAGGAATTCTTGCTTGTTGGTTGATAACGGCAGCGTCATTGGGAAGACCACCGAAATTTGGTGAGCATCCCACTGATCCGATTTTGCATCGTTTGGTGCATGTGCTTGGGTTGCCAATTGGCTTGCTGATTCTTTCTTGGCCGGTATTTGCTCTCGGCGGCTGGGTGCTGAGCTTTACTTTCCCTTTCGCCAGACAGTACCAAGCAGGCTCGGCCGTCGGCCTACGCATCGTTTGTCTCGGAATTCACTTACTATTGATGTATTTGTCAATTGTTTTTTGGATCAACGATCCGTTTCGCGCTATATGGTGGTTCATTGACTAACCTGATGGGAAGAGAACCAACCATCGGTTAGCAGCTCGCATATTGGTGGTTTGTCGACCGAGGCGATCATGGGGTGTCACTTCGGGCGCTCTTGTCCATCATTACGCTGATCGCCATCCTGGTGTCGGCGATGTCTCCGCCGTTGAACGTTCTCTTTTGAGATCCAAGAAAGAGACGATTTTTCGTAGCTTTGCTACAAGTTGATCTCCATGCAGCAACCGTAGCCAGCCGTCGTGTACGCTCTGCTAGTGTCACAAATCGTAATTCCCATGCCACATCAGCCTC
>JAGQPR010000632.1 GCA_020426625.1 Planctomycetales bacterium
CCCAACGATCGGAATCACTCGGGTCTACGAACAGGAAAGTGGCATACTTGTAGTGACGCTTGTCCCGGGTGGCCCGGCCGATCAAGCAGGGCTGCGGGGCTTCGTAAGAATCCAACGATTTCGCAGAGGTAACGAATATTTTGAACAGCGGACGATGGATCCAAGCAATGCAGACTTGATCACTGCGGTCGACGGACAACCCGTCACCACTGCAGACGCGCTATTGGGTATAATCGAAACTAAGACTCCCGGAACCAGCGTCGATTTGACAGTGCTTCGCGATGGCCAGGTACGCGAAATATCAGTGCGGCTCGGTCAGTCTGATTGAACCCATCCAGCGATTTTTTTGCTAACGCGACACACTGTCCGCGACTTTGCCCGGCCCCAAAGAACGACTCCGCTGAATGTTCTGAGCCGTTTGCGATCTCCCCTCCCGCTAAACGCAACAAAAGGATTCTTCAATGTCCACTGCAACCACAGAAATTCGTGCTTTTACAGCAAGCGCTTTTCAGAAACCCGCCAAATTCATCGACTTCTGCCGCAACGACGGACGCCCGTTGGCGGGGCTCATCGGTGGCAAGGAGGTGCGAGGTACGATGAACGTTACCTTCGAAACCTCCGATCCAGGTTCGCTGGAGGTCCTGGCGACCGTCTGCGAAATGGGCCAAGCCGAAGTTGCCTTGGCGGTAGAAAACGCTCAGCAAGCGTTTCAAAAATCTGGAGGATGGCGGGATACGACAGTCGAACAACGCTGTCAGCTGGTAATGAAATTGGTCGAACTGTGTGAGCGAGACCGCGATGTCTTCTTGGCCTGCGAAATATTTGATGGAGGCAAAGTATCCGAACTGGCTGAGGGCGATTTTGACCAGATTCGCGCAACCGCCGAGTACTTTTGCCGCGTTGCTCGCCAAGTTGAAATGGGAGACGGCACGGCCATGCAAGTTGGTGAAGGAGTCAAGGGATTCACTTTTCGCGAGCCCTGGGGAGTGGTTGCGGGAATCATTCCGTGGAATTATCCCGTTGTGCTCAACAGCTGGTTTATTTTTCCCGCTTTACTGGCTGGCAACTGCATTCTGCTCAAGCCAGCGGAGGATACGCCGCTTTCTGCGCTTTACACCGGCAAGCTTGCGGAAGAAGCAGGGTTTCCACCTGGAGTGATCAACGTTCTTCCTGGCCGGGGCGAAATCACAGGGCAATTCATTGCCGAGCATCCAGGAGTAAGGTACATCGCGTTTACGGGCTCGCCCAGCGTAGGGCAATCTATCTTGAGAACTTGCGATGTCCATGGCACCCGTATGAAACGAGAGATGGGGGGCAACGGTGCGGCGATCGTCTTGGCCGACGCCGATCCTGATCTGGTAGCTCGGCAGCTTGGTCGCTACACGAATCAACATTTTGGGCAGACTTGTTGCACAGTCCATCGCATATTTGTCGACCAGGCCATTTCGCACGATTTCATTGAAGCCCAGCGGGCCTTTTTTGAGGACCTGCAGATTGGCTACCAGGCTGACGAGGGGTCACAGCTAGGTGCTGTTGTCAATTCGACTCAATACGCGAGAGTCCTGCGGGCTCAACAAGATACGGTTGCCCGCGGCGGCGTCCCCATTCTGTCTGGGGGCCCCGCTCAAGTACCTGGTCGCGAAGGCTATTACATCAAACCAGCACTGTTTCGAGCGTCGCCGGAAACGGCGTGCAATCCCGTGGAAGTCTTTCACACGTTTGCGACGATCTGCCCCGTAGAGTCGGTCGATCAAGCGTTGCAGCTTGCCAACCAGTCGCCATATGGATTAGGCGCCAGCATCTGGACCAAGGACATTGAACGGGGCGTTGGACTCGCCAAGCGACTGCGTGATGGGACGTGTCAGGTCAATTGCCATAATTCGATAGCCTACGGCTTGCCCTATGGCGGGCAGGGCATTTCCGGCGGACCTGGCGGCGGTGTTAACTGCGAAGAAACGTTCCGCGATTACACGCAGGTCAAGGCGATCTATGTCTCGCAATATCCTGAGTAGCCTGCGGAAGTGACACCGGTTTGCGGCGCTGTCTAGAGGCGGTCTGTTTGGATGGCCCGCAGTTGCACAAAAAATATCCTGCAACGTCTGCCCAGCCCGCAAACTCGCTACGATTTTCGAAATTGGAAACGTGATTTTCCGCCAATCCTCGATTTTGATTTGACTAAAGGGTTTCATTTTGCCGGGCGGCTACGAATAATCAATACGTCCAGCAGCCGCATCGAAGGGCAAGCAGGTTGCCAAACCGTTTTGCTCGATAGGATGCAATTGGGCGGAACATTCATGCGGGGCTGGCATATTCGTTAGACTAGGCAAATTGCCACTCGCGGCATTGAGTTGTCGTTGGCCTAATTTCGCATTGTCGAGTGCGGGCAAATTGAATCACGAACGACAGCAAACGATTGTGCGATGCAATCTGCCATCTGGAATGAACACGTTGAAGGATGACATGAGCCAACATCTAGAACCCAAACACGGATCCATTTGGCGCCGTTGGCAGAGAACTTTCCTAATCGGCGTGGCGGTGTTGATGGCATCCGCCATGTTGGTTCTTTCCTTTGCACCAGCATTGACAATCGCTCAAGAGCAGGGCGGTTCAGTCCAGCAGGGTGAACCCCGCGTATCGCTCAAGCCACTACCTCGATCGTCGAAGTCAAGCTCATCACTGGCGCGCGACGGCAACACCTACGTTTCTTTGGCCAGTGGTCTGGAACGAGTTTTTCGCGGAAGTGAACCTGCGACGCTCGCGGAGCTCAAGTTGCTGGAGATTCAACAAACGAAAGTCGCCGCCGCCATAGAGGATGTAACGGTAAACGTACAGCAAGGTACCGCACAGGGAAGTGGTGTCATCATTACTGCGGATGGGTACGTGTTGACTGCAGCTCACGTTGCTGGCAAACCGAACCTGTTGGCGACGATCGTGTTTAGTGATGGTCGTAAGGTGGCCGCAAAGACTTTGGGAATGAATCGAAACACGGACGCTGGGTTGTTGAAAATCATCGATACCCCGCAGGAAGGCTGGCCATTCGCCACTTTGGGGCGTGTTCAAAGCCAAGCCAATCCTGATGCAAGTTTGCGAGAGGGGCAGTGGTGTATTGCAGCCGGTTTCCCGGGCGGGTTCAAACATGACCGCGGTGCTGCAATTCGCGTAGGGCGGATCCTGAAGATACAACGTGGTCGTTCAGGCAAAGCTCATACGTTGTTTACAGACTGCGCCTTGATCGGTGGCGATAGCGGTGGTCCTTTGTTCACATTGGACGGGACGCTGATTGGAATCCACTCCAGGATCGGCACCGAGATTTCTGAGAACATGCACGTTCCGGTCGATGTCTTCGCTGACAATTGGCAGGAGATGGTCGCTGGCAAAGCTTGGGGTGTTCTACCAGGATTGGAGTCCGATTCGGGACCCGAGCTCCCTGAGCCGCGCCCCGAAATCGGTGTAAGTGGTGACCTGCAGGAGCAACGTCCGGTGATCGCAGCTGTGACGCCGGGA
>JAGQPR010000633.1 GCA_020426625.1 Planctomycetales bacterium
CGTACTCGACGCGCCTGAAGTGAATCCAGGGCTCCTCTAGAATCACATAGCAACTGCGCCAATCACCATCTCGGGGTTGGCCGACTGCCCCGACATTGACCATGACCTTTTCTTCGCCAATTTTGTAGTTGTGGTCAATCTCTTCCGGCCTGTGGAAAACCATATCCGAGGTAAATACGCCTGGAACATGAGTGTGCCCCTGAAAGCAGATGCGCTGGATCATGGAAAACAGCTTTTCCATTTTTCGGCGATTAAAAACGTCTTCGGGAAACACGTATTCGTTGACTGGATTTCGAACCGAGCCATGCACGAACATCAACGAGCCTTCGCGACGAGTCCGCGGGAGATGTGCGAGAAACTCAAGTCGACGGTACGCTTCCTCAATGGAATCGTCCGTTTCAACCTGTTCTCGCGTCCAAAGAATCGCTTGCTCGGCAGCATTGCTGAAGCCTTCGGGGTCAAACAGCGCAGCCAAGTCATGATTGCCGAGGATACACGCATGAAATTTCTGCGCGGCATCGATACATGCCCGTGGTTCAGGACCGTATCCGACAATATCCCCCAGGCAGATAATCTGCTCACAATCTTGGGACCGAATATCCGCGAGCACAGCCTTTAGGGCCTCCAGATTGCCGTGAATATCACTAACGATTGCTCGGCGCACTAGCTCGCTCCATCCCCCGAAAAACAGACCCAAAAACGGAAAGAATACAATTCTTTGCGGCGATTTACTTAGTGATTCATTAGCGTCCACCGCGCAAACGATCGCCTAGCATGTTGTCCAAGTCAGCGATGGCATAGATCTTATCGATCGTGGACTCGATGTCATACTCGACTCGATGAAACTCGATACAGTCGTTTTCCTGATCCAAAACGACATAACACGACCGCGGATCTTCGTCTCGTGGCTGTCCCACTGAACCAACGTTGATCATTAGCTTTTCGTCCGACAATGGGAATTGATAATTGCATTGCTCGGGCGTAATAAATTCACCATCGGTGGTAAAAACGCCAGGCATATGTGTATGCCCTTGAAAACTCAACCGCGTAACTTTTTCAAACAAGATTCGCATGCGAGTCTGATCGTAGATTGTTTCGGGGAACACATATTCATTAGTCGCGTCCCGCGGGGATCCGTGCACGTACAGGATATCACCCGACTGATGGAATTTGGGCAATTCGCTTAGAAAATCCCAACGTCGATTGATCGCCGTCGCTGGGCCTGGCCCCCGATCCAGTTCGTCTCGCGTCCAATAGATTGCCTTTAAAGCAACCGGGTTAAACCCCTCGGGATCAAACAAGGCAGCTTGGTCGTGGTTCCCTAGTATGGTCAAGGCACAGTGCTGCATCACCGAGTCCAAACACTGGCATGGATTGGGACCGTATCCTACGATGTCCCCCAGGCAAACGATTTGCTCCACATTGCGTGTCTGGACATCCGCCATGACGGCTGTCAAGGCTTCCAGATTTCCATGAATGTCGCTGATAAGGGCTTGTCGCACTGGCCTCTCACTTTGCTTATTTGTCGCGTCCCGCCATTCATTCCCCAGGGCAAGCCGGTGCGGGTCTCTTGTTTCATTACGGAACAGCCATCACAATTCAGCTTGATATCGCAGGAAATGCAGCGGCACATTGTAAGTCGCTGTTTCCCCGCCCGGAAGGTGATCAGCAGCCCGGACGGCTGATGCCTAGCAGATTTGTTGTATTGTAGGTTTCCAATTGGGATATATGTGGAATTTGGCTTTAGAATGTTCTGGTATTACAGGGAGTGTAGCTCTTTGTCGGCGTAACAACGCCTGCACAAGCAAGAACCTTACCGAGAATCTCGGAAGCGTACAAACTTTAGCGATTTCGATTGAACATCTTTTGCGATCTGAAGGAATAGATCGCCCAGATATGATATCTGTTACAGTCGGCCCCGGGTCCTTTACCGGCCTGCGCGTTGGAATCACTACAGCCAAAGTGCTGGCAATGGCCTGGAACTTGACCATTGCCCCCGTCGATTCGCTGCACGCAATTGCCGCACGCGCCGCGCGGCATGCCGCCCCAAAGGATGTCCCCATCTTGATAGTTCCAGTAATCAATGCGTTCCGCCGACAGGTGTTTGCCGGTCTGTGGCTCCGCTGCGGAGATTCTTTGGAATGCCTAGCTCGGTCCCAGGTTTTAGACGCAGAGCTGTGGCAAGCCGAACCCGTACTGTCTCTCCGGAAAAATTCTACTCAGTGGAAGGACGGATTAGATGGCCCCCTGCCAACGGTGGTGATTACAGGTCCAGGACTCGACTGCTATCTACCGCGCGATAAGAGTCTGCATCTGTGCGACGCGCAGTGGCGACTTCCAGCAGCAGAGGACGTAGCCGCTTTGGGATGGGACGCGCTGGACGCTGGCAGAACCCAGTCGTCGGTGGAACTGCTACCAAACTATGTTCGGGCAAGCGCCGCCGAAGAGGCTAGGTTAAGAGCATAACTGTTGGGCGACCAGCATCCGCTGAAGGGCATTGCCTGAATTCGGTTTGACCAGCAGCTCATCAGCCCCAGCCTGTTGTGCAGCGTCCCAAGTCTCCATGCGTGGCATGCTCATCGTCACGCAAACCAGCGCATTCGGGTACGCCTGGCGTAGTGGACGAATGAACGAGGCGATGTCCATAGGATCCGCGATGGAAGTATCGACACAACTATCGTCCCATAAGATCCACGGCGGATTACTCAGTTCCCGCCGATCATCCACCCACTGAGCCCAGGTGCAACACATTGCATGAAAGCCAACGCTTCGCGCTGCCAACTGCCAAGCTTGAGCGGCCTGAAAACAATTCGATATGACGAGGCCATTAGTATCAGCTGCGGAAGGCGAAGCGTCCGGCTGCACTGCGTCCGGCTGCACTGTGTCCAGCTGGGCCTTGAATACAAGCGATGTCGCAAACGAAACCGGCGACACCAGCGGTCCCATCATTCCTACCGGGCAATCGCTCAGCCAAGCCGACCACCCATCCCACCAACGATACCAGGGCAGGGCGAGATGCGTCAAAGTTCCCAAACCAGTTCGCCGGCTGCCATCCCACCAGTTATCGGTGGCCAACGCAAAGGGAACGTCAGGATACTCGCGTTCTAACACTTGCACGAACTCGCTGGGATAGCCCAGACGCGTCGCACAAGGGATCACGCAACGATCAAGTTGGCCAACTTCACGGCGGCTGAACAGTCGCCTGTCCATCAGCACCAAACGCCCATCCGTCAACTGGTTAATTCTTTCACGGAGCCAGTCGAGACCTCGGCTGACTCCAGCGTTCTCTTCCAAACACCAGGCCACGTGCATAGGTTTATCAATGGTTCTCGGGTCTGCGGAAATACAGTTTGGGACGAATCATTGTAGCCACCGCGCTCAGCAGTGATGATTGGCCGGATATGCCGTCAAGTTATTTTTCCGCAGATCCTTCATGACTAGTGTCACAAATCGTAATTCCGATGCCACATCAGCCTCTAGCG
>JAGQPR010000634.1 GCA_020426625.1 Planctomycetales bacterium
TATCGACTTTGCGACCAAGACATTTGGCCGACTTAGGGGTGGTCCGGCTATGGTTTCGGTACTGGCCAGCGGTTTGATGGGCTCCTTGTCCGGTAGCGCTGTGGCCAATGCGGTTACTACGGGCACCTTCACCATACCCATGATGCGCAGCGCCCGCTTCCCGGCTCATATTGCTGGCGGCATCACCGCTGCCGCTGCTTCCGGCGGCGCGCTCGTTCCGCCTGTGATGGGAGCTGGCGCTTACATGATGTTGGAATTGGTACAGCCGGAGGGCGGATTTCTGACAGTGATGAAAGCTGCCATCATTCCGGCCAGTTTGTTTTACTTGTCAATCCTGGTCATCGTTTACCTTTACTCGCGGCGTCTGGGGGCCGAAGCACTCGACACCGAACAACTCAAACAACACCAGCTGTCAGCGTTTGAAGGCACTGTGTTTTTCACTGCACTAACAGTGTTGATCGGGCTGCTGATCTTGGGCTCATCACCTTTTAAGTCAGTAACAGGCGCGCTGGCCGTTATTCTGGTGTCAGCCACGCTAAGAAAAGAACTCAGTGTCAGTGTTTCCGCCAAGCGACTTGCCTTCGTCAGCTTCTTCATCGTGTTGGTTTTGCACCAACTGACGATTCCCCTGGGCGAGTCGTCTCCCGGATGGCTCAAACCGTTTCTTGGTTCATCTTGGATTCACCCTGAGAGTCAGGAAGTCAATCTGTTGCTGCTGATCGAATCGATCTTAGGTTCTGCCATCGTGGGAATGTTTGGGCTACTGATATTCGGGTTAGTCCATCCCGCGTGGCGGCCGGAGATGTCCCTAGCCTTTACAAAGTCGGCCAAGAACGGCGTTTCGTTGGTCGCTGCAAGTGCTTGCGTGGGTATCGTTATTGGCATTGTGCAACAAACGGGAATTGCCACGGATTTCAGCGCCGCGATCAAGAGTGTGGTGGCCACAAACCTTTTCCTCGCATTGCTGGGAATCATGTTCTGTTCGTTGATTCTCGGTATGGGAGTGCCCTCGGTTGTGTGCTATCTGCTGATGGCAACTCTCATGGGATCATTACTTGGCGAGCTAGGTGTGATACCGTTGGTGGCCCATATGTTCATTTTTTACTTTGGGAACATGTCCATGGTCACGCCACCGGTGGCCCTGGCTGGCTATGCTGCGGCCTCGATCGCCGAAGCGCCCATCATGAAGACCTCCGTGGCAGCTTTCCGGTTTTCCTTGGTTGGATTCACGTTGCCGTTCATGTTTGTCTATCGCCCGGCGCTGTGTTTGTTGGCTCCGGAAGGAGAAGTATTAACCGCCGCAGCTGTGACGTATGCCATATTGGTCGCTACGATCGGTATTCTTGCTTTAGCTGCGGGCATGGCAGGTTATTTTCGCAATGCTCTATCTCCCGCGGCCCGCAGCGCGTTGTTCCTTTCCGCTGCGTTGCTATTGGCCCCCATTACCAAAATTGGCGAATTGCAAGTCGGTGTTGGTATCGATCTGTTGGGAACAGCAATTTTCGGGTGCGTAATAGTCATGAATTGCTTGCGTCAACAGCCGATGGAGCATTCACAGTCAGAAAAATAGCCCGTGAAGCGTTGATCAAGTTTTCCTGGTTGCTCACGTCCATTGACCTGCTGCTTGCCCTGTTACGCAGGCTGGGTACCATAGGGAGCCCGTCAGGATCTAAGGCATGATAACTCGGTGAAGAATACAAACGATGGAAGCTGGAATTGTAGGATTGCCAAACGTTGGAAAAAGTACTCTTTTCAACGCTTTAACGAGCACTCAGGGCGCCCAAGCGGCAAACTATCCGTTTTGCACGATCGAACCCAACGAGGGAATCGTGTGCGTTCCAGACAATCGATTAGAGCGGATAACCCAATACATCAAGCCCAAGAAGGTTGTGCCCGCCTATCTGAAATTAGTCGACATCGCTGGGATTGTTAAAGGTGCTAGCGAAGGGCAGGGACTCGGGAATAAGTTCCTCAGTCATATCCGCCAAGTGGATGCCATCCTTCAAGTTGTGCGTTGTTTTGAAGATGACGACGTGATCCATGTCGCTGGAAAAGTCGACCCCGTTTCGGATGTAGAAACAATCGAAATGGAGTTGATGCTAGCCGACCTGCAAACGCTAGAAAACGCGCTTCCCAAAGCAGAGCGATCGGCGCGAACCGGTGACAAAGAAGCCAAGCTGCGAGTATCGGCTATCAAACGCTGTCAGGAGCACCTTCAAAATGAATTGCCATTGAGAAAGTTGGCAGTTCCCGAGGCCGAGTCGAAGGAAATCGCCAGCTATGGTCTGATGTCGGCGAAACCTATACTTTATATCGCCAACGTGGACGAGAGCGATATCCAAGGAACGGGCATCTTGGCACAGGCGGTGCGCGAATTTGCCGACAAAGTTGGCGCGAAAGTCGTTCCAGTTTGCGCCAAGCTCGAAGCTGAATTGGCCGAACTGGAAGAGCCAGACCGAAGTGAAATGTTAGCTTCCATCGGATTGCAGGAGCCAGCACTCGCAACAGTGGCTCGCGAGGCCTACAACACACTTGGCTTACAAAGCTACTTTACTGCGGGCGAAAAAGAGGTTCGCGCGTGGACGGTTCCTGTCGGCGCCACCGCGCCCCAGGGGGCTGGAGTCATCCATACCGATTTCGAGCGTGGCTTCATCCGCTGCGAAGTCTATTCACTGGAGGACTTAGAGCAATACAAGAGCGAAAAGGAGATTCGCAACGCAGGCAAACTGCGAACCGAAGGCAAGTCCTACGTCTTGCAGGACGGCGACATCTGCCATTTTCTTTTCAACGTGTGACTCTCACCGAGCGATTTTTTTGCAAGACACAGTCGTGTTTTCCACGCGTCAACGGGGAGAGTTTGGTGCAGTTACCTTTGACGCTTGAGGTCATCTAGCTGCTTTTCCAGTCCGATCCAAATCTGTTGTACTTGCTCCGGCGCTCTGCTGTCTGCTTTAGACTGCCGAATCAGATACTCAGCAGCAGAGAAATCCTGATTGTCGAGGTACTGCGAGCATGCGTCCATCTTGAGCTTGACCGCATCGGAGTGGCGCTCGGCATTTTCGTACGCGGTGGCCAAAAGTGCCACCAATTGTGGTTCTACTTGGCGTTTCGCATCATTGACTTGGTTATTGTCTTTCACTGTTTTGATGGCGTGCTCCAATTGAAAAATCGCTGAGTGCATGTCGGACGAAGTGCCCCAGCGTCGGAGGGCTGAGTAGACCAACCCCAGCGCACGATGATAGCGATAGATGCGGCCAACACGTGAGCTGCGATAGGCCTCAGCTTTCCCGGAGAATATGCGGCGCTCGTATCGGTTAATCAACGCTTCAAGCCTGTTAGGAACTGAGAAAGAATAACTTGGGTGTTTACTGTGAGTGGAATTGATCGTTCAAACGTGGAAGTGTTTTGTCGCGGACGGTGGTTTCACTTTCCCGAAATTCTTCCGACCGCACATCTGATTCCGCTCGACAAG
>JAGQPR010000635.1 GCA_020426625.1 Planctomycetales bacterium
GACCGTCATTCGCTCCTCCATGGTCAGCGAGCGAATTGCCGAGCCGGTGTACTCCAGCACATAGCCGGTGCCACCGTGCATAGAGATTTGGCCGATTAAATATAGGATCAAATCCTTGGCGGTGACACCTTCGCTCAGTTGGCCACTTACTCTTAACTCGTACGTTTTGGGCAGGTACTGTAACAGCGTTTGTGTGGCCAAGACATGTTCGACTTCGCTCGTGCCAATTCCGAAAGCGAGGGCCCCGAAGGCGCCGTGCGTGGCGGTGTGACTATCGCCGCAAACGATCGTCATGCCCGGCTGTGTGTACCCCAGTTCTGGCCCAATGATATGCACGATGCCCTGCTGAGCGTCGCCCAAATCATAGAGTTTAATACCGAATTCTTCGCAGTTTTTTCGCAACGTGTCGACTTGCTGCTTGGAAATGGGGTCCGCGATGGGTAGATTGCGATCGGTCGTTGGTACATTGTGGTCAGGTGTAGCGACGGTTCGTTCCGGGCGTCGCACTTTTCTACCAGCAAGACGCAAACCTTCAAAAGCTTGAGGACTGGTTACCTCGTGTACCAGTTGCAGGTCGATGTACAAAATTGTTTGCTTGCTGGGTTCCGCATAGACCACGTGCTGATCCCAGATTTTTTGAAACATGGTTTTTGGCGAATTGCCATTACTACTCATCAAATCGACCTTAAAACTGGCGACAATCTGGGCGCGGAATCAACAAAGTCGAGAATCATGTTCACGGAACTGTTGAATCGCTTAATCGACCGTATACACGGCATTTTCATTTCGAAACGCGGGACTTGCCGCGTTCGTCCCCTACAAGACTGGCGTTCAAGGATCGGCTGCGATTCAAGAACTGTCAAGCGAGGTTATCAGGGCTACGTGCAGAACCGCTTTTTTGCCTACCCTGTCGACCTCTGCGACGGCGTGGAATCTGACGGCAAGAAACAGGGGTTTCGGTTGGCAAATCAGCATAACTGGCGCACCAGGTGCGTATTGTGGGTCTTTTTTGTACCTCTGTGTTGGGGTTTTTGGGGTTGCGATCCCCATCACTCAAACGACGCAGCGAATGAAAAGCTCTCGTCTGAGTTTGAAATCGTCTCGTCATCGATGGCTCCTGCGCTATGTGGTCCCACACGAGTTAGCAAGTGTCAGCATTGTGGGGTACGTCAGCACTTTGCTGCAGATACGTTTAACGCGAAGTTCCCGGTGCGCTGTTACAACTGCGGGGCATTCATTGATATTGGAGTCGAAACCGCTGCAGGTGATCGCGTTCATCTTAGCCCTATCAGGCATTCCATTGCTGAAGACACTGGTGGCTTGCAGCGGTTCGCGTTAGTCGCTTTTCGCGCCGCCGACAGTGGTCCGCTTCAGGTGAAGCGGATTTGGGGGGAGCCCGGCGAGAGTGTGGCGATTCGACGGGGTGAATTCTGGGTCAACGGGGAGTTACTGCAGAAGTCGCTTGCGGAATTGAAGCGGCTTGCGGTGCCGTTGCTGGTTTTCCCACCAGAGAGCCAGCGTGTCCGTGGGCAGGTGGCAGACCGTTGTCTAGCGGGTTCAAGACAGTTTCTGACTATAGAAACTGATAGAGAACGATTGCCAGCAGAGGATTCTCCGGCATCGATTCCGTCCGACTCAGTGTTTGCACCGGCTGACAGTCGGATTCCAGATTCCGCAAATACCATCCGAATACAACCTGGTGAATTTCTCACTTGGCGACACGCCGTACCAGCCCGCGTGCATCCGGAATCAGTTCCGAGCAGCGATTGGATGAAACCAAGTATCATCACCGACGACCTGCCCATTAACCAAGGAGTATCCTATCCAACTTTTCCCGTACCTGATGTTTTGTTAGCGTTTCAGTTGTTGGAACCCTTGGCCGGCTCGCTTGAGATTCGTCTGGAGATCGCAGGAAGACAAATAACGGTGCTCGCTGAAGCAGCACCCGTTGGTGAGCTTGCTGGAGATGATATTGGGCCGATTACGATGCAAAAGTCGATCGAAGTGGCGATTTGCGATTGCAGGGTTCTGGTCGCGAGCGATTGCCAACCAGAATTGGCGCGAGCGATCGAAAGTGAGCAGCGGATCGCCGCAGCGACCTTTGATAATTCAGAACTCGGGCCAGATGTGGCGTGCGATCGAATTGAGATCTCCAGCGATGCTGTGGTAGTCTTCGAACGCCTATTCATTGGTCGGGACCTCTATTTGCGCGACCAACTCAATGGCGAGCTAGGCGGCGCGTCCGCGCCAATGCAGCTCGGCCAAGGCGAATATTACCTGCTGGGCGACAATCAACCGGTTTCGGCAGACAGCCGAAGTAGCATAGGTCCGATTGGCAGACAGCAGATCATCGGCACGGTCATTCCTGCCATGTGAAAGCAGCAACTGCAATTCGCCTCGCTCGTTTGAGGCCTCCGTTTCAACCGCCTCTCCCGCGTGGGAAGGTCGTGAAGGCACGTGCGTTTGCAGACCGGCAGGCGGGAGAAGCGTCTCCCTCCCGTCGTTTGGGACTGCACCCCTGCCCACCGAAAGTGCTCATGAATCAAATGCAGCTTTCGATGGGAGGGCGATTTGTATTTAGAACACGGCGGTGTTTGCTGAGTAGAGTCGCGTTTTCCTAAGAAAACACGGACAATTAGAAGCTGTAGTTAGGATTATCCCGATCGAAATCGGCGTCGGTTAGCCCCACATTCAGCTTGATATTCTGATACGTGTACTCTTCCAATAGAGGTGCTTTCTCGCCTGCCGTTGGCCAGGAATATGCGGCATATCGGACAGGGATTTGTAGTTCGTTGTCGATGAAAACTTGAGCATGGTGGAAGTCGAAGTAGGGACGCTGTACAGGATGCTTGACCGACAGGACTGTGCAGTCGCGTCCACTGATCTTGGCTCCCTGGATAAAATCGACGGTGCATTCACCATGTTTGCGATCTCTCTCACCCTTTTCAATCAGTTTGACGACGAGATTCTCAATTCCTATGTCCGTTATCGGATACCTTTGGCCGCGCATGGCTAGCATGCCCGTTGGATCTAGATCTACGGTGGGCAGGAAGCGACCCTTCATGCCACCTTCGTGGGCGACCAGTTTTCCTTTGTTCGCGTTTTCAACGTATATGACTTCGCGACCCTTCATGGCAGCTGGCTTCAAGAAGGTCATGTAGACGCTGAATGGCGTTACCAAATTGTTGCCGGAAACCTTGCGGTTCCTAACTTTGACGCCCATGTATTCGTATTCGCTGACAGCACCGTTGACAAATTCTCGCTTGATTAAGATCGCGGAGTAATCATTGATATTGGACCGCAGATGTTGCAGGCTGGCGTATGCAATACGCAAAGCTGGATCGAGCGGATGATTCGGTTGGATGGGAGCTTGGGGGACGTCGTTTTTCGCAACGTGAATCACTGGCTGAGTTAAGTGCTCGCCGGGCTTTTCTTGAGCGAGCAGTGGCGAGGTGACAAGCGAACCTCCG
>JAGQPR010000636.1 GCA_020426625.1 Planctomycetales bacterium
CCGAGGTTTGGCGGGTGGGAGCCATTTGGTTACAACAACTGGCGACTCGGACCCGTGATCGTAGCAGCATGGGGCTGCTTGTCACATTCAGACCACCCGCCAAACACAAGGACACCAGTAATGAAGATTCTCGCACTTGACCTCGGCAAATTCAACTCCGTCGGCTGCATTTTCGACTCGGCGACTCGGAAAAGCCGGTTCGCCACCATCGCCACCGAGCGCGAACCGCTCGCCCGCCTGTTTCGCAAATGCAAAGCCGACCTCATCGTCATGGAAGCCTGCGGGCCTTCGGGCTGGATCAACGACCTGGCTCGGTCCTTCGGCCTCGAAACGCTCGTCTGCTCCACCAACGAAGACGCCTGGCGGTGGGCCAACGTGAAACGCAAGACCGACAAGGACGACGCACTCAAACTGGCGCGACTGGCCGCGTTGGGGGAACTCAAATCCGTTCACACACCCACGCCCGAACACCGGGAATTCCGGGCCCTGGTGAAATACCGCAAGACACTCGACGGACGAATCAACAAGACGAAAAACACCATTCGAGCCTGGTTCGTCAATCATGGCATCCCCATCGATCAAGGCGACAAAGCCTGGCATACCGGGCGCGAGCGAATCAACTCCTTCCGAAAACCCATTCAAGAATGTGGGTTCGACGAACTGTGGCGAGGAGAATTGGACATCGAACTCACAATTCTCGACTCTCTCACACAACAAATGGATCTCGTGGTGAAGAAGCTCGAAGCGATCGGCAAACATGACGCTCGTATTCGGCGGCTCATGACCATCCCCGGCGTCGGCCCGCGCACGGCCGAGATCCTCGTGGCCTGCATCGACGATCCCCATCGCTTCCAGAATGGTAGACAAGTCTCCGCGTACTTCGGCCTAGTACCCCGTCAATACCAATCGGGCGAAACGGACCGTAATGGGCGAATTACCAAACGAGGAAACCCGCTCGCCCGCACCATCTTGGTGGAATGTGCGTGGGCCTCGCTGCGTTACAATCCGTGGGCAAAAGGCGTCTACGAACGAATCTGTGGCAAACAGAAAACCCGCAAGAAGAAAGCGGGGATTGCCTTGGCGAGAAAGATCGCCGTCATCGCCTGGGCAATGCTGCGGGACGAAACCGATTGGAACCCCACAAAGATGATCGAAGTCACACAGTCTTACGGCCGAATGCCGTCCACGCTGAAAGAATCCCTGGAAAGCATGAAGCCCAAGGAGAACGCCGACCAGCGCAAAAGCCGACTCCGCAAGGAAGCCCGCGCCGCCAAAGAGGCCGCGGCAAAGAAAGCGGCCCGGCCTACCAAGACAACGTCCCTTCCATCTCCAACCACACAAAATGCCAAGCCAACGGCGGCTAAATCCACACGAGCCGCGTCCAAGAACCGGACTATGAATGACAACTCCCAGCAATCCACCAAGCGATCGAGAAAGCTAGTATCGCGTGGCTGATGCCTAGACATCGTCGTAACGAATCAGCCTTGATCGCATTTACCCATAATGAGTCACAAGGCTAGCCAGTACGCGCTGTCTGATGCCTTGACATCGTCGTAACGAATCGGCCCTTGTGACTCATTCACCTACTATCACTGTATCGAAGACACTGTTACTCACCCAACCGACCGCTTGGAGACACCCAACGCGCGCGGCGCCAAGACATCGACCAAGGAGAAGACCTACACCCAAAGCGTGAGCACCGCTACCAGTTGACCCGCGTCCTTCGCCATGGGAACGATCTTGCCCAGCAGGATCATGGAAAGACGCGATACGTCGCCCTAAAGAATGTGCCACGCCCGCGGTAATCGGCTTGCTGCTCAAAGGTTCCGCCTCGGAACCAAGAAGCCTCCAGGCAAGCCGCCCTCACACGGACACTCGAACACAAAGATGTTTGAACCGTGCATGGACAACTGAGACGACACAGCCCGCCCCGAGCGGGTCTACCAGAAGCTCAAGTGTGTCGACACCTCGAATAGTCGTTTAATCAACATCCTTGCCCGAAGCCCACAGCGCCACGCCAACAAGTTCGCTCCCAGCCGATCCACCAACGCAATTGCCAAAGAGACCCGTGATGTAATCCCCAGAAACAGAAAAAGTGGGTTCCAACCACTTGCCAAACCTCGGACTTCATAGTCGGCAGCGATAACCGAGTGCGAGGGAGAGACGTGACCATCAGAAGCCGCGTTTTCGAGCACTTCGGTTCATCGCATTGTTCGTCGACCATTCAGCAGCGGTGAAACGCTCACGATGCTGATCGACGTTGAGACATATTGTAGGCAATGCGAACTGGATCAGCAATTCAGATTGCAGATATTTGCGCGCTGTCAGGGCGTTGATTCTGTCGATCCCTGCGCCGGATGGCATTACGGGGGAAGCGAGTCAGGCCACGGCCGTGGATTTTTTGTTTTCAGCAAGTTGACCGAGCAGCGAAATTCGCCGTTAGTTGAGAGTGCGGGGTCAGATACATGCAATCTGAACTCATGATTTGATGTGACGGCAATGACTGTGACACTTTTGGAGCAGACATTGCGTGACAAATGCGTATTCCATCTCTGTCAGCGCAACCAGGGCGACAGCCAGGCGACTCACCATTCGATACGATTTGGCGAAAAGACAGATGTCGCTAGGCCGACGAACGAATCCATGTAAGTCCTGGGTTTTGGGGCGGGAGTCTTCGATAATAGAATCTGGCGACTCAGGCCCGTGATCTCGGATCGCTGTAACGACCACTGTCACATTCTTCCAGCCCCAAACCCAAGGAGCTTCCAACCATGTTGATTCTCGCTCTTGACCTCGGCAAATTCAAGACAATGTGCTGCTTTTTCGACACGAATACACGCAAAGCTGAGTTCCAAGTTGCAGCTACCGAACGCGACTATCTGGCCAAAGTCTTCAGGTCTCGCAAAGTCGACCTCGTTGTCATGGAAGCTTGCGGTCCTTCGGGCTGGATCAACGATCTGGCTGCCAGCCAAGGACTTAGAACCCTCGTCTGCTCGACGAACGAGGACGCCTGGAAGTGGAGCAACGTCAAACGTAAGACCGACAAAGATGACGCGCTAAAGCTGGCCCGCATGGCCTCGATGAACGAACTGAAGGCCGTCCACATGCTGTCGGAGGAACAACGCGAATTCCGTTCGTTGGTCAAATATCGCAAGACGCTCGACTATCGTATCTGCAAGATGAAGTGCGCTATCCGTGCCTGGTTCGTAAACCATGGCATCACCATCGACACCGGCGAGAAAGCGTGGAACACGGGCCGCAAGCGCATCGACTCGTTCCGCAAGCCACTCGCCGAATGCAATGCCAACGAACTATGGCGAGCCGAACTCGACATCGAGCTGACGCAGCTCGACGCACTGACCGCTCAGCACGATCTGGTCGTCAAGAAGCTGGAAGCCATTGGCAAGAACGACCCACGAATCCAGCGTATCATGACGATTCCCGGCGTCGGCCCCAGGACAGCTGA
>JAGQPR010000637.1 GCA_020426625.1 Planctomycetales bacterium
ATCCCACTACACTAAAATTAGGCTGTAACAGACCACTAGGGGATCGGCTTGGCTAGCTTGATTCGATCAATGAGATGCACAATGTCATTGCCGGAACGGTATCCGGTCACTGACGTGATCGCGGCGATGACGTGTACATAAAACAAGTCGTCGTCGAAATCGATCTCCACTTCGGGCCCTTCGTCGCCTGCCGGTCCCGCGTCATCTCCCACCAGCGACACAATATGCCCTCGCAATCGCTCCCAGTCGGTTCCAAATGACAGATTGTCATTGAGCACGATTTCCGTCAAATTGCCTTTACCATCGGAGTGCATCACCAGCTTCAAAGGCAGCTGAGTGCTATCCGACGGACCACTGCCTTCCTGGAGAGGCATTTTGACATTGAAATCCCCTTCCAACGCACTGATCTTGAAAGTCATCACGAAAAAGACCAGCAGCAGAAACACAATGTCGATCATGGACGTCATCGACAATTCTGTCTTATCTTCTTGCTTAGAGCGATGGCGGAATTTCACTATACTTTTTCCTTGACTCGAAGCGCAAACTGCTCGAAGCCCAGCTCTTGGCAACGGTGGATCAGATCGCGAACGCGACCGCCTGGGACCGTCTCATGTCCGCGGATAATAATCGTCGCGTCGGCTGGCGTTTTTCCATCCAGTTTCAGCAGTGAAATCTCGGGACCCAGCCGATTCCGTAGACCACCGATGGCGAAATCATCGCCCCCGATGACCAGCGAACCAAGCTTGGTCATATGAATAATGATTGGGAATTCGATTGGCGAATCGACAGGCTTGGCCAATTCGCTGGAAGGCAACACGACATTATCATTCTGTTCGCTCTGCGAAAAATTGATCAACACCATGAAGAAGGCGATCAATTGGAAAGTCATGTCGATCATCGGCGTAAGATCAGCCTCGGTTTGAGGATGGGCCTTACTGTTCAGTTTCATAGTTCACTCGTTCAGCTGTTAGCCTTGGAAGCGTTCAATCAATTCTTCACTGGCAATACCGACTTGCATCGTCAGTCGCTGGACTCGATTCCGCAAGATGTTGTAAACCGCAATCGCCGGAATCGCGATGGCCAGCCCGGCCAGCGTCGTGAACAGCGCGGTAGAAATATCCATGGCCAACTCTCCCGGCTTGGGTGTCGTACCCGAAGTTGCGATGGTACGGAACGCCGCGATCATACCTTGGACGGTACCAAACAGACCAATCATCGGGCTGATGTTCCCGATCAAGGCCATGTAGCTGAGGCTGTGTTCCATCTTCATCGTTTCCTCTTCGCCTACCTCTTGCATGGCCTCGATAGCCTGAGAATGTCCCCGGTCGAGCTTGGATAAGCCCGCCGCGACCACCTGGCCCAAGAACGAATCGTCGGTCCGGACCAATTCTGCTGCCCCCTGCCGATTTCCTTGAGCCAGTTGCTGTTCGACGCCCTCGATCAAGTCCACCGGGCAGATGTTATCCTGCCGTGCGGCAATCAGATTCATGACGATGAGCGTTAACAAAGTCAGCGACAGCGTAAAGAAGATGAGCGTGTAGTACCATTTCAAAGCCTGAAACGTCCAAGCCAACAGATTCTTGGGCGCTTTGGGGCCGGTATCCTCTTCCGTAGTCTCGCTGCTGCTGGGTTGAACGGCAGGATTGGCATCTGGAGCGGCTGCAACATCCACTGGATCGTCGCCGATCAATTCCGCCAGCTCGGAATCATCTTGAGCGATTGCCATGCCACTGAACAAGAACAGAAGCAGGACAGCCACCACAGCTGGCCGGGCACCGGGGCGATTAAGACTCGACGAGTCTTTCATGTTGGACTCCGAAAAGGGGTAGATCTTGAAAAGTGAAGCTGCGAAACCTGTGGCCAGTGATCAATTCATGTTGGCCCATTTGCTGGAAGCATATTGTTTCACCAGCCGCGATCGAGAATCAGCGGCCCGCGCAGCTTGCCCGACTTCGGGCCAAAGCTTCGACAACTGGTACAACGCTTCGGCATGCAATTCAGGTTCGGCAAAGAACAGTAGATCCGTGTGCAGATAGCTTAGCAGAGCTTGTTCAGGCTGGTTGAGCGCCTGAAAGCAAGCTCCTTGGGAATTGAAAATCTTTGCGAAAAGCGTCAAATTGGTCGAATCGTACTTTTGAATCATGGCTTCCAATTTCCGGAGAGCACTCGGTGCATCCCCGGCGGCCAAGTCGCAAGTGGCCAACCCCACTTCAGCAAGATTCTTGAGTTCTGTCATCTCAGGTGTACTGCTCTGCGCAGTCACCAGTTCTTGAAAGTGAACTTTGGCCTCAGCGGGCTTTTGTTCTGACAACTCAACCTCGGCCAAGTGGTATTTGCCACGAGCCGCCATGACTGGGTCAGGCGCAGTGGCAAGCTTGTCAAAAAATGGCCTGGCATTTTCACCCGAGGAAAACGCCAATTCACCTAGCAGTTCAGCGATCGGGTAGAGATGGTGCGTGTTGCGGTTGGCGGAAATCACCGCCAAGAGGCCGCTGCTGGCTTGCTTCTTATCCCCCGTACCAGCGAGGGCAATCCTGCCCTCACAGTAGGACTTTGTAAACGCAATCTCCTGGCGGACAACGGGATTGCTCACACTACTAGCGGCGATCTTGTTGATTTCCTCCAGTGCCTGCTCAAACTGTTCCTGCAACATCAACTCACGGGCACGTTCCAATTCACGGGGTTCGCCATCAAATGTGATTTTCAGCAAGTCCGCAATCGGGTACTGTTGCTCGTCCTTGTTTCTTACAAGAATACGGACTTCGTTGGCGTCGAGGGCTTTGATTTCTCCCAGCACGGGCGAACCCTGCTTGAGGTAAACACGATCCTGTGCGGGAGCGACCGTCACTAACAAGCCGCTGGCAAGTAAAGCGAGCACGGCAATTTTTCGCCAGGTTAATCGAGAATTCAAAGTAGTCATTTCTTTTGTTCGCCCATCGATTTTTGGATCTGTTTTTCGAGCGCGTCAAATTTGCGTTTCCATGCAGGTCCGCCCAATTCCGGGAATAGACTAGCAGTCCGCGTTATATCCTTTTCCGCTCGGGCCACTTCCTCGGCATCGTTGGTACTGAGGCCAAACTTGTAGCGATTGTAGGCTAGTCGGAAACGAGCTTGAAAGAATTGCTCAGTGAATTTTTCTTTGCCAAGTGTTTCTTGGGCGATTTTGCCCCACCCCCAGAACAACTTGCTGTTGCCGGGCCCCCCCTGATACGCGGTACGATAATATTGCGGCTTCAGCTGCCCCCACAACTCGAGTGTTTTTGCAGCTTCGATTTGACCGTCCAATAGCGTGGGAGTCTTCTTAAGGATTGTGGCCAGCGAAGTGATGGCGCCAGCATAATCGCCCGCTCCACGTCGGCTACGGGCAAGCAGTAATTCCAGCTGCAAGCCCACCGCGTCGGATGGAATCCATCCTGGAGATGATTTCTCCTT
>JAGQPR010000638.1 GCA_020426625.1 Planctomycetales bacterium
TGGCTTGGGCGTTCGCGTCGTATCGCCCAAGCAACGACTGGCTAATTCGTGTTGGGCGCCAACGAATGCCGCTGTATCTGCATTCAGCAAATTTTGACGTTGGTGTTACTCACGAATTTGCGCGACTCCCGACCGAGATGTATTCCATATCGCCAAATAATGAAATTGATGGAGCCTCATTCTCCAGGAGTTGGCAGTTGGGGCGTGGAGAAACGATTTTGGACGGGTTCTGGGGCAGGACGAATGCAGATGTTCGCTTGTGGTCGCGAGACAGCATCCCGCCAATTCAAAGTCGTGGGACCATGTTTCGGCGGTTGTCGATTGAAGGTGGGGGCCTCGCCTTGTCGTACAAGCGCGACGATGACACCTATCGGTTTGCATATGGCAGTGTGATGGTGAATCGTCGGGACGGGAATGCAATTCCTGTTACGTTTCCAATTGTGAATACACCGTTTCCAGGTGTTGGCTACTACCAAGTTGATGGGAGTTTGCATGGTCCGGGAGTTCCCGGTATAGGTCGAATCAGAATTACGTCGATCATATTGGGTGCTGACGTTGATATCGGTTCTGGGTTTCGGGTTGTAGGAGAGTTCGCTCGTACCCTTGTGCCGAAAACGGATTTGTCTACGCAGTCTGTACGAGGCTATGGTTCGCTTCTGAAGCGCATTGACAAATGGACACCCTATGTCACTTTCGCTTTTCTTCGTTCAGACTCGCGGACGCTAGACTTTTATGACAATGTAAATTCGAGTGTCGTGCCAACTCTTGTTCCTGGTGCAAGCCTCATCAACGCATCTCAACGAATTGGTGCTGATCAAATCCTCGCGTTTGATCAGCGGTCTCTTGCCATCGGCACCTCCTACTCGTTATCTGCCACCAGCAAACTCAAAGCCGAATTGATGCATGTCCGCATCGGCCAAGTGTCAAGTCTCGTTGATGCCCCGCCTGGCAGCAATATTCGAAATCAGAGCATCAACGTGATTTCGCTCTCCTACAGCGTGGTGTTCTGACGGGCCGATCCATGTTGTCCAAGCATCGCATCCAATCCTTTGTGTTGTCGTTGGCCTTGGCCGCAACTGCACTGGATTTGGGCGCCGCCGAAGGTGTGGTTGTTATTGGACATCCCAGCATCAAACGGCTAGACGCGCCGACCCTCGCGAGAATTTACACAGGTCGGGTTATTGAGGTGGACGGTGTCCCGGTCACGGCAATCAATGCCAATGCAGGCAGCGATGTCCGAATCAGATTCCTTCAACTATTCCTGAATCAGGATGAAGACAAGTACATCGCGTACTGGACCGTACGCCGGTATATAGGCAAAGGTGCTTCTCCGCGTGAAATGAGCAAGAGTAGCGACGTAATCCGCTTCGTTACCTCCACGCCCGGCGCGATTGGCTATATCGACGCGTCGGAGGTGCAGCCCGGACTCAACGTCCTGCTTCGCTAGTTGGATTGTCACGGACGGGCCGACCAAGCCCCTGCTGTTACGCGTCGCGGCACATTGCAAGGGGTAGCATGTACGTATCAACGACCTGATGCAACAGCACAATCCGTGCAACCGAGAACGGCAGCTGAAGTTTTGTGTGACCCTTTCGCTGAAGTCGCCAAGATTGCTGGTTGTTCCACGTGGGTGTCAAGATTTCATTGGTAAGGCTTTGGCACGACTCCGTGTGTAGCCTGTACCGTGCCGCTTCGATGGCCGCCCTCTGTCGGCAACCTTTACAAATCCTGTCATCTCAAATCAATAGGGACTGCCAAGTCATTGAAATTAAACAAATTATTATTCTGGCACCCAATTTGCTTATTCGATGGCAATGTTGCCGGAAAGTAGTGGTCTGGCATTTCGAAAGGACAAGTCATGAAGAATCGAGTGTCGTTGCGGGCCACCTTGTTGGCAGTGGCAATTGGATTGGGGGCGGTCAGTGGCGCGCAGGCGGCGTCGACCTGGGTTTTTTCTGACAGTGGTGCCAATACGTCGAACCCGGGCAACAATATCGCGAAGACGTCATACAGCACTTCCGAGACGACGCTGAATATCAGCGGAGCCTATGCTGCGAATGACAACAGTGGAAACTGGAATACGACGACATCCAATTCAGGCTCGTCTGCGACGTTGGTGTACTACGGCGGATCTGGACTGGGGATGAATTCCGACGGCAACACCAGCCCCAATCACGCGATTGATAACAACGTCAATACTGAAGCAGTATTGTTGAGTTTCGGGCAAAGCGTCGTTCTGACTAGTATTGGCATCGGTTGGAACGGCGGTAATGATTCCGATATTTCTCTTTTTCGTTATGTGGGTACCAGCACGCCTCCGGCCAATCTCAATACGGTCGGATCGTCATTGACTTCCATGGTCTCTGCTGGCTGGGAGCTGGTTGACAATTACGCGAACCTCAATGTTGACACGAATGCGCCTTTCACTTCAGTGAATTCCGCCAACAGCAGTTCGAGTTGGTGGTTGATCAGTGCATTCAACAACGACTATCGGCAGGCGGGTGATAGCGGCATTGCCCATGGCAACGACTACATGAAGATTTACGGTGTGACGTCCAACTGTACGATCACCAACTCGAATGGTTCATGTGGTGGCGGTGGAACGCCAAGCACCAGCGTTCCTGAGCCTGCATCGTTGGCGCTGGTTGCCATCGGCATGTTGGGTGTAGCCGGTGTGCGCCGTCGCAAGGCTACTGCGGCGATCTGACGCAGATCCACTTCTTCCGAAAAGGCCACCGCACGGTGGCCTTTTCTTTGGGTTGTGGCCTGTCCTGAATTGGGTTGCCACCTTTTCTTTCAAGAAGAGGCAAGTCAATGGAATCAGAGGTGACGCGGACGTAGTGCGATTGCACGTTGGCCCTTGAGTTGTCCGTTCCCTACTCGATCAGGTAGAAGAAGGTGAGCGGACCTTCAAGCAGGTAGCAAACCGGTTACGAAAATCCGCGTTGCCTTGACCGCAACCAAAGGCAGCCGAATTGTGAGCAGTGACCTGCTCTCCGCCAGCTCGGACCTGTTGCGGGGCAAGCCCTACCGACAAGCCCCTGCCGATATCGCTGATCTACTGTAGTGATTGCTTCAGGCTTCGTGCATCACTGACATTTTCAAACGCTCCCCCGGACAGCAAGGCTGCATCGAGTTCGGCGCGTGCCTCGGTCTTTCTGCCAGTGTGAGCCAGTACAGCAGCCAAGTGATAACGGATGTCCGGGTTGCTGGGCTGACGAAGGCGTGCGTCACGCAGCATCTGCAGGGCCTTTTCGGTTTGGCCATTTTGAAACAATGCCCAGCCTAGCGTGTCGGTCACCAATGCGTTTCCCGGGGCGCTGGCGAGTGCGGTTTCGGCGGTTTTCACCGCAGAAGGGTCCTTCAGGCGAATCTGGACGTTTGCAAGATTGTTGAGTGCCTCGGCATCATCGGGCTTGAGCTTGAGCG
>JAGQPR010000639.1 GCA_020426625.1 Planctomycetales bacterium
CGCCGAGTTCTGCCAGCAAGGCCAGCGGCACCGGATGGTCCGGTACCCGGATACCGACCGTTTGCTGTTTCGGGTTCTGCAGTCGCCGAGGAACCTCCCGCGTAGCGCGGAGAATAAAGGTATAAGCGCCCGGCGTATGGGCACGCAGCAAACGGTAGGTGGAATTCTCGATGCGGGCATAGGTGGCAATTTCAGACAGGTCCCGGCAGACCAAGGTGAAATTGTGGTCCTTGCCGGTCTGGCGGATACGCTGCAGCCGCTCAGCTGCATCACGGTTACCGATATGCCAGCCGAAGGCATAGCCGGAATCGGTCGGATACACGATCAGACTGCCGTCGCGAATCAGCTCCGCCGCCTGGCGTATCAGCCGGGGCTGGGGATTCACGGGATGAACCTGGAAGCGCTGTGACATGCGGCCATTCTAACGGACGTCCAAATCCGGGGCATGATTTGAGTATCATGCGAACGGGCTCCGGAACTGGTTCTGATGCAACTCTTTATTGATTTTCTGCCGATCGTCGCTTTCGTCATCGCCTACTGGCTTACCGACATAAAGACAGCGATTGCCGTCATCATGGTCGCCATGACCCTGCAGGTCGTGATCACCTACGCGCTAAAACGCACCGTCAGCCGCATGCTGCTTACGTCTGCTGCGCTGGTTGTCGTGCTTGGTGCGATCAGCCTCGCCATCAACAACGATCTCGTATTCAAGTGGAAACCCACAGTGCTCAACTGGGTATTTTGCGCCGTCCTGCTTGTCAGCCGCTATGCCGGCGACAAACCGATGATGCAACGACTGCTTGAATCGGTAGCCAAGGGCGAAATCAGACTGTTGGCGACGGACTGGCAGCAACTCAACCTGATGTGGGCCGGCTTTTTTCTGCTTTCCGGTGCGGCGAACCTGTATGTTGCCTACAACTTCTCCGAGGGCGTCTGGGTCAACTTCAAGCTGTTCGGCCTGCTCGGCATGACACTGGTCTTTGTATTGCTGCAGGCTTTTTGGCTGAGTCGCCATGGGCTGCCAACAGAATCTCAAAATAATACGGAGAGCTGAGACTATGCTCTATGCGATCTCGGGTACAGATGCGGCTGACAGCCTCAACAAACGCAAACTGGCGCGCACAGCCCATCTTGATCGCGTCGCGGCGCTTCGTGATGCGGGAAGGCTGGTTCTCGCCGGACCGTATCCGGCAATCGACTCAACAGAGCCAGGTGAATCTGGCTACACAGGCAGCCTGATCGTCGCCGAGTTCCCGAGCCTCAACGAAGCAACCGCTTGGGCAAGCGCTGACCCTTATATGGTGGCAGGTGTCTGGGGCGAAGTTACTGCCAAACCCTTCATACAGGTTGCACCATGAATACCACGCGTATCGAACTCATGCACCGGCTGCTCAGCGAGGCACTTGAACCGACCTCCTGCGAAATCATCGATGAAGGACACCTGCACATCGGTCACGAAGGGGCACGCGGTGGCCGCGGACATTACCGTATCCGGATCGCCTCCCCGCGATTCTCTGGCCTCACCCGTATCGCCCAACACCGCCTCGTCTACGACGCACTTGCGGAACTGATGGTCGACGAAATTCATGCGGTGTGTGTTGAGGTGGTTGGAGAATCCTGACCTCTAGGCACACCCACCCCACTTCAACTACTGAAAATTCGTAGCCCCTACGAAAGCGATTAACCCTCGCGGTACCTCACAGTACAAACTTGGTCTATGGCAACACGCGCCCCCTCAGACCCTTCTCGGCTTGTTACATAACCTAGTAACCTCTTCACTCAACACCCCCACCTAACTCTACGATTTAATGGCGCAATTGCTATTGACTAACCATGCCATTGAACATATCGTTGTGACATAAGAATGAACTATAGAAATGGAATCCGACCTTAAGGCAGCGCTACTCGCAGCGTACGCGCGTCTCTTGGGTCCGCTAGTAAGGATTCTCTTGCAAAACGGGATCTCCTACCCCGAGTTCGCGGAAACAGCGAAAAAGGTGTTCGTCACAGAAGCGACAAACGAAGCACCTACTGGAGATGTAGACAGCTTGGCAGCAAGAGCAGCAATTAGAACCGGAATAACCAAGAGTGACGCTATTAATGTTTTGTCTGCAGATGAAACTCCATCTGTAGAGAGCAACCTCAACCGCATCACACGCCTATTAACTGGGTGGCATGCGGACACCACATACACGGGGCCATATGGATTGCCGCTAGAACTGCCATTTGAACTGCGCGATCGACCAGATTTTGTATCCCTCGTACGGACGCATTGTTCAGATACGCAACCGGCTGCGATCCTGAAAGAGCTCATTCGTATTGGCGTTGTCAAGGAAACAGAAAATGGTTGGTTTCGGGTGCTGACACGTACATATCTACCAAAGACCGATGCTCCTGACAGCTTAGAAAGAATAGGGCAGGCGATTCAGCATCTTGTAGAGACTGTTGAACACAACAGACAGGAAACAGATACAGACCGGCGGTTATTTGAACGAACCGTATTCGCTGATGACGGAATATACGAAGAAGACTTGCCTAGATTTAAACGCTACGTCCAAGGCCGAGGCCAAGTGCTACTTGAGGACATTGATAACTGGCTTAGCCAGCTAGAAAAACCGAACAACAGTCAGAGAAAACGGGCAATCCAAACGGGAATTGGTATCTATCACTACATAGAAAAAGAAACCGATAACAAATAGTCAGCTTTGCATCGGTCTTTCGCAATTACCACAATTCTAGCGATTAGGGATTCTTCCAAATGCAGCACTTGGTTTCAGCTAGGGCCCTATTTTTAATATGCAGCCTATACTTGAGCTGCCTTGCATTTCCGTCAGGCGCTGGACACGCTTCTTCTGGCACTAATAGCCCACCAGGCCTCCGACTAGTTGGCCGCACCGTCGATGGCGCAATTGTTATTGACGGATTCGATAGCCAACTCAGGGACTGGGAAGCAATCGCAGTTATCGATCGCTCGAATATTCCGTACATATCGGCTCCAGAACTAGTTTCTATTGGCACTATTGAGTCATTTGACCCAACCAACAACCTGTTGGTAGTTGCTGGGCAAACCACATTTATACCTAGAAATACGCAATTAATTGATGCGTCAAGCGGCAAATCATCTTCACTTGGTTTCAATGGTAAGGATATCCATGATTTGCACATTGGACGTCATGTGGCCGTGGCCGGCGACATTATTGGGCTAGGTCAGTCGATTGCCACGTTCGTAGTACTTATACCGACTCCAGCAGCTCGAGGAACATCACTTGTTTATGTTCGCGGCATACTGCAAGAAAGTAACCCGAATAGCCGAGAACTTGTTATTGGCAACACCAAGCTGGATCTCGGCATTGTCAGATCCAGTGACTACGACAACCTATCGCCAGGCGACCTACTTGAGGTAGTTGGTTACGA
>JAGQPR010000063.1 GCA_020426625.1 Planctomycetales bacterium
GAGCCCCAGCGACGGGGAGGGAGATTCCCCTCTCCGCTCGCCGACCCGCTTCGCGTGTGCCCGCTCGCGACTCTGCCAAGGGCCCAAGGGAGAGTAAGTTGAATTGGTGGCGATTAGCGAGAAGTGTCACTTTTTCAGTGTTTATTCGATTTGGCGGAGTTGCAGCGTATCGATAACCTTGTCACTTGCCAGTGCATTGGTAATCACAACCAGCCAGGTGCCCTGCTCGCACCAATGCTTGTCTCTGAGAATTCGCAAAGCGCAGGCAATGGTCTGCTCGGGATCGTCTGAGAAATCGATACGAAACGGCTCGACGCCCCACGGGAAAAGCAGTTGTCGGAAAACGGAATCGACGTCGGTGAATGCGTAAATTGGGACGTTTCTGGCGCGCAGCGCACCCAATGTATATGCCAAAAATCCGCTACGTGTGAATACTACGATTCCAGATTCACCAAGCTCTTGTGCGAGAACTGCCGCCGACCGTAGCATTTTGGATTTGGGCTTCATCAGCGACAGCGCGTTGTTTATTTCCTTTTGAACCGTTGGTTCCGTGCTGCGGATGATCGTCTTGAGAACCTGTAAGCATTCCAAAGGATACTTTCCAGTGGCGGTTTCACCAGAGAGCATAACTGCGTCCACTCGTTCTCGAATAGCCGTTGATATATCGGAAATCTCCGCGCGAGTGGGCATTGGAGAATTCATCATCGATTCCAGTAACTGGGTTGCAATAATGACAGGCTTGCCATAGGACTGGCATAACTGAACGAGTTTGGATTGCACCAATGGCAGCAACTGGAATTCGATTTCAATGCCGAGATCACCTCTGGCAACCATGATGCCGTCGGCTTGTTTGATAATCTCTTCAGAATTGTCCAGCCCTGCTTGATCTTCCAGTTTGGCGATGATCTTGGCGCGGGAGCCTAGGCCGTCCAAGAATCGCCTGAGCGTTAGCACATCGGCTGCCTCGCGAACAAATGACAAGGCGACAAAGTCAATACCAGCCGCGACGCCAGCTCTCAAATCGTCTTCATCTTTTTTGGTGAGTGCAGGCAGACGCACGTGAACTCCCGGTAGGTTGATATGCCGCCTGGAACCCAACATCCCACCCACGCGAACTTCGGCACGAATACTTGTGGCATCTTTGTCGATCACGGACAGGCGAATAAGCCCGCTGTCGACCAGCATTTCGGCGCCGATTTCCACATCTGCAGGCAAACCAGCGTAGTTGACGGACACGTAGTTGGTGTTTGGTTGGTTGCAGATGTGGTCAGTGGTGTGAAAGACGACCACAGCTCCGGGTTCCAACGTGAGGGGGGACTCAAGGACTCCGGTGCGGATCTCGGGTCCTTTGACGTCCATCATGATCGCGACATCCCGAGAAACCTTGCTCGAAGCTTCGCGAATGTGCCAAATCACGTCGGCGACCCACTGATGCGAAGCGTGTGCCATATTCAACCGCATGATATCTACGCCAGTGCGTATCATTGATTGCAGCAGCGTTTTCTCTTCGGTCGCAGGGCCCAGGGTGGCGATGATTTTTGTATGTCGAAAACTCTTGGCGCGTTTGGAAGATTCGTATTCCGCGAGCAGCTTGAGCATGGATTGGCTTTCTGGTGAAAACTGGTGTTACTTTTTCGATCTGATTCCACGATAGATCAAGTCAGGAGAAGCAGCAGACAGTCGTTTGATCAGTTTGGGGAAACAATCGCCGTGACCGAGAAAGATGATCGTGTCGCCAACTTGCAAGACCGTATCGGCAGACGGATTGAGTTTGCAGCTGCCGTCGGGGGACTTGATTCCAACAGCCAGAAAGGCCTGTGCGTTATCTGATTCGATTTGGCTGAGCGCCGTACCGGCTATTGTGGAATTGCTTTCGATCCGCAGCTCATGGAATTCCAAGCCTAGGATATCCAAATCTTGAATAAACGTCGTTTGTTGCCGTAGATTCTCCAGCAGATCCTCGGCATTGGGGCGAACAATTAATTGCGCCATTTTTTGAGCTCCAATGGCTGCTGGCAAGACAACTTTGCTGGCACCACAGCCCAGGAGTTTCTTTTCCGTGCGAGGGCTAGCGCCACGAGCAATAATCACCAGATTGGGATTCATCTCGCGGGCGGTAATCGTTACGAATACATTGGCTGTGTCTTGTGACAAGACAGTTGCCAGGGTCGCTGCGCGTTCAATGCCAGCTTGCTCCAAGATTTCTTCATTCGTCGCATCGCCGTGAATGACAAGGTACCCCAGCTCCTCGAGGCCTTGTAGTTTTTGCATGTCGCTGTCAATCGCAACAAAGGGTTTCCCGGCAGCGCTTAGTTCCTTCGCAAGGATAGTGCCCAATCGCCCAATACCACAAACAATGGTATGACCGCTTAATCGTCCGATACCCTTGGTCATTCTTCTGGCTCCGAGTGCCTTGTTAAGCTCGCCATCGATCAACAATTGCATAAAGCCGCCGACGGTATAGATCACTGCTGCATAGCCGGAAATAATCACAGCGATGGTCAGCGCGCGCAGCGCGTTGGACTGGATAGGCTGAACCTCGCCGTAACCGACGCCAAAGATGGTGATGATGACCATGTAGATCGAATCGGCCAATTCCCAGCCTGCAGCCATGTATCCTACGACTGCAACAATGCACACCACTAGGAAGACCGTGGCGCCTGTGATCATCTTTCGAAACGGACCGGAGTCCTTGAGTTTTCTAGCAGCCAATCTATTGCTGATTCCGCGAATAAGTAGATCGCCTCATGCGACCAACTTACGCATTTCACGACTCGCCCGTCAATAGGGCGCACGGCGAGTGAATTCGTCGCCACGTCCGTCGGAGTTGTAAGGGCAAATCCTAGTCCGGCATGTCGGGGTCAGTGCCCGAGCTGGAGACTTTAGGTGCACGGCCAGGTGTATGAGAATCTTCAAATATTACTGGTGCGAGTTCCTTAAGCAGTTTGGCGATCTGTTCGTTTAGTTGCCGCTGCTGCGTGGATTCAAGTTGGACCGCTTGGCAATTCAGTGTTAGATCGACCTGACGACAACTGCTGCTATTGCACGCTTGGCCCTTTATCTCAAGCGTGACCGTCTCAGGCGTATCCTCTTGCTGTATAGGGCACGCCAAATAAGTTGAGTCTTCAAAGCCGTACGTGTACCAACGCATTTCCGGTTGGGATAAATCCTTGGGGGGTGTCTGCAACCACTTTCCAGTCAATGTTGCTCCTTTCGTGATTTTCACTTGCAAGCCTTCTTCAATTCCCAGCGATTGTTTTCCTTGAAGGGCTTTCATTGCACGCTGCCGATTGTCCATCGCATAAGTGTGCCAACCCTTATCATGAACCGCGCGGACGATCAGGTGTTTGCTGGCGATGCAGGCCTGAAACCGCACAACTGTAGATGTGCCATCTGTTACTGTCGCGGTAGCTGACCAAGGCAATAGATCATCAGGATGCGATAATTGATCTTGAGTGAGAATCGCAATCGCTATCAGCAACAGGTACGAGTGCATCGCTAGTACTTTCGGAAATTCTGCCTAACGGTTCCAAGTGTGGATTCAAGACGCGTGTCCCCGCGGAGGATCTCAAGTCTGACCGAATCACCCGCACGGCACCGTAGCTTGATGTAAAGTTCGGGTGTATTGGCGATTTTGTCAATTTGGATGCCGTTAACTGCGCAGATGACATCCTGTGCCTTGAGCGGTGGTTGGGCGTTGATCTGAAAACGGTCTCGATCGGTCACTCGGCCAGCAAAGCCATCCAACGGAAGCCCCAGTTCCGATTTTTGCAGCTCGCTAAGCGGCTCGGTCGTGAAATAAACCATCGGTTCGACGGACCAGTGACGATAGGTTAAATCGGTTAGCCACCAGCGGGCTGGTAGGGACACTTTCAGGTGAATCTCTTTGTCGTCTCTGCGGACATCAATTGATACGTGCTTATCTTCGCGGGGAACGAGGTCGTAGTAATACTGAAGATCTCCAAACGTTCGAATGCGAGTGCCATTGAGGTGAGTAAGTAAGTCGCCAGCTAGCATGCCGGCTTCTTGCGCGGCTCCTGTCGTGCTCTTCACACGTAGCCCTGCCGGAACATCCAAGTGGATGCCGATTGTCTTGATATCAGGTGAGCGATACATGTCACGCAGACGATCCAATTCTCCGTCCAATTCGCGGTGGATATTCTGGTAGTCTGCAATCAGGTGGCATTCAACACAGGCGCCATTCTTCAGTGTTCGCTCGTTGAGCTTGGGAATCTGCGATGCAAACAATGGTTCTGGCCGTTCCGTCTTTGGAATATTGCCACTGGCATGCATTTCCAACCCTTGGGACAGTGCCAATTCTAAACTGCGCAGGTTGAGATAGGTGGTTGCCGATTCTGCATCACGACCACCATAGCGCAAGTAGATTTGCTCATCTGCATTCAGAACAAAGTAGTACAGCGCATTGTGTCGGTCGTAATCGAATAAGCCGATATCGATGCTGCCCATGCCAGTGATGCGCGCGCAAACGTACTGTTGAAGCAATTGGCCTAGTTTGGATTCGGGTGGTGACAACACAACCTGTGCGTCAAACGCTCGACCGTTGATTCAGGGAGCACACCGAAATTCTAGGAAAATTGGTTTGCCTGAAAGTTTCGCTTCCTGCAAGGCGTCCTGGTAATTGTCATGGAAGAAAATGCTCTCACCATCACTGGCCTGAACAGCAAACATCAACGACAAGTGAATTGCATTCATCAGCAAAAAGCATGGCCATCTGCGCACACCACGTGATCGCATTTCATACGTCTCCGGTAAGCTCAAGAGTCGTTCCTGGACCCAATCCTGTAACTATGCATGTTACACTAATTCTAGTCTTTCCGACGCAAGTGCCTGGATTTTCAAGTTGAATTGGCTGATGGATTGCCTCCGTCGCTGACTGGTGCTTGGAAAACGCATACGCTGCTAGGGATTGCTGCGGTCTAATGGTAACCTGGATGCATTGTGCTTGTTCGTTCAGTTTCTGGTGCAAGGGTCGAGGTGGAATGAGTAGACAGCAACGGAGTTTCCTGTTCGGCGGCGCCTTGGCCGTATTTTCTTGGTGCGGCTGCCTGTGTGGTAGTGGTCTAGCTTGGGCAGAGTTTCGTGTTGGAGCGGCCAGGGTAGATGTTTCACCGGTGCAATGGCCAGTTCTCATCAATGGGAGTATGACTTCGCACGCTGCCGACCAGGTGACCAGCCCCGTTTTCGCACGTGCGGTCGTCATGGACGATGGGCACGAGCGGATCGGAATCGTGGTTGTGGACAGTTGCATGATCCCCAAGCAACTGTGCGATGAAGCCAAGCAACTGGCCGCAGGGCGAACCCAGATTCGCCCTGATCGGATGACCATTTCTGCGACGCACACTCATTCGGCTCCTTCCAGTGAGGCTTGTCTGGGTACCGACGCAGATCCGAATTACGTGCCCTACCTGCGCGAGAAACTGGCGGAAGCAATAGCAACCGCTGAATCGAAACTGCAGCCTGCACGAGTTGGTTGGGGCAGCGGGCAGGCGCCTGGATACACGGCAGTGCGAAGATGGGTTCGTCGCCCCGACCGTATCGCCAACGATCCCTTCGGGAATCCTACCGTACGTGCCAATATGCACGCTGGCGCCAAGCCAGAGGACGCCATTGGACCCACGGGACCCGAGGATCCAGAACTTTCGCTTATCGCTTTTGAAACGTTGGACGGAATCCCGCTAGCCGTGCTGGCAAATTTCTCCATGCATTATTTCGGAGGAGAACGCCCTGTCAGCGCCGACTATTTTGGTCGTTTCTGCGACGAGTTGGAATTGGCCTTAAGCCCTGGCAGCCCAGTAGATATGGTGGCTATCATGTCACACGGCTGCAGCGGGGACATTTGGCGACGCGATTATCTCGATCCTCAAAGCGAAGCAGCTCGGTCCGTAGAGGAATTTGCGAGTGGGTTGAGCGAGATCGCGATTGAGGCTTATCGTACCGTGGAGTTTCAAAGCGATCCTGCGCTGTCCATGCTGGAGAGTCGAATCCCCATGCGATATCGTGTCCCGGATGCACAACGATTGCAGTGGGCTCGCAAGGTTGTCGACGAGATGGAATCGAAGTTACCAACGACGCAGCCAGAAATCTATGCCCGCGAACAGATATTCCTGGATGCGATGCAGTCCACAGAAATCGTCACGCAAGCAATATGTATCGGTGACATCGGTATCGTTACCACACCGACCGAAACCTATGCCCTAACCGGGTTGAAGATGAAGCTGCAGAGTCCGCTTGAGAAGACCATGGTGATCGAATTGGCTAACGGCGGGGACGGTTACATTCCTCCGCCGGAACAGCATGTTCTGGGAGGCTACAATACATGGGCAGCCCGGTCGGCCGGATTGGAGATTACAGCCGAGCCCAAGGTAATTGCTCGCAATCTGCTTATGTTAGAAGAAATTGCGCAGTTGCCACGTAGGCAATTTCAACAAACCAACGGCCCCACGGCGCTGAGCATTCTAGAATTGAATCCAAAGGCTTATTGGCGAATGCACGATTGGTCGCCGATGGAGGCAATCGATGTTTCCGGCAATGAATGCCACGGACGTTATGAATCGGGTGTCGTCTTCTTCTTGGAAGGGCCGGATTCGAACAGGTTCAGTGATGGAAAGGTGAATCGCTGCGCGCATTTCGCAGGCGGAAGGATGTCGGCTCGTCTTGACTTGCGGGAGTCGTACACCATTGTCTTGTCGTGTTGGAATGGTATGCCACTTGACTCGCGAAACATCACTGGTTGGATGCTTTCGCATGATCGGGACGACGTGGTCACTTCCGCTGGCTTGCATCTCGGCTTAGACCGCCGCGGAAGATTGATCGTTCAAGTCGGCGAACACATTTTAGCGACGGGCGAGATCGCCGTGCCACGATGGACTTGGAACCAAGTGGCGCTGGTGCGAAAGCCAGCTGCCATCCAAGTCTATTTGAATGGTTCACTGGAGGTCGAATGTGCGGTGCCAACTACGGCAATTGAACATTTGCAGTTCCCAACTTGGTTCTTTGGCGGGCGAAGCGACAATGATTCGAATTGGGAAGGCCGATTGGATGAGATTGCCGTCTTTGATCGCGCTTTGGACAGCCAAGCACTCGGTCGCTTATTTCGATAATGCGAGCCTACTGAGGGAAACCGCTAGCGAGCTGGCCTAAGGTAACGGTAGGACTTCCACTTTGCGAATGCTTACCCGGCTGCCTGGGTCGTGTTGTTGGAAAGCAAAATGACCTTCCTTGAAGGTCAAATCAAAGTCCAGGAATTCGTACAGCTCGTTGCCGTCGATCGTTATCTTAATACGAGTCATCTTGCGACCTCGCCAAATATCATCGCGGACTTCCAGTTCGTAGGTGAACCAAGTGTCCGGTTTGACATGCTGTTGATAAACGTGGCACATCCCGTACAGGGAGCCGGTTCGAATGGGATCCGTATGCGTACTGTCGATTTGTGCTTCGTAACCATCGCTGAAACCAGGTTTCCGAGTCGTGCGGAAATACAGTCCTGAATTGCCGCGATCATTGATCTTCACTTCGGCTCGGTATTTGAAGTTCTTGTAGGGACCGGTGGTATTGACCAGCATGGATGCCGGTCCGGAACCAGCTAGGGTGCCTTCTTTTACTTCCCAAACGCTTTCTTCGTTGCCGACTTTTTCCCAACCCTCCATGGTCTTTCCATCAAACAAGCTGATCCATTGTTCGTCGGCCGCACTTGTCGTTTGACCAGCGAAACCAAGCAACAAAGCGACGCACAGGACTGATGAGAAAACACGCATCGGATACCCTTTGTATTGGCAAGTGGATTGTGCCGCCAAAGCTTGTTCGATCCAACGAGGCGCTGGAACGACGCGGAAGTGAGAAGGTAGAATCTGGCGGGCGTTAAGCTGAGGAATGCTAAACGCCGAGCGGCGAACTGTCGCTTCAGAATAATGCTATCTGCGGCAACGTACAAGTCATGGCAAGCGCTATGCTGACAGCGATGCGGCAGCTCTCGTCACTCCGGGCGAGAGCTGTGAATCATGTTTTCATCGCTAAGGTTTGAATTCCCTAGCTCAGTAGTTCGTCGACCAGCTTGCCATCCAATTCCAATTCCTCGGAACGTTCCGCTGGCTCGAGATCCTCAGGTACTGCCCAGACACAGTCGATGGCCGAGATGTTGTCGCTTGCACTAGCTAGGGCCAAGTCCTCTTCGCCTTCTGCGTCTAGCAACGCGGCATCGGTGGCATGCGTGACTGCACCGGTGAGCTTGGGCTGCAAGAGCAGCGAATCCAAACCTACGGCCCAGTCGCTGGAGAGAACCGTTGACTGGCTGGAGTACAATCCGCTTGGCTGCGAATCACCAACGTCATTCGCTTCGCCCTCTCCGCTTGGAGGAAGTGCATTGAGATAGTTGACGATCAGCAAAACATCGATAGGAGTGACAAACCCATCTCCATTCACATCCAAATAGGGAGGCACATTGGTAGCAGGCAATGTCAGCTCGCTAGGAGCACCGCTGTTGAGATAGTTTACGACTTGCAACACATCGATGGGCGAGACGAAAGTATCGTTGCTAACGTCCAGGCGGTTGTTGGGGTTCTGGTATGGGGTGGCCGAAATGGTGATGGCGTAGTCTTCGACTTCACCGTCAGGCGATTCCCCTAGCGACGTTGCGATGGAGGCGGCGTCGGTGCTCAGGCGAATGCGAGCGTAGGTTGAACCGGCCACGGCAGAGCTTGGAACCAAGAAGGAAACAGGCACTGTCGGTTGCGATACAAGAGCGGCATTGATGATTCGTTCGGTGTTGGCAAAGAAGCCGTCACCGTTGTAATCAACCCAAAGGGAAATGTAAGCGTTGCTGCCAGTTGTGTTCTGAACGGAGATCGTAGCGTTGGTCTGGAAAGCGGCTAGGATCGGGCTGGTGAACACCAAGCCATCGTCGTCATCTGCGTTGGGCAAGCGGGCGTCAGCATCTGCGGTCACTGTGGCACCAAGGCTCAGACCGGGTACTACAGAATGCCGCGGTCCGTTTTCCGCACTGGTAGAAAGGTACGGAGACGGGGCATCGCCAAAATCAAAGCCCTCGCCCATAAACACCGTTATCGATGTCGAGCCGTCCGCCTGGTTGGGTTTCAGCGAATTGCCTGCCAAGTCTTTGATGGACTCAATGCGTCCAGCACCGACCCCGGCAATTCCCAAAGCACCCTCAATGATGATGGAACCTCCAAATCGGCTGATGGTGATTCCGGGCAGGTTCTGGGCGTTAATGACCGATTGAATGATCGTAGCCACATCCTCTGCATCGGTGTCCGTTCCAACAGGTAATGAAATGCGGATAGCTCCTGGTTCACCAGGCTGGCCAGCCTGTGTCAGAACGGTATTCGACAAGTCTAGAATTGTATTTCCAGCTCCAGCGAGTGTTACTAGTCCATTGCCAGCGTAAGCCGGGCTCAACCCTAGAGATGCGGAGTTAATCGCAGTTACCAGGGCAGCACCGATCTGATCAGTCGTCGCGGTAGAAAGGAAACGGACGGCGATCGTACCGGGCGTCGTAACGCCATTGGTATCCAATTCAAAGACTACTGGAGTTCCGTTGCGATCAATGGAAAACGTTTGGCCATCAGTCAATCCTGTTGCTGTACCAGCTTGCAACGGAATCTGAAGACCAAAGGCAGTTCGCACCCCAGGGGTTCCATTGAGAATCAAACCGCTTGATTGAGCGTCAATTCTCGCCAGGCTGCTGCCCTGAAGTTGTAGACGGCCGACGCCGACTTCGGTTACCGTGACGTTCAGGGCGGCATTGACTACTGCATTCTGTATGGCCCGGGCCACGCTTTGTGGGGTCGGACTGGTACCCAAGGCGATAGACCGATTCGGTACCGTTACCAAACCATCGTTGTCGAACTCGAACGTGAGAAGACGTGTGCCATCGTCGACGGTGAATGTAGTGCCGTCAGTGACACTCGCGTCGATTCCATTGGACGTGGGGACGGCGATCGTATAGCCAAGATCGATTTCAAAAGTAGTCCGCAACCCAGTGGAGTCAATGATTTCGATCAGGTCGCCATCGGTATAGCTTGAACCCTGCGTTGCCGTGATGGTTGTTTCACGCGAATTGATGAAACGAATCGTGTAGGCACTTTCAGTCGGCCAAACACCTGTCAAAGGTGTTAGGCGAATCACACCGTTTGTAGAGTCGTAGCCAAACCGATAATCGACCCCTTGTACGAGCGGGACATTGTTGCGGTAAAGCAGAACGGATTCCGCTGAGACAGTGCGATGATCGATGCCTGAGCCGCGATTGGGATCTACGGGTTCCAGTCCGTCGAACAACTGAATGTCGAAGAAATGCAGGGTGGCGTTCGTCAATTCCACGATCGCCGGCGCGGAGTTGCCATCGACCCCCAGCAAGTCATTGTCGACCGGATCAATCAGTACGACGGAAGGGCCTACAAAATCTGCACGATCTTGGGCTCCACGGTCCTTGAACACGTTTTCACCCAAGCCGGACGGAGTTTCGACTGCTGGATCGTCGACACGTAGCTGACCATTGATATCTGTCTGAGGCGCCAAGATAGGCGAAGCTGAAAGCCCCAGCGGTGTCTTGACTGCCACGAGGCTTGGCCGGTCTTCGAGCGAATCGATCGAACTATCAATGACTGGCGACGATGCTGCTGGGTAGAGATTACCGAGGCCTGTGGCAACGAAAATCGGCACACTGTTGGCAACGACATTCGGAAACTGACCCAACGTAGCCGAGCCCGATACGTTGGCTACGTTTCGTTGATAGGTAGTGCCGCCGATCACCGTTGAAGCGCTGGAGCTGTCAACGTTGATACCGGTGGTAGAGTTGATCAACACGTTGTTCAAAAGAGTTGCTGTGGCATTATTGGTAACGCTGATACCTACACCACCGGCAGCATAGAAATCTGCTGCGACGCTGGTGAGAGCGCCTACCGCATCGATGTCGGCCCCAACCGAATCACCACTCTGAGAGCCTTGGATGCCAACATCCGTTAAGCGGACATAGGCCAGTCGGCTGTTTGGATTGAAGCCGTAAGCATCAATATCGATCGCTCCGGAGGCCTGTGACGCGGTGCCAACTGACGTAAAGCGGACGCCATCGGCGCTCACTTCCACCAAAACGTCTTCGGAATCTCCCACTTCAAAAATCTTCAAATCTGGGCTGGCATCGCCTGAGCCAGTCAACAGATTGTTGCGGAATTCCAGAGTGATTCGCCCGCCACGCCCCAAGCTGACGACACCTTGTCCAGCGATGGGTTCCCCGACACCGCTGTAGTTGGGGATGCCGAGTGCATCGGCAGGATTGTCTAAGCCCGCCAGCGGAGCAGGACCGCCTCCAAAGTTGCTGTCATAGCTGACCACGTTGTCAGCGAAAGCGAGCGTGCCGATGTCGTAGACTTGATTGTCGAAGATGAGTGGCGTGAATTCAGTAATCGTGCTGACAACTCCACCGATAATCGAATTGTTTACCAGTCGCACGAAAGGCACCGCAGCTGGCGGTAGTCCGGCAGTTGCTGAATCGCCAGTGACGTTGATACCTCCGGAAGCGTTGGAGATGAATTCGCTATTCATGATGACGGCGCCTGGGGCCAGACGTTCGTCGTTGATCGTGACGGTGTTTCGAGGTGATCCGGGAATGGGTGCGTTGGTTACTGAGTCGCGAGGAGCTGCAGCAATAGTGGCACCGAATCCAGCAGAATTGCTGATGCGAGAATTGCTGACGACGACTTGACCCTGTGGTCGCTCACGATTTTGGTCGCCAACACCGTCGCTGATTAGCTTTTGCCCAATGGACGATGGAATGACCACGGTTGGGTTGCCGATCAACACGACGGTGTCGCTAGTCGCACCAATCCGATCGTTGTTCAGCAGATTACCAGCCACACCCAGCTGGCTGTATACGGCTGAGGAGTTGAGCAGATCGCGGAATCTGGCTGCGATCGTCCGGCTGCTTTCAGCACTGGTTCCCCCACTCAATGGATCGACCACAGACGTGTTGAATGGCAGTGGAATGTGATCAGCGGCCACAGCTCGCCCGTCATTCACATCATCCAATTCAAAGGTGATTACGTTGGGTCCGTTGCTGACCGTGAACGTGTCCCCCGGGATCATCGACGAAGAATGATTGAACTGGATGGCCACGCCTGGTGCTTGCCGCGTGGTTGGGCTGAAAGAATTTACAAGTGTGAACTGAGGGAATTGGTTCGATTGCTCGGGAATACCATATTCCTCGCCACCGCGGATCTCGACTTGATACGGGCCAGTCAAGATCTGATTTGAACCTCCTGGATTGGCAACGAAATTCGTATTGCCGCCAGCGTCTCCGATGACCATTTCACCTCGACCAGCGACACCGATGATAAAGTCGTCAACATAAACGCCTTCGAAAGCGTTGTTCTGAGCGCGAATTTCGTTGTTGAACGATCCAGAGAAATCACCAACAAAGGATGTGGTCAAGCCGAATGGTCCAGCGTTATTGACGGTCAGGCCTGTCAAATCGATGGTGTCTCCACCACGAATGGCATAAACGCCGGTGTTTCCATTTGCAAAGTAGGCAGCGATGCTCTGTTGGACTGCTTGCGAAACTTGCTGCGTTGTCATGTTGGCGGAAATGCGGATCGGAATACCACTGGTGCCCGCAGTACCTTGAAGCAGTACGGGAGTTCCGAACGCTACTTGGACTTGCGACGCACCGTCCAATTGCACACGATTTCCTGCCACGACAGCACTGATGGCTCGCGTGACTTCGATCACTAGCTCGTAGTCACCGGTGCTGCCAATTGCAGCTGAGCCTGCCAACGAAGGATTGTAGGAGGCGTTGCCAGCGCCACTGACACCTACGTAATACCTACCGCCCGCGGCAGATGTGAACGTGAATTCGCTATCCGTGCTGCCCGTGCGATTGTCATTGCTGCCAATCTCATTCCCCTGGGCGTCGAATACTCGCAAATAGGAATCGAGACCACTACCGATCGTGGAGGCGTTGACGTTTATCTTAGCAGTGGCTCCAGCAGTCAAGTCAAACCGCACCATATCAACGTCTTCGCCCGCGTTGGGGAGCATTCCGTTGTCACCAATATTGCCAGTTCCGACGACACGGATCGGGTTGCCGATAATTCCTGCGGAAATCGCTTCTGATAGGATCTCGTTCTCTTCGTTCGAGAAATTAATTCCTGAAACCACTGGCGGCGTCGAGGCAGTAACTGCGGCCGCCACAGCCAGGGCGATTTGCTCGGAACTATCCGAAGGTTGAAACGGAATGCCAACGGCTGGCGCGGCCACGGGGGCGGAACCATCTGTGAAAACGTAAACCGTGCCATCCACCGTGAAGCTGTCGCCGTTGGATAGCGAAGCGCCACTTGGCAAAGCCAAGGTTGCTCCCATCTCAATTTCAAAGCGACGACCGTTGATCGTCAGCGTTTGGCCATCGACCAGGCGATCGCCGGAAATAGTCCGAATCTCTGGCCCTCGACCGCCGGTGAAGCCGTAGCCAAATCCGCCACCCGTTGAGAATTCAAACCGCAGTTTGATATTGTCTTGACCTGCCAGCGAATCCAGGGGAACACGCGCCTGTCGCCAGCCACCCGTGTTATCGAACAACTCCTGAATATCACCAGCTACGCGAGCGGAGTCATTGGTCGCCAGCAGTACCCAGTTACCGTCCTCACCAGAGGCGTAGACGCGGAAAGCGTCCACCATAGTCGCAGCGCCCGCACTAGTGCCATCTTCGGTGTTCAGGAAGTAATTGAAGTACAATGTTGGCAGATCGGCTTCTCCAATCCCTGCCAAACTAAATGGAACGCTTTCCAAGGCGCCTGCAGCGCCGCCAGCAAAGTTGTAGTCGACAGGAGTTCCCTGGCTGTTTCCGAAATAGTAACTAGCACCCCCAATGCCGTTGCCTCGAGTGCCGTTAGAAGTCTGCGGCGTTCCATGGCCTGCATCATTTTCGCGATTGGTATTGTCGTTGGTGTTGGTGATACCCCACGGATTTGACTGCTGGGGTGCCAAGGCCAAGCCATTGGCACCGGTGATGCCCGTGGCAATCGACGAAGCGCCGTTGGCAAATATCGGTTGCAATTGACCACTAGTGTCGAATGCATGCACGCGACCCGAACTGTCGATGCCCAATAGAACTTGGACGCCACCGGTCAACGCCGGATCGGGACCTGCCACCAAGCCAGTGAACTGAATACCTATCAGATCAAAAGCACCGCTGACATAAGTCTGCGAAGCCGGAAAGACACCTTGGTCGGGCAAGTCCGGTCGCGCGATGCGATACAATCCACCTGCGTTGCTCACCGCGTACAACGTATTGCCGATGGTCGCGATACCGGTAACCAAGCCACCTGGCGCGACACCTGCCGTGGTTAGTGGGCCAGGGTTATTGACGGTGGCACCGAAGAGCAGCAATACGCGGCCGTTAACAGTTGCCGACAGACCTACAATGCCGAGATCGGCAATGGCCTGAGCAATCCGAGCAGCAATGGTTTCAGCCGTGTCGCTAGCCAATGCGCGGATGCCAATATTGCCTGCACGAACGGCACCGCTACTTCCTTGGTCGCGGAATATTCCTGCAGCAGCCAAGTCAGCGAAATCGGCAATGGTCGCACCAGAGAAATTGACGCGTCCGCCTTCATAGCCGACGACAATGTCACCTTGCATGGCTGACCCAATCGCGTCGATCAACTGTTGCTCAGACGCAAACTCCGAAATCGGAATGCGCACAGCCGACGCGCTCACGCCAGGAGTGCTGGTGACCGAAATGCCGCTTCCGGTGACCAACACAGGGTCCGTGGCCGAGGCCCCCACCAGAGAGATTCGATTGAAACCAGACGCAGTTTCAGCGCGAACTGCAAAGCCAGTCTGCGTGTTGATCGCGTCGGTTAGGGCGCGAACCAATTCCTCTTGAGTCGAAGTCGAAGCATAGCGAACGCGGATATGGTTTGGATCAGAGAGTGTGTTGTTGGAATCAAACTCGAAAACCATCTCCTGGCCCGCAGCGTTCTTGATGTTGACGGTCGAGCCGTCAGCAATCTGCGAGCCATTTCCAGCGCTGACGACAATGATGGAACCAGTGTCGAACTCATAGGTTACTCCATCAACGACAAACTGCATTCCGTCGCGAATTACCGGCCCGCTGATTGGATCGTAGCTGACGATTGCTTCTGGGCCGAAATCAAATTCGAAATTCAGCGCTAGCGGTAGACCCGTTTGGTCGATTAGCGAGAATTGAGCGCCATCCCTCAATACGAACTGAAGCTGGCCCGCTATGGAATTGGTCGCCTCACGAGCAACCAATTGGATAGCTGGATTGTTGGTCGGGTCACCTGTATCGATCCGTCCACGTTCGACGACTGCTGTGCCAGCTCCATTGGCGGCGATCACTCCCTGACGATCTGGAACCTGGCCGCTGATCGCCGCACCTGTGGTTTCGTCAAACTCATAGAGAATGTTGGTAAAGTAGTCGACGCCGGGTCTGGCGCGGAGTACGTTTGGAACACTCTGCGGAGGACCGAAATACGAGGGTGTTAAGCCGGTTGGTGTGGTGCGATTGCCAACGAAGAATCCCCGTTCTTGCCCCGTCACCATTCCGAAGGTGATCGCTTCCGGATGGACTCCATCGTCGCTATTGCCGATTACGGCTGGGTTGACCGTTGTGTCCAGGTGGAATGTCTGCAGTCCAGAAGTTCCCACCGTGGTAAATAAACCCGTTCCCGTGTCGATACTGGTATAGTTGACAATCGTATCGGGGTCGACACCTGCTTGGCCGCCGAGCACAGATCGGGTAAAGCCTCGCAATTCGCCGTTGGTGCGAAACGCAATATCTTCCAAGTCACCGTTGTCAATGTCGAAGTCGATGGCTTGCTGACCGGTAAATGGATTTACCAAGTAGATGCGGGTCTGCGCAGATTGTACTCCAGTACTGCGAGAGCCGTTTTGACTGACGTACAGATTCAGATCGCCAAGCGTGTAGTCGACAATCGCGCTGTTGCCGACAAACAAGTCGGGGACAATGGGGCTAAGTGCTGACGATCCGCCATTGAAACTGACGTGGTCTTCAGCAATCAGCCGAATGCTGTCGATTGGCTGCAATCGCACCAACGGAGTCGTAGAGGTTGGATCGGAAAACTGAGTGATCACTTCCGGAATACGGCTGCTGTTGGTAATGGCCAAGAAGTAAGTGCCAGCCGGTAATTCGTACGATCCAATAAACGGATCCAGGCTGCCAGCCGAACCACGCGACAAGTCCGAATTATCTGCAGCATTCAACGGGCTCGCCTGATCATCGACGACGTTGCTGCCCAAGCCTCCCAGAATCAAATTCCCGTTGGAATCAAAGACATACATAGACGTGTCAGGCCGACCGATACCGTTGGCGTAATCGATGTCGAACACCGTTGCAAAGTACTCGCTGATCGATGTCGGGCGAATTCGTTGGTAGTCGATGTCAAACGAGTACCAATCCACGTCGGTAACCGAGTCCAAATTGCCCGCCACGCTTAACGCTTGCAGGCTGGTTTGCAAGAGATTGCCCAGGGGTTGGGCACTTGCAAAGACGTCATTCGATTCGACTTCGCCGTTTTCACCCAGTAGTGGTGAATTACCCGGCAAACCTACGATATCAACGCCGTTTTGTGCGAAGCGAATATCGGCGTAATTGATGCTTGAACCCGGAATCTCGTCGACTTCCGATAGGCGAATTTGCAAGATGTAATTGCCCTTGGACAATCCGCCGGTCACTTGCGCTGGATCGGTCAACTTGCTGACGGGGTCTCCCGCGGTCAAATTGCTGCTACGAACGCGGACATGGTAGAGGTTGCTAGCACCGGTTTCTCCCGGCAGGCTGACTCGCAGACCTGCATCCTTGGGATTGGTGCTGAACAAGTCCTTAGGCGCTCCCAACGCACTGGTGAAATACAATTCCGCAGGACTGCTGCGGAGCGGATTGACCGTTGAACGTGAAATCTCAGTGGAAGCATATAGCAGGCTGGGGTCCGCTTCTTCGGCAAGAGAGCTGTCGGACAGCGCCAAGGTATTTCCATTGGCGTCGATCAGCTCGACGACCGTGTCCAACGCATTGTTCGTACGATCGATATCCAGCCAGACTTCCGTACCAGCTTGAGCAGAGAACGTGTAAACATCCACATCGTTGGGCGCGGCAATGGCTGCTTCGATGTGGAATCCAAGTCGTTTGTTTTCGTCTCCGCTCTTGAGATCCGGAGCCAGCGTCCCCAGATACTGGCTGGCAGCTGGTGTTTCGTTCGCCCGCGGAGCGTTGGATAATGGGGATTCGGCCTCGGTGGCTACCGCTACGTTGCGATCATTGCTATTGGTGCTGAGTAACACGCTCCGCCAATCGCCGGCCGTGCCCGTCACGGCGGGGTTGCGAGGAACCAGTTCCAGAAAGCTGGTAATTCGCGCGGACGTGGCACTCGGATTTACGCGCCATGCGAAAGCAGTTGTTATGTCGTTGGGACCGTAAACATCGCCAAGTTCCGCATCGACGAATGCGGGTAAATCGGTCGTATCAATATTGCCAGCAATGGTGTATGTCGTGCCGTTAGTTTCAATAGCATTGGCCAAGTCGCGGAATCGGTCAGCAGCCCAACCTTCATACGATGCATTTTCCAATAATCCTGGTGTGGCCGTGTAAATACCACCCTGGTTGAAGCCGACACGCTCTGGTCCGTCCAGCGTGTAAGCGCGGAAATCCTCTTCGCCGGGCGTCCCTGTCAAGTACAGAATGTCGTCAGATACCGACAGGACATCCTCGTCGAGATAGTTAATCACCTGGAGATCGCCCAGTGCGGTTTGGCTGGTCAAGGTAATCGTGTTGAAAACCTTGGCGATGCCGTTGTCCATTCGGGACTCAATCCGCCAAGCAATCGCGCCATTGGCACCATTGAAGGTACCTTCGCTGACTACCAAGTCGGGCGCAATCAAGGTTGGGGCAAGCGTGATCACACTATTTGCTAAGTTAATGGCATTGCCGTTGCCGCCGACATCCACGTAATTCAAGAAGTTGAAAATTACATCGACGTTAGTAAATAGCTGGGTGTTGCCCTGCGCAGAAATACCGCCTTGCCCACCAAAATTGCTGCTACCAGCAGGACCTACATCGAATGAAAACTGACCTGGGATGCCGGGAGCAACGTCGTTGTCGATCAGAGTTCCATTGTCAACTTCTGGTCCAGTCGGCAGCAATCCAGACAAACTGATGTTGTCGGTATCGGATTGCACATTGCCATCTCGCTTGAAACCTGCGCCCACCGTCGAATCGGTCAGGCTCGTCAGGATGACTGGAAAACCTGGCTGGCCCACCAACTGTACGGAACCGCCAATGCGGTTGGCGTTGTCCAGTGGCGTTCCTGTAGCAGTGAATCCAGCGTTGGCTCCAGCCAGTTTGACTACCAAGCTTTGATTGGAAGCGCTAGTTAAACGCAAGCCTCCAAATGCGTGGTAGTCAGGAACACGGATCTCGTCCAACACAACGTGAACAATGTCGGTGTCGTCCCAGTGGCCCTCAGTCGTCAGGGCGCCCCCGCGCACAACCATGCCGTTGATGTCATTGTTGTCCAGGCGGTTCTGGGCTACCAAAGGACCTTTGTTGCCGACACCAGCCTCGTAACGGTCGCTTGCACCTGTGCTGCGCCCGTAGTCTTCTAAAGCGTAGTAATTTAGAGCGCTGACGTTGGCACTGATGGCAGGCCCCATATTATCGCTAATGATATTGCCAACGATAATTGGCTGAGAAGCACGGATAAAGATGGTCGAGGCAGAATTGGCTCCTCGACCACCGCGCTGGCTCGGATTGGCCGCGTCTGCTCCAGCAGCATTTTTTTCTACCCGGCTATTAACCAATCGCAGGTCGGCTTGATGTACCTCAACCGCTGAGAAATCTGCGAAACCGCCTTCGACTCGTGTGGTACCTCCGCCGTAGGCCAGTACGCTGTAATCAAAACTGGCCTTGGAGGTATGCCCGACGTAAACTCCGCCCCAATCACCCGACTCGGCGGTCTGGGAGCCGACGCGGTTGGCGGTGTCAAAAGTACCGCCCGCCCCGTAGCGGTTATCATTCAGTGAAGTGAAGACAACTGGATTGCCATCAGTGCCTTCGGCGATCAGTTGTGCCCCCATGTGAACATCGATACGAGCCCCTTGGCTCTTGATAACCGTGCCCGCGTCGATGACCAAGCGAGCGTCTTGGCGAGACTTGACGGCAGGCAAGCTGTCCATCAGCAGGGTTCCCAGGTCGGATCCGTTGTCAATAAAAGTGCCCACCGATGCAGGTAATTGTCCTACCAATACGTAGGGGCCCTCGCCATTGCTGCTGCTGCGGTAAATGCGGCTAACGTTGGTAGCGACATTGGACAACACGATCGAACCGGTGCCGACTTTGGCCAACGCAGCCGACGGTTCCGAGGCAGGGCTTTCATTCCCAGCCGAGTCCAGTGCGGTGAATCGGTATCGATAGGTACCGCTGGCCAGCGTACCTCCAGCTTGGGCGGTAAGCGTGGTCCGTGTGCTTGAAGGGGCTTGTACCGATTGTACCGCACCGCCTGGGGTCCCTTGAATCTCCAGGTTCTCGGGGATGTAATGCACGATGTCGGTATCGTCGAATCGGCCTGCAACCGTCAGTTTCTCCAATTCTGAAGGTGTACGGACACGCACTTGCAATCCATTGATCGAATTATTCGTCAGTCGATTACCGTGCAGCTCCGGTCCGACGCGATCGTAGTCCACGGAAAAGACTGTGCCGCGTTGCTCGGCTGGCGAATGGAAATTGGATTCCAAGAAACTATTCGGCGAAGCGCTCATCGCGGCATCGGCGCTACGGCTGATGCTGCTGTTGATCACTGCTGGACGCGCGTCGATCATCTGAATGGGAGTGACTACTTGGGAGAGTCCGTCGACTACGACTTGTCCGCCACCATATCGGATATCGGCGTGGCTGATCCAATTGAGAAAGATTCCTTCTGCTTCCAAATTGAGCCGCGAGGAATTGGCCGCGTCGACACGTGTCCGGAAATCGATCCCTCCCCAGTCTCCAGCACTTGGAACGGTGCCTACAACGGCGGTATTTGCGTTCAGCCCCAAGCCAGCATGATTCAAGCTCGTAAAGTAAACGTCGCCAGCGAGTGCCTCTCCGTTGGCGTCCACCAAAACTTGACCAGCATCCGTCTGCAGTGTTGGGGTGCCTAGCACCAACAAAGTGCCGCCGCTGCGGTCAACGCTGACCGAACTACTACCCACACCGACACGCGCCCGCCGCAATTTCAAGATTGCCCCGGCGTCAATCATGACAGTTACACCTTTGGGAACATCCAGTGTCATGCCATCAGGCAACGGACGCCCCAAATTGTCGAAGCCAATCTCGTAAGCTTTGTTGTCTGCCAAGGTCGCAAAGTTTCCATCGGCACCGGCGTTACCCAACACCCGCACTACGGTACCAGGTGTGGCTGTAGCCAAGGCATCGTCGATGTCTTTATACGGACTTGCAATTGTGCCGGTACCACCTGCTGGAGATGCCTTGTCGACAAATTTGGTATTGGCCGCGTTTGACGGACGGAACCAAAAATCGAATACACCGCCTGGAACGCCATCTGCATCACCATCAAATTCGGTTCCAACTGCCGTATCGCCATCGCGGAGCACAGAATTGGCTGGTGGATGGAAATCCATTCGCAACTGGTATTGGCCTTGCGAGCGCCCGCCGATGCCACTGTCGGCAATCGCGGGATCATAGCTGGCATTGCCCGAGGCGCTGACGCCCACAATGTAATTACCCTGCGCAAGATCCAGTTCCAAAAACGAATCCGAACTGAAGTAGTCGTCATTGGCTGCGATCGCTTCCCATCCGCTGGCGGTTTCCTGGAACAAGCGTATTTGAGAATCTAGCAGGCTGGCAGAACTCATCCGCTCAGCGAACGCTTCAATGCTAATCCGGCCAGCGATGGGCAATGAGAATTGATAGAGGTCGATATCCTTGCTATCTGGGCGATACAGATATTGACCATGAACAATGTCGGCGTCGCCTGGCAGCACGATTTCCGTGCCGACGCCAGGTGCAAACACCGATGCAAATGATTGAATTGTCATTTGCTCCAGTTCGTCTGCATCTCCTAATCCGAGGAGCTTACCAACAGCTTGCATCGAGGCACGCATGAACGGGCCACCGAACTGATTCAGCGTTGCATCGCCAAAATCTTGAATATCCAAAACAGTTGCCGGCTGCCCGTTGCTGATCAGCGTGCCAGCCTCGTAGACCGTCAAGCCTGGCTGATTCGTCTCGGCTATGCCTGGGGTTGTACCACCGACAACATCGGGGAAGGGCACGATGGCCCGCATATCACCCACGCCTATCGTGAAGCCCAGGTTCTCGCTCTCGACAAAACGCACTCCTAGATACTGTTCGTACAGGCTCATTACTTCCCGCACGCGAGTTTTCTGTGTTTCTGTAATGGCATTCAACAGCGTCGAGCCGTTCAGTACACCGAGTTGGCCTTGAAAGTTGTAAAAAATGACGCTGGTGCCATCGATGGTATCCGCGCCCAAACGCAAATTGTCTTGAATGCGAATGTTGCGATTGCCGGGCTCATCACTTCCGCCGGGAAAATCGAGCAGTAGCGGAGTCGTGTTCTTAATCTCAGAATCGATGATTACCGACTGCGAACCCGCTGCTCCCGGCGTCCAGGCCGTTGATAGATTCTGGGCGCCAGCAAATGTATCGGCTGGATCGGTCGTCAAACCGTCAACTGCAATTGGCGCTAATGGCTGGCTTTCGTTAGTGCCAATCCGCAAACGCAACTCTCCTCCCGCCGCAGCGTACTGATCCAAGGACTTGGGAAATCGGAGAGAAACTCGGTTGGCGTCGGGATAGTATCGAATGCGAGTTGGTAGTTCTGGTGCTGGATCGTCGGCAGTCGTCAATGTGCCTTGCGAGCTGAGCAACTGGTAGAACTGAGGATTGAGGACTCCCGTCTGTCCCGAGCCGGAAGAAAAGACGATTGTGTCACTATTCTGGATGTACAGCGTACCGCGAACTGCCGCCAATTGACTCAGCGTCTGCCCGTTCACTGACTGGATGGAATTCAGGTCAAGCATCGGATCGTCGCTCAAGTACACGTCGATCTCGGACGTTCGCGTCCAGCTCAGTTGACCTGTGACTGGATCACGCGATACGGGCTGGGGAACGACGGACTCAACCTGAGCGCCAAGATTCAATTCGAACCGTACCGAAACGGAATTCCCGTTGTTGAACGCTTCGCCTTCGACATTCTTGAGAACTCGAATGCCTTGCCCCAAGATTTCGATGCGATATTGGTCGTCCGGCAGAGGCTCTGCAAAGCGAAAGATGACCTCTCGATCGCTGTCGCCCAGGCCTACGTACGCCGGAGCGATCTCGATGTCCGTAACGCCTGTCAGCGTCAATGGCGAGTACGTTATCGGGCTGGCACCGATTCGTGTAGCGCCTACACCACTGACCAGCTGCGCCTCCACCAATTGGGAAGCAAAAGAGTCGCTGGCATTCAAAGCATCAACGAATTCTTGAACCGTAGTAGCAAACCGTGGATTGGAATTCAGCTGGACGTTGATCGCCTTGCCATTAACAGTAACCACTGGGGCTCCAGCGCCGCCACGATCAACCGCTGAGACGCTGATGGTGATTCCCAAGCCGTTGTTGCCACCGTCTCGGGCGACGAGACGCACCTCCAAATTGTTTCCCAAACCGAAGTTGGTCGCCGTCTTGGCTGCGTTGGCGCCGGTCAAGATCAGTGGCGTCGCGGTATTAACCGTGTTGGCAATTCCTATCGTCTGCGAGCCGCGAAGTCTGAGCGCGTAAACCAGCTGTCCGGCCGCGCTGCTGGACTGTTCACTGAACGCCTGAAGCAAGTCCTCGACCCTCGTTTCCAGAGTCGGGTTCGAGTTCAATTCGACATCGATTGTACGACCGGTGACTCGCAATACAGGAGCACGCGTGTCGGAGCGGTTGACTTTGGAAAACTGAATTTGAATTCCGTTTCCTGCCTGTCCAGCCTCTCTCGCATAAAACTCAACTAGAGTTTGTCCGCCAGTATTGAAATCAGTCGCCCGCGAAGCTCGTTCAAAAACTCCATCGTCACCACTTCTTACAATACGTATTCCACCCAAGCTGGTGGCATCAATGCCTGCCCCATCGTCGAATCGGAATACCAACTCTTTGGGCGATACATTTAGGACTTCACCGCTCTCAAGAATGTCGCCCGTGTTAGGTTGGATGCTCAGTAGCTGTGGCCCGACCGTCAGAAGCTGACGCGCCTCAAGCGACTCCAACAATATGCGGCGAGCTGCGGAGCGTTTCTGTAAGCGTTTTCGAGCTAACAGTTTACGCGAATTGTTTGAACCACAAGCGGCCATTTAATAACCTCTCGACGGAGCGCTGGTGAAAGCGGTTAAGGTAGCCAAGTACCGACCCAAAAACCCCAAATTCAGATGAGCTCGTGCAATCTTCTCTGATTTCAGCCAATTGAATCAGGCTAAAATGAGGGGTTTAGGTGTTATGGGAAAATAAGACTGCGAAGATGGATTGTAATTAGACAGCTCATAATTTCAACGAAGAGCCGGGCGATGAAACGCTAAGAGTTAGGTATTCAACTCCAGACTGACCGTCAAAAGCCGCAAGCAGCAACCGCGATTGGGTGGTGCTCAACCGCAGACGCGCTCAAATTACGCATGCAACCTTTGCTCAGCTTGGAGGACAACCTGCCACCAAAAGTTCCCTAACCTAACCAGTGTAGCCAGCGGAACATCAGGTGGATGGGGCGACGAGAGCGGCGTTCCGAGGTCCTGAACGAGCCAAAGTACCCTTGTCCAAACAAAGGTAGGGTTTCAAAAATAAGCTCAAATAGCTAGTTTGGACCAATAGGTACGGTGGGCCGGGGAGGGCATTTAGAGGCTGCACCTTCCGCCCCAAATCGGCACAAGTGGTGCTTTCGGACCCTGAGAGTGCTTTCGAACCCTGAGATGTGGGGCGCAAAAAAAGGCGGCGTCAACTAACTGACGCCGCCCTTCAGATTCTGATGAGTTCCGGAAAAGGTCACCTAATTAGGCGCCTTCACCCTCTTTCATTTCGCCTTCTCCCTCGGCGGCTGGTTCGCCAGCATCGGCGTCGCCAGTAGCGGCAGGCGTTTCGGTGGTGGTTGTAGTTGTTTCAGTGCCGCCACATCCCACAAATGAGCAGGTGAGAATAGCGAGGCAGAACAACGAGGTTAGCTTGCGCAGCATAAAACTGTCTCCGTAAAGCTGGTGTATGGATGGAAGCTCGCGCGACCGTTCGGGGCGGCCGAATTCTAATCCAACTTGAACGAATCAGAAACCACCCCACTTTGATATCATTAGAGAACTTCAAGCGTGCAAACTTATTCCCCAAAATCGCAGAATAAATCGCCAGCACTGCGATTCTTAAGGTCGTACAGTTACCCGTTGGCTGGCCTATATCTAGTCGGGGGCGGGGATTCGCTCTTCCGGGGCTTAAGGTGCGATTTCAACTGCCATTAACGACAGGAGGAAAATAACTCGGTTATTTCTTACAGTGGGTGGAATTGATAGTTCAAACGTGGAAGTGTTTTGTCGCGGACGGTGGTTTCACTTTCGCGAAATTCTTCCGACCGCACATCTGATTCCGCTCGACAAGCGCAGTCTACTTGCGAGTTGTCCTCCGGAACTGCGGAGCAGTGGCAGATTGTAGCCCTGGGGTAAGCGGTTAACGAGTAAAACGAG
>JAGQPR010000640.1 GCA_020426625.1 Planctomycetales bacterium
CGTTCCACCGTCATACACTTGAATACCACCTGGAAACGCGAATTCGCCATCCAATAGCAAGGCCCCCTCATTGATCGTCGCTTGGGCGATCGTCGCCAAGCCACTGGGCGTGACCAAGTGCAGTGTTTTTCCCGGTCGATCGTAATCAAACGAAGAATAGGTTTCGTCGAGAACCTCTACGATCGTTTCATTGGGAAGCGAGTCCAATCCAACGATAACGTTTGCAAGCGTGTCATAGGAATCGCGGCCAAATTGGATCTTGGGACCAGCGCCATCAGGATCTTGGTTCGGCAGCACGCCGTGGAAGACGTTCGATACTGTGACCACAGTTGGAAACAGTTCAATGAGTCCGCCATCTATGCCCACTAGCTGCTCGTTCGAGGTAAGCAAAACGACCGGTGATCGACCAGTCACTGCGTCAAAATCGCTGTCAAGCGAATCATCACTTCCTTGATCCTGCGGGCTATAAGAAAAGCTAAGCGGAGCAATGACCTGGATTACATAGTCTCCTGCACTAAGCCCACTGAAGCGATACTGACCGCTATCCGCAGTGATCGTTTCGTTAACGATCAAACTGCCCGTTGCGTCAAGCAGTCGGACGCGCACACCATCGAGGCCTGGTTCGTCTAAATCCTGAATTCCGTTCTCGTTGAGATCGTTCCAGATGAGGTTTCCAATCGAGCCGATGTTTTCGTTTGTTAGACCGACAAATCCAGCATCGACCGTATCTTCAACCATTCCGGCAGCGACAGAAACTCCCGCCGTTCGACCAGAAAGAAGATTTGCGTCGCTGTCTGCCGCATCATCATTGCCCTGATTTTCCAGCGTGAAATCGAAACCGGCTGGGCGGAAAAACTCAAGGACATAAATCGCTTCGGGGAGGCCCGAGAAGGAATACTGCCCACCGCCACTCGACGTCGTAGTATCGAGGAGATGCGAACCAGTTTGGTCATAGAGCAGGACGGTGACTTGATCCAAGCCCGGTTCGTTGGCGTCCTGGATGCCGTCGCCATTGAGGTCATTCCAAACGAAGTTGGCGATCGTGCCTGTGTTTGCAAGAGGTACGAGGCCAACGTCGATGCCTGTATCTCGAGCACAACGAGTAATCTCCGGATCTACTAATTGTTTCTTCCACCAGCCGATTGGCGTTGTCGTACAACCGTACGCGAACTTCGGCGTCCGTTGTCGTGGCATCGATCGTCACGGTACCCGAACCAGCTTAAGTGGAGGCAGACTTCGCCCACCTGGAACATTTGCAAGCCGCGGATTAGCCGCTGGCAATTATAGGATTTGGGTTGGACGGCCAGGAGGATTTGAATGCGGCCCCTCTGATGGCGATGGCAGAACTTGCCAGTGCATTTCGTGATCGAGGGGATCTGCAAAGTGAGTTGGATGTGCTGCTGCTGATTGTGCAACAGTTTCCAGACCACGTACAAGCCAATCTGGAAATGGCCATGGCCTTGGCAGCAGCCGAACGCCACGAGCTCGCCTTGCCGTACTATCGTCGAGCATTGGAAATTGGTCCGCCTTTGCCTGAGACACACGTGGGCATCGGCATGGCAATGCTTTATCAAGGGAATGTGCCCGAAGCAACCAAGAACTTTCGTGAGGCCGTGCGCCTGCGGCCCCATTATCCAGAGGCTTTGCTGAACCTGGGGATCGCGTTATTTGCGCAAGAACAATGGAGTGCATCTAGAAAATACTTACTGCAAGCGCGGGCCGCTGATCCGATGTTTGCCGAGGCAGATATCTACCTGAAGCAGATTCCGAATTTTTGATAGGATCCTTACTCGTAAAATAGAGGCATACCGATGAAAAGAACACTTGGCTTATTTCGACCTTGTCTTGCGTCCGCGTTGCTAATCAGCGTTTTGGGTTGTAGTAGCGGAGACATGGGATCGGTTACCGGAACAGTTCACTTGGACGGCAAACCGCTAGAAGGCGCACTGGTCACGTTTTACCCAGAAATCGACGGCAAAGACCCGATGAGCGGTGGTGGTGCTTCGATGGGACGTACGGACGCTGAAGGCAACTACGAGCTGACGTACAATCGTGACGAGATGGGCGCCCAAGTAGGCAAGCACTTGGTGTATATCGAAACCCTTCAGGAAAGTGGAGGAGGAGATTACGGGGCGGGTCGCGGGGAAGAAGTACCCAAGAGATACAACTCGCAGTCCGAGTTGCATGTGGAGGTAAAACCAGGTCGCAATACAATTGACTTTCTCGACTTGACGTCCGATGGCGAAAAGAACAGAGCACGTCGTACCGGCGGCTACTGAGGTCGCTGGTCCGACCTAACCCAAGCATGCGGCCCTCGTGTGCTTGGCATAGGTCGACATTCAGTGCCATAGAGAAAGAAAACGACGAAGGACGCGAAGAGCACGAAGGAAACCTTTGGCTGACCAATCTTTTGATACCATCTGTCAACTCGATCATGTGCAATTGGCCAGCAGTCCTTTATTGGCTTCAAGTGAGCGGCGACGCGTAAGCGGCCGGTTGTCGTCCATTGGCCGTAGCCAACGATCCCGTAGCCCCGGACTTTTCACGAAAAAGGCAAAATACGCGTCTGACTGCTGTCAGCTTCTTACGGCTGCAAATCCTTTTGCTTTGGAGACAACCAGACTACTAGATATGTCCTACCGTCTACAGAATTGGCCGGAAGAATCATTCTCCTACGCGGCACGATGAGCACTTCAATCTTGGCTTTAACGGACTCTATATCAGTCAGCTTGGTGGCGGGTGTAAGTTCGGCCGGTCGATAATTGAAATAGTCGAGCTTCAGCTTCATATCGTTGTTCTCGGACAGGAGCGAAACTTTTATCGTCGAACCAATCGTTGCAGAATTTAACCTCGTCGTCGCAAGTCCCTCTTCGTTGACATGAACTTCACTCAACTTGATATGATACATATGCAGGAATTCGAATTCCCGATCTTGAGAAATTGCAACGCGACAGGTTTCGCGCTTATTGATCTTTCCCGATTCCAACCATTGTTCGTAGGCCGCATCAATCTCGCCTGCGGCAACAGGTTCAGCACCGCCAGTTAGCTCAACCTCAGTGACATAAAGATCGAAGACTTCAGGAATCTCTTCTGGCGAAGAACCATTCGCCAATTGTCCAAGTAAGCTGGAACCAAGCCAAGCCACCACAAACGCGATTGAGCGCATTTTTCTTCTCCGTATTTGTTTTCAAGGAAAGCTTGGCGTTCATCTTAACGCAGAAATCGCATTGGCGCATCATTGTGTTTTCTGCAAGTGTCGACTCAGCGTTCTAAATTAGATAAAGTTGAGTAGTAACCCCGCGATGCTAAGTCAATTCAATGTTCCAGGGCTGGCGCAGGCGGGACAAGCAGGGATGTTATGAACTCAGAGACGCAATTTGTGATAATCAAACC